>QKCO01000063.1 GCA_003245635.1 Treponema sp.
TGAGCAGCCCATCGCTTTGGAGCAGGATCTAGCGATCAAGCCGGGGGCCCTGCGCATCGTGAGCAGCCCGAGCGGGGCGAATGTGGAGATCGATGGCGAGCGGAAGGGCCAGACCCCCCTGGCCTTCGCGGCGCTCGATCCGGGACTTTATCGCATCAAGGTCTATAACTCGCTTGCGGCGGAGACCAAGACGATTGAAGTCAAACCCGACGGCATCGCTACCGCGGAGGTCGAGCTGACGAAAAAGCCGTTCCGCTTCCGCCCGGCCGTGATAATGGCGTCCATCGCCCTCGGCGCGTTCATGTGCGTCGCGGGGCAATAGGAGTCGCGGATGAAGAAATTTTTCTTCACGGCGTTCTTGTGCATTTCCGTATCGTCGCTTTTCGCGCTCCCTTCGTATTACGGGCTCGAGGGTCTGTATTTCATCCCCTCCGCCCGTTCCGACGCCGCCGTCCACCTCGCGTATTCTTCGGTGCCTTCGACCGCGAGCGAACTCTCCCTTTTCCCCTATTCCGTTCGGGGAAATTTCAAGCTGTCGTCGGTGGAGATCGGGCTGACGAATACGTACGCGTACTTCCTGAAGGAAGACATCGCGTTTTTCGGCAACGAAGATTGGACGCTTTCGGGCGGCGGGTTCTCCTTGGACCGGACAAGCGTATTTCCCCTGATTCCCTCCGTTAAGTTCGCTTTCCCCGACGAGGCTGTTCCGAATGGTTCATTGGCGGTCGGCCTCGAATTCCCGTACGGCTTGTTCCTTTGCTTCGATTATCTGATTCCGCTTTCCCTTCCGTTCGCTCTGCAGGTCATCGTCGGCATGGGGACGACCGGCTCGACGGTGGCGAGTTTCGGAGGCGTCACCCTCGCGCTGCCTTTGAATCTGGCGCTTGCGGTGGAGGCCTGCTATTCGGGCAAGGCGGATTTCCTCACCGAGGCCCAGGAGCTGTTCGTTTCCGCCGGGCTTTCGTATCGGCTTACCAAGTCGGTGTCGGCCGATTTCGTCTTCAGGCTGGACGACGACGGAGTCAGGCGCCTTCTGTGCGGAATCGATTGGTCTCTCTGACCACGGAGAATCGGCGCATGCGAAAATTGCTGGCCATAGTCATTTCGGTGTTTTTCTCCCTCGTTTCCGCTCAGGCGGAGCACGATTTCATTTTTCTCGGCGATGAGCGGGCCGCCATGCCGGGGCCGAATCTTCCCGGCTCCTTCTACGACGACAATCCGGCGACGGTCGCCGAGACCGCCTTCAACGCTTTGTCCGTCGGATTCGGGTTCTTCCCGTCTTCGATATCCCGGGGCGGAGCGGAGCGGAACGGGTACGGCAGCAATTTCGTGCTCAGCATCCCGAACTTCAGGCTTTTCCAGATCTCCGGACAGTCCCAGGTACACGATATCGGTTCCGACGTTCCCTCGTCCGTATTCCAGGATATGCTCGCGCTCCAATTCGGGCTCTCCACTTTGGATCTGGGAATCGAGCTGCCTGTCGCGGTCGCCGCCGGCGTGCAGCTGAATCGCCTGACCCGCGGCTTGGCGGAAGACGCGGTCAACGTTTCCGAGAGCGGCGTTCAGGAAGCCGCTCTCGATCTGGGCATCGTGCTCAGCTCTGGAATCATGAAGCTCTCCGTTCGGGCGATGAACCTCATCTTGCTCAAGCTCGGCGGAGAGGAGGATTCCGCTTCTTCGCTGAATTTCGAAGGCGGCCTATCGGGAAGGCTGCTTCTGGATATCGGCTACGAACTGAAGTTAGCGACCGCGATGGCCTACGACTTCGTCGATTTCTCCATAGCAGGTCAGCTCAGCCGGAGTTTCTTCAGCAATTCATTGCAGACCGGCGTGCTGCTGCGGACCTACGTCGACGCTTCCTCGACGGAACGGAGGCTTCCGATCTATCAATACGGCATGTCGGTATCCTACGCGGTGCCCGGGCTCGGATCCGCTTCAGGCGCTCTCGGCTTGCTGAATCTTTTTTCGGGACTGGTGCTCAATGGACGCGCTTCGATCCAGATAAGCAATCTCGACGGTCTCGAGGCGACGATCCCCGTGGTCGCCCTCGGCATAGCGAAGTCGTTCTGATGCGCCGCCGATATGTATTGGCGGCGTTGCTGCTGCTTGCCTTCGCCGCGCAAGCTCAGGAACCGAAATACCTTTTCTTGAACGATATAGAGGGGAGCGGTCTCGATGATGAAAAGCGGGCCGCGATCGGCGACCGCCTTACCGAAGCCCTGTTTCGGACCAAGCGCTGGTCGGTGATAAGCCATGCCGATATTGCGCGTTTCCTCGAGGCGCAGGAACTCGTATTCAAGGGCATCCTCTCTCCTTCGGGCGAAATGCTCTCAGCCGTTTCTCTTCCGGCCGACTATGTCGCGCTGTGCCGCGTCGACCGCGAAGGCGAATCGTATGCGATGAATCTGCAGATCCGATCCCTTCGGGACGGCGGCCTTTTCGGATCTTCCTCCGTCGGCCCGCTGCTTTGGCAGGAATTTCAAGAAAGTATGGCCGACGTCGTTTGGGAAGCCTCTTCGCTCGGCAAGCGGACCGCGGAGCCGGGGACCGGCGGTTCAAGTCTTACTGTCGACGCGGATACCGCGGGGGCTTCGGTCTATCTCAACGGCGTGCTGCGCGGGAAGACACCGTTGGTGCTGAACGGTCTCGCCAAAGGGTTCTATTCGCTGGAGGTCCGCAAGGACGCCTATGCCTACCGCGAGGCGTTCGAACTGGACGGCGGCAAAACCATCCGCGCGCGCCTGAAGATCGAGACCGGCAATCTTATCGTCAAGACGGAGCCCGCGGGCGCCGTCGTCTACGTCGGCAGCGATTCGTATCCGGCGGGCGGACTCATCGCGAATATTCCCGCCAAGGAGCTTCTGCTCGGCGCCCGAAAAGGCAGCCTCGTGTGGAGAGGCCCGCTGCGCGTTCTTCCGGGACGAACCGTCGAAATAACGCTGTCCCTCAAGCCCTCCGCATCCGTTTCGATCGAATCCCCCGAAGGGGTGCGGAACCGCTTGGAGGGCGTCGATTTTTTGGAAGGCTTCATCGGTCCTAAACTTTTTTCAGCGCTTTTTCCGGGCAGCTACCGCCTGGAAAGCGTGCTCGGCGATAAAACGTTCGCCGAAGATTTTTCGCTCTCCTACGGCGATGAAGCTTCGGTCCGTGTCGCCTTCGGCGAAACGCAGCGCGAATCCGCCGAACGGGCAGCGCGCGCCGACGCGCTCGCCGAAATCGGAAAGCGGCTCGACGATCTGCGCATACCCCCGGAGTACCGGGAACGCCCCGTTCCCGACATCCGCGCCGAAGGGATCAAGACAGCGTTCCTGTCCCTCGTTCCCGTTTGCGGTTTTGCTTTACTGAAGTATCCGGATGGCTTGGCATTGCCTGAGCAGGATCGCCTGAGGCTCAGGAAGCGCGCTCGGCTTCAGATAGGCATCGGTCTCGGGGCTCAGGGCTTCGCCGCTTCCGCTGTCGCCGCTTCTTTCGCGGGTCGGGAAGATATCTCCGGCCTGGGCTATGCCGTCGCCGGCATCCTCGCCGCGGCGGATCTATTGTACGGTTTTTGGGAAACGGCCTCCGACAGCCTTTGGTACTCGGAGCAAATGAAGCTGCAGGATCGGAAAAGCGAACTTGAAAGAGACCGGGACGCGGTATCGAAGGACGCCGCCGGAAAAGGCGGCGCCCCGAATCATGTTCCGCCGGTCAAACGGTGAAGCGGCCGATCTCGGACTCCATCGAGCCGATCGAGCTGTTCGTGGCCTCCGCGAGGTTCGACACCGATTGGGCAGCCTTGTTTATCTGCTCGGCGCCCGCTCCCATCTCGTCCATGCTGCCTAGTATCGTCTCCGATGTTTGGGCGAGGTCCTGCATGGCGCTCCGCGCGTTCGCCGCCGCCGAGTTCATATCCGACGCTTTCGCCCGGACTTCCTCGGTGACCTGATTCATGTCGTGGAGGGCTTCGAGAATCTGCTTGGAGCCGGTTTCCTGCTCGGCCATCGCCTGCGCGATCTGCTTGACTAGGCCGTCGGTTTCCTCGATGCCCGCAGTGACCGAAGAGAAGGCCGCTTCCGAATCCTGGGACGCCGAGACTACTTCCTCGATCCCCGCGCGGATCCGGGCGAGCTCCGCGCCGATGCTGCGCGACTGCTCGGCGGAGGTTTCCGAGAGTCGGCGAATTTCGTCGGCGACGACGGAGAAGCCCTTGCCGGCCTCTCCCGCGTGCGCCGCCTCGATGGCCGCGTTCATCGCCAGGAGGTTCGTCTGGGAGGCGATGCCCGAAATGACTTCGTTGGCCTCCATGAGGAGCTCGGACTGCGAGGCGATCTCCTTGACCCGCGCGTCGACCGCTTCCTGCTTGACCTTGCCTTCCGCGGCGGCGGCCATGAGCGTCTCGAACCGGCTGGCCATCTTCTCGACCGAGGTGGTGACCGACGCGATGTTGCCGACCATCTGCTCTATGGAGGCGGCCGCCTCCACGTTGCCCGCGACCTGGGTCTCGATCAGCTTATCCAGCCGCGCGACGCCGGTCGCGACGACCTCCATGGCCGCCGCCGCCGACTCGGCGTTCTCCGCCTGGTGGGACGACTGCCGCCTGACCCCTTCGATGTTCGCCAGGATTTCGCTGATCGCGCTCGCCGACTCGTGGGAGCTCGTGGCGAGCTCCTGGCCGATGGATCCGAGCGAGCCCTGCGTGCTCTTGAGCGAGGTCATGATCGACTGCAGCTTTCCGATAAAGTCGTTGAAGCCGTGGACGAGCCGTCCGAGCTCGTCGTTGCGCTTCATTTCGATGCGCTTGGTGAGGTCGGCCTCTCCCTTGGAGATTCCCTGGAAGGTGTCGGCTACGATCTTGAGCGGTTTCGCGAAGGCCGATCCGAGCGCGAGCGCTATGAGGACGCTGATAAGGACGGACGCCGCCGAGACGAGCAGGAAGAGATTGACGAGTTCCTTCAGCGGGGCGAATACGACGGAGTCGGGAACCGAGATACCGACGCTCCAGCCGAATCCCGCGATCGGCGCGTAGCCTACGAAACGGAACGTCCCGCCGAAACGGTAATTGCCGACGCCGGTCTCTCCGGCGATCATCCGGTCCGTTATGGCGGCCAGGGGCTTGTACTCCTCGTTCTCTTTCACCATGTCGGCCGCGCTCTTCTTGGCGCGCACCTGTTCGGGGTCGGTGTGGGCGATTGGATACCCGGCCGGGCCCAACACGTAGGCGCTCGCCTCGGAGCCGTATTCTATATCCTTGAGCTTTTCGCTGAGGAATTCCGCCTTGCGCTGCCCGATGAGCGCTCCCGCGAGCGCGCCGTCCTTGTAGATCGGGACGGCGAAAAGCACGGTGAGGAGGTTCTCCTCGCCGGCGACCGCGCTGAACACCGGCTCGGAGACCACCGCGCGGCGTTCGGAAAAGAGCGTCTTGAGGTAGGGGCGCTGCGAGAGGTCCGCGGTCTTGCCTCCGGCAAGATGGAGTATGCCCGAACGGTCCGCCGGAGAGATCGAATTGAAGCCGAGCCGGCGGGCTTCTGAGGCGAGCATATCGAACATGTGGTCGCCGTAGTCGATGTCGACCAGCTGAGCGACGGTCGTCAGCTGGTCGAGCTGGGAGGTGAGCCATCCGTTGTAGGCGTCGGCCAGGCGCACGGCGTTGACTTTGAGCGACGCGGTCATCTGCGTCTTGAGGATCTTTCCCGATCCGAAAAAAGCGACGAGGCTGATGGCCGCGCTCAGCGCGAGCCCGAGGCCCGCGAAGGCGATGAACTGCTTGACCTTAATGGAAAACGATAGGCGCATGGCTCCTCCTAGATCATAATCCACTATAGGGGTAATTGCGGATCAGCGCAATAATAGCGCTGATACGGTGCGTTTTTCGAAGCCGTTCCCATTGTCCGGCTCGTTGACTTATTCCCCCGGCCCGGCTAGGCTCCTCGATCATGTTCGCAACGCTAGTCAACTGCGCAGCCATCGTGCTCGGCTCGCTCATCGGCCTCCTCGGGGCCAAACGGATCAAAGACGGCTACCGGGAAGTCGTCTTCGCCGGCGCCGGCGTCACCACGCTCGTCATCGGTTTCTCGATGGCTTTCAAAAGCGCCAACGTCGTCTACCTCGCCCTCGCGCTCATCACCGGCGGCCTGATCGGCACCGCGATGGATATCGACGGCGCGATACTGCGCTTCGGCGTCTTTCTCGAAAAGTTCGCCAAAGGCGGCCGGATCTCCTCCGGGAATACGAAGGACGGCTGGGATTTCGGACATGGCTTCCTGAACGCGTCGGTCCTATTCTGCGTCGGGGCGATGTCCCTGGTCGGATCGTTCAAGGCCGGCACCGAAGGCGACTATACGCTGATCCTGACGAAATCCGTTCTGGACGGCTTCATGGCGATCTTCTTTTCCGCCGCCCTCGGTCCGGGCGTCGCGTTCTCGGCGCTGCCTATCCTGATCTACCAGGGGGGGCTCACCCTCGGCGCCGGGTTCCTCAAGCCCTACGTTTCCCCGGCGATGCTCGCCGAGCTCACCGGCATCGGCGGCGCGCTGGTCGTGATGATCGGTCTCAACCTGCTGGCCCTCAAGAAGATAAAAACCGCCGACTTCCTGCCCGGCATCGTGCTGATCGTGCTCCTCGTGCTCGCCGATCCCCTTGTCGCGCGCATCGCGGGAGCCCTCGGCCTCTGATTCGCCGTCCGGGCTCTTCGGTTTGACAAAATCACTGAAGCGCCCGTACACTGGGATCCATAAACTAACCCTTTCAGGGAGGATCCATGGCAAAGGTAGAACTCAAAGGCATCTCCAAGGTGTACGACGGCAACGTGCGCGCCGTCGACAACGCGAACATCACGGTCGAGGACAAGGAATTCGTGGTGTTCGTCGGGCCCTCCGGCTGCGGAAAGTCGACGACGCTCCGCATGGTAGCGGGTCTCGAGGACATCACCGAAGGCGAGCTCCTGATCGACGGCGACCTCATGAACGACGTGCCGCCGAAGGACCGGAACATCGCGATGGTGTTCCAGAACTACGCGCTGTACCCGCACATGTCGGTGTACGAGAATATGGCCTTCGGTCTGCGCATCAAGAAGGTCGACAAGGCCGAAATCGACCGCCGCGTGCACGAGGCCGCGCGCATCCTCGACATCGAGAAGCTCCTGGACCGCAAGCCCAAGGCTCTTTCCGGCGGCCAGCGTCAGCGCGTCGCCGTCGGCCGCGCCATCGTCCGCAATCCGAAGGTCTTCCTCTTCGACGAGCCGCTGTCCAACCTGGACGCCAAGCTCCGCGTGCAGATGCGCGCCGAGCTTTCCGACCTGCACATGCGCCTGAACGCGACCATGATCTACGTCACCCACGACCAGGTCGAGGCGATGACCATGGCCAGCAAGATCGTCGTCATGAAGGACGGAAAGGTCCAGCAGATCGGCTCGCCGCTCTACCTCTACAACCATCCGATCAACAAATTCGTCGCCGGCTTCATCGGGTCGCCGCCCATGAACTTCCTGACCGTCAAGGTCGTGGAGAAGAACGGCGAAGTGATGCTCGACGAGGGCGGCTTCGAGCTCAAGCCCGCTGCCGAGCACGCGAAGTATCTGAAAAGCTATGTCGGCCAGGAGGTCTACTTCGGCATCCGCCCGGAGGATCTGCTGTACGCCGAGACGCCCGCCGCGGAGAACAACATGCCGCTCAAGGTGACCGTCGTCGAGCCGCTCGGCGCGGACATCCACCTCTGGCTGTCCACCAAGACCCAGCCGCTGGTAGCCCGCACCGAACCCCACCATACCTTCAAGATCGGCGACGCGGCCAACTTCACTCCTAAGATGGACAAGGCCCGCTACTTCGACCGGAATACGGAGCTGTCGCTGCTCGCCGAGCTCGACGCCGCGGCTCGCTAGCGCGGAGCCGTTCCTCGATTCGACGGGGAGGGGAACCGGCTCGGATGCAAACAAGCGTTCGAGCCGACCCCCTCTTTCCATATATATAGAGCCGCCCGTATTGCGGGGACTCCTGCCTGCATTTATACTTGCGTTATGGAAACGGTTAGCGTCGCCGATACCGTCGATGTCAGACAGCGCATTAAATCCCTCATCGGCGATTCGGAACGATTATTTCTGACGTTCGCGGATACCTTCCCGGAATTCGTCAAGGAAATGAAACGAAGCCTCGAACGATCCTCCTCCATGCTCGGATCGATCGGTTCTGGGTCCGGTTTCGAGAACGCGCTTCATGCTCTCTTCCATTCCACCCGATCGGCGGTTTCGGTCGCGGCGGGGCGTTTCAAGGATATGCAGGAGCGCGACCGCGCCCTGCTCTTTTCTCTCGAGAACGGCATCAAGACCCTCAGCAGCCTCGACTCGATCATCGCCCGGATCAAGGACGATTCGGTCGAGATGGAGATCATTTCCCTCAACGCGATGACCGTCGCGCTCAAGTCCGGCTCAGCCGGCAAGGCCTTTTCCGTCATAACGGACGAGCTGAAGCGGCTTTCCGCCCGGACCATAACGCTTACCGACCGTCTTACGGAGGACGGCAAGAAGCTGCTGGTGACCTTCGAATCCTTTCGCGCAGACGTCGAGCAGCTCGAACACCAGCAGAGCGAGCTGTTCGAAGGGCTCGAGAAGCGGCTTGTCGAGCCCTTTTCGGCGCTCGAGGCGGCGGTCCGGGACATCGGCGGGCGCATGCTCGATCTGGTGGATCGTTCACGCTCCATCGAGCCGCCCGTGCGGGCGATCATGGAGACGGTGCAGCTTCAGGACATCGTCCGCCAGTCCCTCGAGCATGTCCTGATGGCGCTGGACGAGATGGATGCGGTCGGGGGCTCCTCCTCGGATCTCCTGTTCAAGAGCCGCCTCGCGGAGCTCGCTTCGGCGATGGTCGCCGATGTGCGCTCCCAAATCGCCGGCGCCGCCGCCACCATCGCGGAAGGGACGGAGGCGGTGTCTAAGATCGTCGAGGAGGGCGAATCGAAGCGGCGGGATCTGCTCGGAGAAACGGGCGGCATGGGCGGCGCGGGGCTCGCCGTCAAGGCGTTTTCCCGCGCTGCGGAGACGCTCGTGTCCCTATCTTCCCAAGTCGACGGCTACCTCCGCACGAAGAGCGCACTTGCTTCCAACGGCGGACAGCTCTCCGGCGCCGTGGAGATTCTGGACCGGGGGTTCCTCGAGTTCGGCAAGATATTGAACCGATTCAAGAACATAGACGTCGCTTCCCGCATCGAGGTGGCCAAGCAGCAGTCCCTCAGGTCTATGAGCGACACCGTGGTCGAGATGTCTTCCCTCACGACGCGGATCGGCGAGGACGTGGGCGAGGCGACGCTCTCCACCCGCGGATTCATCGCGGAAACCACGACCGCGATCGAGGGCTATACGCTCTTGGCCGAAGAAGAGGGGCTCCTCATAAGGGAATCGCAGGACAGTCTGGAGGAATCCCATCGCGGCGTCGTTCGCTTGAAGGATGCCCTGCAGCAGAACGCGCGCGATTTCTCCCTTTATACGACAGATTTCCTTTCCCTGCTCGAAGCCTCCAAGACCGAGTCGCTGCGTTTCGGGAAGATGATCGGCGAACTGCAATCGGCGGAACGGCAGCTCGCGGCTTTCAAGACCGCCGCGGACGCCGAAATCGCCCGCCGCGGCGAGATCGCCGTATCCGCGCCCGAAGAGCTCGAGCGTTTCAGGGACGTCATCGAGCGCTTCACCATCTACGCCCATAAGCAGGCGGCGGCGGACATCGGCGGTTTCCGGGTCGAGTCGGGCGTCGAACTGGGCGAAGTCACGCTGTTCTGACGGCGGCTGAAGGCATGGTTCATGTTCCACCATAAGACGGCGCAATTCGAGCAGCCGATCACCATCATCCATCCGGGCGAATACCTGGCAACCACGGACGACATCATCATCGCGACCGTGCTCGGCTCGTGCGTTTCCGTCGCCCTGCGCGATCCTCAGACCCGCATAGGCGGGCTCAACCATTTCATGCTCGCCGGCGATTTCGACGAGCGCGCCGGCTTCGTGTCCGCGAACGCCAAATACGGCATGTACGCGATGGAACTGCTGATAAACGACCTGATGAAGCTCGGCTGCCGGAAGGACCGTCTGCGCGCGAAGGTGTTCGGCGGAGGGTCGGTGCTGCACTTGGGGCACGAGAGGGGCAATACGGTTCCCCGGAGCAATATCGAATTCGCCTTCGATTATCTGAAAACCGAGGGAATCCCGGTGGATAGGCAGGACGTGGGCGGTATGACGGCCCGGAAGATCCTCTTCTTCGTGAAGGACGGCAAGGTGCTGCTGAAGCGCATCACCGGCACGCTCATCAAAGCGGTGGACATGGAGGAGAAGGAATACCTCACCCGCATCAAGAGGACCCAGGAGTCCGCGGGGAACATCGTACTCTTCTAGACGACGACGAAATTCGCTTCCAATTCCGGAATCTTCACCGAAGAGACGGCGACGGCGATCGCATCGTTGAGCGCCGCATCTTCCTTCATCGCCACCGACGCCTCGATCGCCAGATCGGGTATGAGCACGATCGCCCTCCCTCCTTTACGGTCCACCACCACCGCGTCCCAGCGCGAGTCCTTCATGCGCGACAGCATCACCATCGTCCAATGGCGCCGCGATTCCCTTTCCGCCATGACGGCCGCCTGGGCGGCAGCTTCGCCCGCCGCGATGCGGGCGAGCACTTCCTCGGAAGTCTGGGGCTGTCTGCCGTCCAGGAACGCGCGTATCTGCTGGTGGGCGACCAGGTCGGTGTAGCGCCGGAGCGGGCTGGTCACCTGCGTGTATTCGCTCAGGCCGAGCCCTGCGTGCGCGCCGGGCGCCGCGGACAGCCGGCGCGGCCGCATGCAGCGGCGCAGCTGGTAGGAGCCGGCGAGCCCCGGCAGCGGCTGGGCGGGCAGGTCTCCGACTTCCTGGGCGACGAAGGGGAAGGGCAGTCGGTTCCTGATGGCCCAGCGCGCGGCGGCGTTGCCCGCTATCAGCATGAATTCTCGGACCATGTCGGCGGCCCGGTAGGATTCGATCGGTTCGATCGTTACTTCGCCGGCCTCGACCTTCATGTGCGTCTCGGGCAGCTCGATGACGACTGCGCCCGCGGCGAGACGCCGCGCGTACAGCTTGTCCGCGAGCGCGAACAGCGGAGCCAGGGCCGGATCGGAGGCCTGCTGGTCCGCTTGGCCGTAGGTGAGGCGTTCGACGCGGACGATGGTTTTGCGGATGTCGACATCCTTTATCTCGGCATTCTCGTCGAGGACGATCCTGAAGGAGAGGGCGGGGGAGGTTTCGGACAAACCGAGCGCGAACAACGGCAGTGAATCTTCGGCGAGCATCCGGAAGCTGCCCTCCGGCAGGTACAGGGTTTCGCCAAGGCCGCGGGCCTCGATATCGCGGGGATCGTCCGGGAGAACCGAGGCGGCCGGATCGGCGACGTGCACCCAGAGGACGTCGCCGTCGAGCGAAACCGCGTCGTCGGGGTCGGAGCTCCACGCGTTGTCGATGGCGAAGGATCTGAGTCCGGTGAGGTCGAGCCGTTCTTCGGCGGGAGGCTGCGGAATGGGCTCTTTGGCCGACGCGAGCGTTTTCCCGTTGCGCGAGGGATACGGATTGACGTCTTCCTTCCAATAGCCGACGGAGAGCAGCAGCTTGTGGGCCTCCACCGGCGTCTCCGCCTTGCCGGCATCCTTCATCGTCTTGCTCTTGTCCGTCTTCCCCAGGGCGAGGGCTTCGACGTCCTGAAGCCGCCGCGCGTCATCGGGTAGCTTCACCGCGCCCTTCGCGAGCCGTTCGAGGAAGGCTTCCCGTTCGGCGCCTTCACGCGCCTTCTCTCCCCGCTTGGCTTCTTCGGCCGCGACTTCCGCCGCCGGCTTCGCCCGAACGGCCGCGGGCGTGCCGGAGAAGCGCAGCCCGTCCTGCACGAGCCTCCAGGCGGCCCATGCCGTTTCCGGCGTGAATTCGCCGAACGCGAGTTCGGCGAGCTCGGCCAAAGGCACTTCGGTGCCTTCGAGCAGTTCCCACGCGCCGGCGGCGTCTCCCTCGGGAGAGGCCTTTTCGATCGCCTCGACCTTTCCGGCCGGTCCGGGGTGCAGGAGCTCCACGTCCTTTTCCCGCACCTTCAGGCTTTCCCCGCCGGGCAGGGAAATGGCGAGCTTGTCCGCTTTTTCGGCGACGACGGCGGGTCGATTCTTGAAGAGCACGAGACTTTTTTCGGCGATCATGGCCGCACTGTAGCATGCCGATGCACCGGGGCTCAATATTGCCGCTTCTTGCGGCATTCGGCAGGGATCATCGCGTACGATGACGCGTATGCGAAAAGTATGCAGAAACCCTACGCTATTCTGCATAAAGATGCAGTCGATCCATTGCCTCAGGGCGGCGTTCTTGGTATGCTTTTCGTCACGCTAGGAGGATAGCCGTATGATCGCCATGAAGTTCGGAGGAAGTTCCGTCGCCAACGCGGAGCGCATTCGCCACGTCGCCGGGATAGTGAAGGACCGTATGGACCTGAAACCCGTGCTGGTGCTCTCCGCGATGGGCGATACCACCGACCATCTTCTGGACGCCGGCGAAGCCGCCCTCAAGGGTACCGTTTCGGTCGACCAGGTCGAGGCTCTGCACCGCTCGACGGTCGCGGACCTCGGGCTGCCCCAGGCTGTCGTGGACGCGGAAATCCTGCCGCTCCTGGCGGAACTCAAAAGCCTTCTGGTGGGCATTTCCCTCATCCGCGAACTGACCGGGCGTACCAGGGACTACCTGGTTTCCTTCGGCGAGCGGCTGTCCATCCGCGTCGCCGCCGCCTATTTCCGCTCCATCGGGGTGAAGGCGCAGGCCCTCGACGCGTGGGACGCCGGCTTCCGATCCGATTCCAATTTCACGTCCGCGGAGCTCCTCGACGAGACCTACGCGAACGTCAAGGCGAAGCTCGTCCCGCTCGCCGACTCCGGCGTCCTGCCCGTCGTGACCGGCTTCATCGCCAAGGACGCGGACGGGAACATCACGACCCTCGGCCGCGGCGGGTCCGACCTGACCGCGACGGTGATCGGCGCGGCGGTCGGCGCCGAGGAAGTGCAGGTCTGGAAGGACGTGGACGGCATCCTGACCGCCGATCCCCGGGTCGTGAAGACGGCGACCCCCGTCGAGGCGGTGACCTACGACGAAGCCGCGGAGCTGGCGTACTTCGGCGCCCAGGTGCTCCATCCCCGCTCGATGCAGCCCTGCATCAAGAGCGGCACGACCGTCCGCGTGAAGAACTCCTACAACCCCGCGGCGGTCGGCACCCGCATCGTCGGGGCGCTCGACGGCGGCGCGGTCCCCGTGCGCGCGATCACCTCCAAGAAGAACGTGACGGTCGTGGATATCGTATCCACGCGCATGCTGGGCCAGCACGGCTTCCTCGCCCGCGTGTTCGCTTATTTCGAGGCGCACAAGCTGTCGGTCGATATGGTGGCCACCAGCGAGGTTTCCCTCTCCCTGACCCTCGATTCAGCGCACGATCTGGCCGCCCTCAAGCGCGACCTCGAGAAGATCGCGAGCGTCGACATCAAGAAGGGCAAGGCGATCGTCACCCTGATCGGCGAGGTGAGCCGCTCCTCCGAGATACTCGAGAAGACCTTCGGCGTCTGCGTCGCCAAGGGCATCAACGTCCAAATGGTATCCCAGGGCGCGAGCAAGGTGAACATCAGCTTCATCGTCGACGATGGCCAAGGACCCGATCTCGTGCGCGCGCTCCACGAGGGTTTTTTCGGCAAATAAGGGTAGATTTTCAGGATCGATGCTCTTCCCGGAAGGCGGCTTTTTGGCCGCCTTCCTTTTTTTCGGCTACAATATAAGCGAAGACGCGACGCCCCCGCGGCGCCGCCCGTTGCCTCCGGAGCGCGAGCCGCGTTCCGCGCATGAAGGAGCGGATATGAAGAGTCTGAGCGATATCGCCGGAAAGAGCGTCCTTTCGCTCGAGCAGCTCGTGCGCATCGAGGAGATCATCGTCAGCACCGGGTACCTGACGCTGGAGAAGGCCCGCGCCGAGATGGAATGGTTCATCATCGACCTCGGCATCGACGACTATTACTTCAAGACGACGCCGGAGACCGAGATCGCCCGGCACCTGATCTCGCTCAGCGCGTCGGAGCTCATCACCGCCCACGGCGGGGGCGGCGCGGGCATCCAGCTGATCGGCGAGCGCGAGGACAAGGCCGTCTACATCGTCGAGGACGTTCCCGAGAAGACGCTCGAGATCGAATCGCGCGTCGAGCGCCTGTATCCGGATTTTCACCTCGAAAGCTACATCACCCGCGAATCCTCGCGCGGCCGGCCCTTCCGCTTCTACATTCTGACCAAGCCCGTTTTCGGGCTCCCCTCCGGCTCGGCGGCGCCGACCTTCGAATCGTGCTCGAGCGCCGAATTCCTGTCCCGCGCGGTGCCCGAAGCGATCGAACGCTACAAGGAAGCTTGGACGGTCATGAACGGCACCGAGGTCCCCTACATCTCCGTGTCGTTCAAGAGCGAAGCCGACGAGACGCGCATCATGATCGGCGTGAAGGGCGTCGACCGCCTGCGCACGCTGACCACCTTCGCCCGGCTCCTCTCGAAATACGGCCTTTCGGCCCGCCGGAAGTATATCGAGTGCTTCTCCGACGGCAAGCGCATAGCGAGCCTCTATCTGCCCCGCCTCGAGGACGCGGTCGCGTCGGACCTGACGCGGGATCTCAACGTCTCGCTGATGATCCCCGAGGGAGCCGGCGCCGCGCTTTTCAACGCAGGCGTCTTCTCCGCGCAGACGGCCATGTACGCGGCATCGGCCGCCGCCTTCACCCATCAGTTCCTCTCGGTCCTCACCGACGAATACCAGACCCTCCAGCGGGCGCTCAAGGATCAGCCGGAGGCGCGCGGCATCGTCGATACGCTGAAGCTCCGCCTCATCAAGGATACCTATTCGACCCACCGCATCGCCGGCGCCGTCTCCGGCTACCCGCGCATCGTCGAACGCCTGTTCGCGCATTTTTCCAAGCGGCTCGAACTCGGGCAGCCGTTCGAGGAGGAGGCCGCCGCCATCCGGTCGGAGATCGAGAAGGACGTCGCCAACTCCAAGGACCGGACCATCCTTTCGTTCTTCCTGACGTTCAACGCCGCCGTACAGCGCACCAATTTTTTCAATAGGGAGAAATCCTGCATGGCCTACCGGCTGGAGCCGGGCGTCGTCAACGCGGTCGATTTCCCCGAGCGCCCCTACGGCCTGTTCTTCCTCATCGGCCGGGATTTCATCGGGTTCCACATCCGCTTCCGCGACATAGCCCGCGGCGGCATCCGCATCGTGCGGTCCCGCACCATCGACGCGTACGGACACAACGTCGACACGATCTTCGCGGAGAACTACAACCTGGCGATGACCCAGCAGCGCAAGAACAAGGACATACCCGAAGGCGGTTCGAAGGGCGCCATCCTGCTCAATCTCGGCAGCCAGGGCGCCGCGGACCGGGCCTTCAAGGACTACGTCGACGGTCTGCTCGACCTCCTGATCGAGCGCGGCGCCGATGGGAAGACCTCCGTCCGCGAGATCCTCTTCCTCGGCCCGGACGAGGGCAGCGCTCCCCTGATGGACTGGGCCTCCGTCCACGCGCGCAACCGGGGCTACCCCTACTGGAAGGCGTTCAGCACGGGCAAGGCGCCCGAGCTCGGCGGCATCCCGCACGACCTGTACGGCATGACGACGATCGGCGTGCACGAATACGTGCTCGGCGTTCTCGAGAAGAACGGACTCCGCGAGGAGGACGTGACCAAGATCCAGACCGGCGGCCCCGACGGGGACCTCGGCAGCAACGAGATCCTCATCTCGAAGGACCGCACGATCGCCGTGGTGGACGGCAGCGGCGTGCTCTACGATCCGGCCGGCCTCGAACGGAAGGAGCTCCTCCGCCTGGCGAAGGCTCGTTCGACCGTCGACGGCTTCGACCGGAAGCTGTTGGGCGAGGGCGGCTTCTTCGTGTCCGTCTCCGACCGCGACGTAAGGCTCCCGAACGGGGAAGCGGTCGCCAACGGGGAGGAATTCCGCAACGCGTTCCATTTAGGCCCCTACGCGGCCGCCGATCTCTTCGTGCCCTGCGGCGGAAGGCCCGGGGCGGTCAACATCGGCAACTGGCAGCGCCTGCTCGACGAACGGGGCCGGCCGAAGTTCCGCTTCATCGTGGAGGGCGCGAACCTCTTCATCACCGAAGACGCGCGGCTCCGGCTCGAGGAGCGCGGCGTGGTCGTTATGAAGGACGCCTCCACGAACAAGGGCGGCGTGACCTCCTCGTCCTTCGAGGTGCTCGCTTCCCTTTCTTTGACGGACGACGAATACGACCGAGCCCTCGTCGTCAAGGACGGGAAGATCCCCGCCTTCCGCGCGGACTACGTGGCGGAGACGATCGGCCGTATCGGACGGAACGCGCGCTCAGAGTTCGATCTCCTCTGGCGCGAGCGCGAAGCGTCCGGCACTCCGCTGGCGACGCTGTCCAATCAGGCGAGCGCCAAGATCAACCAGATCGCCGACGCCATCCGTGAGTCGCCGCTCGCCGACGACCCGGTCCTCCGCGAACGCGTGCTGCGCTCCTGCGTCCCCAAGCGCCTGCTCGACGCGCTTGGCCTGCCCGCTATCCTCGAACGCGTTCCCGGCGCGTACCTCAAGGCGATGCTCGCCGCGAAAATGGCGACCGATTTCGTCTACGGTCGCGGCCTGCGCGCGAACGAAGTCGACTTCGCCGATTTCGTCTCGGATCTCGAGCGATGACCGCGGAGCACGGGGCGCGCGGAAGCGCTAATCTTGCCATCCGCAAAGGATTGTTCTACACTGCGCCCCAGGAGTATCTATGCTGAGGATTATCGTCAACGGTTGTTTCGGTCGGATGGGGCAGGTTCTTTCGGCCGCTATCGGCGCGCAGGATGATTTGGAGCTGGTGGCCGGCATCGACCTCAAACCCGCTTCCGCGGCCTACCCCGTATTCGCCTCCCTCGAGGCCTGCGATTTGGCCGCCGACGTCGTCATCGATTTTTCCCATCCCGATTCGCTGCTGACGCTTCTGCCGCAGGCCGCGGCGAAGGGGCTCGCGGTCGTCGTCGCCACGACGGGGCTGGGGGAGAACCATCTCGCCCTCATCACCGAATACGCGAAGCAGATACCCGTTTTCCGCTCCGCCAGCATGTCCCTCGGCATCAATCTGGTGAAGGAGCTCATCAAGAAGGCCGCTTCGGTGCTCGGCCGCGGCTACGATATCGAGATCATCGAAAAGCACCACCGGATGAAGAAGGACGCGCCGAGCGGCACCGCGCTACTCCTGCTCGAGGGCATCAACGAAGCGGTGCAGCCGCCGCTTCAGCCCGTCTGCGGACGCGAATCCAAGGAACAACCGCGGACCGACGGCGAAGTGGGCATGCACTCGATCCGCGGCGGAACGTTCGTCGGCGAGCACGAAGTCATCTTCGCCGGGCCCGACGAAGTCGTGCAGGTTTCGCACTATGCCTTTTCCCGCCAGATCTTCGCCTCCGGGGCGATCAAGGCGGCGCGCTACATCGCCGGCAAGGCTCCCGGACTCTATTCGATGGACAAGATGATCGCGGAGACGAACGCGGGCTCCGGCGAGGCGTCTTGATCGCTAATCCCTCGAGGCCAGTTGAATAGCTTGCATAAATATGCAATATTTGTGCCGTATTCGTCATATTCTTTCTGAACGGAGCACGGTATGCTGAAACTCCGGGGGGCCTTCACGGCCCTCGTCACCCCGATGACGGGCAGCGGCGACGTCGACTACGACGGTTTCCGCAAGCTCGTCGCCTTCCAGATCGAGAACGGCATCTCCGGTCTCGTGCCGCTCGGCACGACCGGCGAGACGCCCACGCTCGAGCGGGACGAACAGGATCGCCTGATCGCCATTTCCGTGGAAGAGACGAAGAAACGAGTGCCGATCATCATCGGCGTCGGGTCCAATTCCACTCGCCATACGATCGAAAACGCCAAACGCGCCAAACAGCTGGGGGCCGACGCCGTGCTGGTGGTCACCCCCTACTACAACAAGCCGACGAACGAGGGCGTCTACCGGCATTTCGCCGCGGTCGCCGATGCGGTCGACGTGCCCATCCTGATCTACAACATCATCGGGCGCACGGCGAAGAACATCGACGTCGCGACGATGGACCGGCTTTCGCGCATTCCGGCCGTGATCGGCGTGAAGGAGTCCTCGGGCGATATCGGCCAGATCGGCGATATCGTGAAGACCGTCGCCGCCGCGCGCGCGGCCGAAGGCCGGTTCTTCTCGGTTCTCTCGGGCGACGACTCGTTCACTCTGCCGCTGTGCGCCATGGGCGGCGACGGCGTCGTGTCGGTCGTCTCGAACCTCGTGCCGCGCCGCGTCGCCGACCTGACGGCCGCGTGCCTCGAGGGCGACTACGCGAAGGCCCGGGAGCTCCACTACGGACTCCTGCCCTTCTTCAAGGGCGCCTTCGTCGAGACCAACCCTATTCCGATAAAAGCGGCGATGGACTGGGCCGGGCTTCCCGCCGGTCCGACGCGCCTGCCGCTCTGCGAGATGGAGAAATCGAACGAGCCGAAACTCCGCGCCTCCCTGGAAGCGTCGGGGATAAAGGTATAGGAAAAATTCGGAACAGGAAGAGAACGCAGATACACGCAGATGAACGCGGATATGAGCGGTGTCGACGTCGTGGCGCCGTATTCCCTTAATCGGATGCTTCTGTATTTGAGTTTCGCCTCTTAAAGAAGATTGAAATGCGGCACGAATAATAAATCGTCGGATGTGGACGCATCGATACGCGATCGGTCGAAGATGGAGGAAGCGGTACTAAGCCGTTTTGCGTCTTTCCCTATCTGCGCTAATCTGCGTGCATCTGCGTTCTATTTCTTCTTTCCGCACCACATAGGAGCTATCGTATGCAGAAGATACCAGTAGGCATTCTCGGGGCGACCGGCATGGTCGGTCAGAACTATATTTCGCTCTTGAACGACCATCCCTGGTTCGAAGTCAAGTTCGTCGCCGCCTCCCCGCGGAGCGCCGGCAAGCCCTACGCCGAGGCGATCAGGGGCCGCTGGCAGTTGGCGCGGTCCTACGCGCCAGATGTCGGCAAGCTCGTCGTCGCCGACGCGAACGACGTGGAGGCCGCCAAGGCCGCCGCCAAGCGCGGCGACTGCGCGTTCGTCTTCTCCGCCCTCGAAATGGGCAAGGACGAGATCAAGCACCTGGAGGAAGCGTACGCGGCCGCCGGCATCCCGGTCGTCTCCAACGCTTCGGCCAACCGCTGGACCGACGACGTGCCGATGCTCATCCCCGAAATCAACGCCGCCCACGCCGACATCATCGTCGAGCAGCGCCGCAAGCGCGGTTGGGACAAGGGCTTCATCGCGGTGAAGCCCAACTGCTCCATCCAGAGCTACATGATCCCGATCTACGCGCTCATGCAGGCCGGCTACGAGGTCAAGCGCATGTTCGTCACCACCATGCAGGCCGTTTCCGGCGCCGGTTATCCGGGCGTGCCGAGCCTCGACATGATCGACAACATCGTCCCCTATATCGGCGGAGAGGAAGAGAAGTCCGAACTCGAGCCGCTCAAGATCCTCGGTTCGATCGATGGCGGCATCATCAAGAACGCTGCCGGCCCTCTGGTGACCGCCCACTGCAACCGCGTTCCGGTCGTGGACGGGCATACCGCCTGCGTCAGCCTGGAATTCGGCGTGAAGAAGCCCTCTGTCGATGAGGTTAAGAGCATCTTCGCGGCCTTCAAGTCGCTGCCCCAGGAGCTGGATCTTCCCTTCGCTCCCGTTCAGCCCATCATCCTGCGCGAGGAAGCCGACCGGCCGCAGCCGCGCAAGGACCGCGACGCGGACAAGGGTATGGCGGTCAGCGTAGGCCGTATCCGGCCCTGCAAGCTCTTTGATCTGCGTTTCGTCGGACTTTCGCACAACACCGTGCGCGGCGCCGCCGGCGGCGGAATCCTCAATGCCGAGCTGCTCAAGGCCAAGGGCTATATCCAATAAATAAGGAAGACTGACATGAAGCGATTCCCACTCAGCAAGGAGCGCCTCGCCGAACTCGCCGAGCGCTTTCCGACGCCGTTTTACCTCTACGACGAAGAAGCCATCCGCGCGAACGCCAAGCGGATCAGCAAGGCCTTTTCCGTCTTTCCGGGCTTCAAGGAGCACTTCGCGGTCAAGGCTCTGCCGAACCCCTTCATCCTCAAGATCCTCGCCGACGAAGGGTTCGGCGCCGACTGCGCGAGCCTGCCCGAACTCGTTCTCGCCCAAAAGGCGGGCATGACCGGCGAAGCGGCGATGTTCACCTCCAACGAGACCCCGGCGCGCGAATACGCCGAGGCCGCGAAGATGGGCGCGGTCATCAATCTGGACGACATCACGCACATCGACTTCCTGGAAAAGGCCTGCGGCATCCCCGAGCTCGTCTCCTGCCGCTACAACCCCGGTCCGCTCAAGGAAGGCAACGCCATCATCGGCAAGCCGGAGGAAGCGAAGTACGGCTTCACCCGGGATCAGCTCTTCGAAGGCTACGCGAAGCTCCGCGAGAAGGGAGCCAAGCGCTTCGGTCTCCATACGATGGTCGCCTCCAACGAGCTTTCCGCCGACTACCACGTCGAGACAGGGCGGATCCTGTTCGAGCTCGCCGCGGAGCTGAAGGCGAAGCTCGGCATACGCATCGAGTTCGTCAACGTCGGCGGCGGCGCGGGCATCCCTTACCGGCCCGACCAGAAGGCGTTGGATATCGAGTACGTCGCGAAGAATCTGCGCGACGCGTACGACAAGATCGTCGTGCCGGCAGGACTCGATCCGCTGGGCCTTCGCATGGAGTGGGCGCGCATCGTCACCGGGCCCTACGGCTGGCTGGTGACGACCGCCATTCATAAGAAGGAAATCTACCGCAGCTATATCGGCCTCGATTCCTGCATGGCGGACCTCATGCGTCCCGGCATGTACGGCGCCTACCACCACATGAGCGTTTCCGGCAAGGAGGGCGCCGCGGCGACCGAAACCTACGATGTGGTCGGCAGCCTCTGCGAGAACAACGACAAGTTCGCAGTCCAGCGGCAGCTTCCCAAGATCGACGTGGGCGATTTCGTGGTCATCCACGACGCGGGAGCGCACGGCCGGGCCATGGGCTTCAACTACAACGGCAAGCTCCGCTGCGGCGAGGTCCTGCTCCGCAGCGACGGTTCGGCGGTCCGCATCCGCCGCAGCGAGACCATGGACGATTATTTCGCCACCCTCGATTTCGACGCGCTCGCCGCGTTCAAGGCCTAAGGAGCACAGCATGATCAAGCGCAACCCCGGCTTCGCCAACCTCACCGCCGGATACCTCTTTCCCGAGATCGCCCGCCGCCGCCGCGAGTACCTGGCCGCGCATCCCGAGGCTAAGCTCATCAGCCTGGGCATCGGCAACACGACCGAGCCGCTGACGCCGCACGTCGACGCGGGTCTCGTCGATTACGCCAAGCGCCTCTCAACGAAGGAAGGCTATGCGGGCTACGGCGACGAGCAGGGCCTCACGGCGCTGCGCGAGCGCATCGCGGCCGTCTTCTACGGCGGCAAGATCGCCGCCGACGAGGTCTTCGTCTCCGACGGCGCCAAGTGCGACATCGGCCGCCTCCAGCTCCTGTTCGGCCGCGACGTCGAAGTCGCGGTCCAGGATCCCTCCTACCCCGTGTACGTCGACGGAACGGTCATCATCGGCGCCGCCGGCTCCTACAGCGACGGCAAGAAGGGCGGACACGCGGGCTACGCCGGCATCCGCTACCTTCCCTGCACCGAAGCGAACGGCTATTTTCCGGACCTGAAGGACCTCCCGGAGAACGGCCTGGTCTACTTCTGCTCGCCCAACAATCCGACCGGCGCGGTCGCTACCAAGGCGCAGCTCGCGGCCCTGGTCGAGGCCGCGTTCAAGAAGGGCTCGATCATCATCTACGACGCGGCCTACGCCGAGTTCATCCGCGATCCGAGCCTGCCCAAGTCCATCTTCGAGATCGACGGCGCGCGGGAATGCGCGATCGAAGTGAACTCCTTCTCCAAGCCCATCGGCTTCACCGGGGTCCGCCTCGGCTGGACCATCGTGCCGAAGGAGCTCAAGTACGCCGACGGCGTCTCGATCAACGGCGACTGGAACCGCGTGTGCACCACGGTCTTCAACGGCGCGTCGAACATCGCCCAGTACGGCGGTCTCGCCTCCCTCGAACCCGAGGGGCTCAAGGAGATGCGTTCGCTCACCGATTTCTACCTCGGCAACGCCAAGCTCATCCGCGCCGCGCTCGAGAAGCTCGGCGTCTCCTGCATCGGCGGCGACAACGCGCCCTACATCTGGGCGCGCTTCCCCGGCCGCGCGAGCTGGGACGTGTTCGCCGAGATCCTGGACAAGTGCCACGTGGTCACGACCCCCGGCTCCGGCTTCGGCCCCGCCGGCGAGAGCTTCATCCGCTTCTCCGCGTTCGGCCACCGCGAGGACGTGGTCGAAGCCTGCGGCCGCCTGGATCGGCTGGGCAAGTAGGAGCGATCGGCGTGCCGCTCAGGATCATCATCACCGGCGGAACTTTCGACAAGCAGTACGACGAGCTCAAGGGCGTCCTGACCTTCAAGGACAGCCACCTGCCCGACATCGTCAAGCAGGTGCGCCTCACCGAACCGGTGGAGCTCGAGATCAACCAGCTGGTCGATAGCCTCGAAATGGGCGAAGCGGGCCGGCTGTCGATCCTGGAAGCCTGCCGGCGGGCCCCCGAGGACCGCATCGTCATCACCCACGGCACTGACCGGATGGTGGAGACCGCAAGGCTGCTCGGTCCCGCGGGGCTCGGCAAGACGATCGTGCTCACCGGCGCGATGGTGCCGTACTCCGTGTCCGGCAGCGACGCGCTTTTCAATCTCGGCGCGGCGGTCGCGGCGTCGAGCCTCTTGCCTCCGGGCGTGTTCGTGGTGATGAACGGGCGGGCTTTCGCCTGGGACAACGTCAGGAAGAATTACGACAAAGGCGTGTTCGAAGCGCTCTGACCATCATCCGTATACGAAAAGGGGCCGCCCGCGCTTTCGCGGACGGCCCCTTTCCGTTGGTAGGCGGACGGCGCCTATTCGGTCTGTTCCGCTGCGGCGGGAGGGAAGATCAGCGTTACGCCGATTTGAGCCGTGAAGAGGGCCGAAGTCGTCGCCGGGCTGCCCAGGTCTCCGATTCCCCATGCGTACAGGGCGCCTTCGGCGCCGCCCGATACGCGCAGTCGATCGCTCAGGTATGCGGTCGCCTGGAGTCCGACTATGGCCGCGCCGAGCTCGTCTACATCGCTCGATGCGGCCACGTACGAACGCTTGAGGTTCTCGTAGCCGATATTGAGCCGTATCGTGTAGGGCGTATTTTTCTGGAAAGCCTCGGCGACGAATTCGTAGCGCGTGCGCTCGTCTACCGTCGTCAGCGCCGCCGTATCTTTATAGGTGAAGGACTGCGATGCGAGGCGCGCCGAAATGAGCAGGTTCGGCACCCAGAAGCCGAGCAGCACCTCGCTCTTTTCCTGGACGTAGTCGCCCGGCGCAGCGAGCCCCGCGCCGATCGTCGAATCGGACCTGAAGGAGCCGAAGATGATTCCCGGCATCTCGAGCCGGAGGTACGTCGAAATGCCCGAACTGAGCACGCTTCCGGCCGCGTTGAAGGGGCCGAAGAACGGGCCGACGGAAAGCTTCGCGAAGCCGGCGTCGTAGCCGACCCGGGTGAAGATCACGTTCTTGACGATGGAATCGCGTTCGAAGCCCGCCGAGAAGGAAATATTGTCCCCGATCCGTTCGGTCGCGCTCAGAGAGCCCCCATACCACCACTGTCCTTCGAAGGAGCCCGACGCGGCCGAGATCGCCGATTCGGCGGCGGTGTCGAAATTGAGGTTTCCCGCCGACGCGACGGTCGATACTTCGAGCCCGAACGCCGAGGCCGCGGAGAGAAGAATTGTCGTTGCGATAAGGTGCGCAAACTTCATCAAAATGCCGTCCGTACGCCGAGATACAAATTGAACATAGTAAGGGGCTCCGTATAGTTGAGCGGTTCCATCTTCAGCTTGACGTCCCAGCGGACCCCCTCGGTCACCATCGAGAAGAAGGGGCCGGCGCTGAAGCTGAAGGGCGTCGACGCGTCTTCGCCCCGAACGCCGATCGTCGCCTCGGCGCCGCCTTCGACCGAAGTTTCGCGGAGATCGCCGATCAGGAACTTGAAGTTGACGTCGGAGACGCCGCGTTCCGCCGTCGTTTCGCGCTGCATATACCACACCGGATGGTAGAAGAGCGTCATGATGATGGAGGTGAAGCCGAAATCGACGCGGGGCTCGAACAGGAAGAACAGGTTGTCGATGCCGAAATCCTCGTCCGGATTCCACCGCGTGACGCCGATCTGCGCCAGAAAATCCGCGCCGACGCCCGTGGAGAAGAACGCGAGCGCGCCGCCGCGATAGCTGCCGTAGGTCCCGTCGGGGGCGGTCATCCCGGCGAACAGCTCGAGCTTGACGCGCTCCCCGTTGGCCAGCATGCGCAGGTCCGCAGAATATTTACCGCTCGCCGAACTGCCCGACTCGATCGCCGAGTCCTGGTAGGCGTACAGCATCGGCACGAAATTGTCCCACGCCTTCAGCGCGAGGGACAAGCCCGTGCCCGTCGCGCCGTGGATACCCTCGTACTGGAAGTTCGGGTCGCCGCCGATCCCCTCTGGGAAGTATGCGTAGCCCCGGAACGCCGTGCCGACGGGCGCCGAACCGAAGATGGCCGGAAAGTCGTCACCGGAACAGAACCGGTCCGCCTGGCCGATGAAATAGGCGAAGTCGATGGGAACGCCGAAGGGTTCGCGGATGAGCACCTTCGCGAGCCGGAAGGAAAGCGCCGCGCTGTTGTTCACGCGGTCGACCAGGGCGTTGTAGTCGTCGGCGGTCGGGGCGGCGGAGACATCTTCTGCGGGATTCGTCAGGTAGTAGAGCGCCTTCTCGAGGTCGTCCGCGGTGAAGGCGAAGCGGAGCGTGCCGCCGAATTTGTATCCGCCGTCGACCGACAACTCGGCGTTCGCCCTGGTCGCGAGGACGAAGGCGCCGTCCTCGAAAGAGCCGGCGGTCGCCAGTTCGAGGGAGGGAACGGAGATTTCTGCGGCGCCGAGGGGCAAGGCCGTCAGGAGCAGCGCCAGGGCGCCCGTCGCGCGGCGACCGGATTTCGTCATTGGATCATGCCTCCGTTCAATTCTATCATGCGGAAGGGTCTATTACAAAAGGGAGCCCTACGTTTCCTATCGGTTTATTGGAAAAATGCTTGAGCGGGAGAAAGCCCTCCCTTGACGGAAGACGTTTTGTGTATAAACATTATGGACGACATGAGCGACTATTTGGACCCGAATAACGAAGAACTCCTCAAGGACTTCTTCAGCGAAGCGCAATCCCAGGTCGATACCCTCGAGCAGAATATTCTCGTTCTCGAAAACGAGAGCGGGAACCGGGACGCGGTGGATGAGATCTTCCGCGCGGCCCATACGCTCAAGGGCGGCGCCGCAACCGTCGAGATGGCGGAGCTCGCCGGCTTCACCCACCTGGTCGAAGACGTTCTCGACGCGATCCGATCCGACGCCGTATCCGTCGGAGAGTCGGTGATCGACGTTCTGCTCGCCTCAATCGACATCATCAAGGCCATGCTGACCGAGCGCATGGAGGGCCGCGTCTACGCGGAGGACGTTTCCGGCGTCGAAGCGCGGCTCGCGGAGCTGTTGCCCGCAGGGTCTTCGGCTCATAAGAAGCAGAAGGCCAAGCCCGCGGCGGCTCCTGCGGCGGCTCCGTCCAAGAAGGCCGAGCCGAGCGGCGGCATGACCGAATACGAGCTCCTGGAGATGTCGCAGGCCGCCGAGCCGGGCCAGAAAGTGTACAAGGTCGCCGTGACGTTTAATGAAGACAACGTCATGAATACCGTCGGCGGCATTCAGGTGTTCGCGGCTCTCAAGGATACGGGCACCGTCCTGCGGACCGTCCCCGAGTTCGAGAAGCTCTACGAGGACACTTTTTATCCGACCGTCGACTACTACGTCGCCAGCTCCAAGGCGCCCGACGAGCTGAAAAAACGGGTATCCATTCCCGACGTGACGCTGGCGGCGGACGTTTCGCCCGTAGGCTCCGCGGCTGCCGCTCCGGCTCCGGTTTCCCGGCCCGTTGCGGCAACGCCCCGTCCGGCGGCCCCCGCCGCCCCGAAGCCCGCTGCTGCGGCCGTTCCCGCGCCGAAGCCTGCGCCCGCCGCGCCGGCTCCGGTCGCGGAGGCGAAGATCGAAACGGAATCGGAAGCCGAGAAGAGCCAGAAGGAAGCCGATGCGAGAAAGGCCGGAAAAGAGGCGGGAGCCATCCTCCGCGTCGACTCGAAGCGCATCGACAACCTGCTCAACCTGGTTTCGGAGACGGTCATCACGAAGGCGACCTTCAATCAGGTGTCCACTCAGTTCGGCGATCTGATGGCTCAGCTGCAGTCGACCGAATCCGTGTACCGCGAAAAGGTGAAGGATCTCTTCGATTCGCTTCCCGAGTATCTTGAGGGAATCAGGCAGGGACGCACCGTGAAGGATGTGCGCAAGGAGATCGGGGATCGCTACGGAGACCTCTTTACCCTGTTCGACCCCTTCGAAGCCACCCTCAAATCGAACGTCGCGAAATTCAGGTCTACGGCGCAGAACCTCGGCCGCATCACCGGCGAGCTCCAGGAAGGCGTCATGCGGATCCGAATGGTGCCCATCAGCCAGATATTCTCGCGCTTCCCGCGCCTCGTCCGGGACCTATCCAAGAGCCTCAACAAGAAGATCAATCTGATCATAGAAGGCGAGGAGACCGAGCTCGACAAGTCGGTGATCGAGGACCTGCTCGACCCGATCATGCATTCGGTGCGAAATTCGATCGACCACGGCATCGAAACTCCCGACGTCCGCCTGGCGGCCGGCAAGAGCGAGGAAGGCCACGTGTTGCTCAAGGCCAGCAACGAAGGCAACATGATCGTGATCGATATCTCCGACGACGGCAAGGGCATCGACGTCGAGGCCGTCAAAGCCAAGGCGGTCGAGAAGGGCCTGCTCCATCCGAACAAGATTCTGACCGATATCGAGGCGTTCAACCTGATATTCGAGCCGGGATTCTCCACCGCGAAGCAGATCACCAACATCTCCGGCCGCGGCGTGGGACTCGATGTGGTCAGACGCCAGATCGAGAAGCTCAACGGCACGGTCACGGTCTTCTCCGAGCGCGGGAAGGGCACTCGATTCACCATCAAGTTGCCGCTCACCTTGGCCATCATCCAAGGCCTCCTGGTGCGCGTGGGCCGGGAAATCTACTCGATCCCCATCACTTCGGTCATCGAAAGCCACCGCATCAAACCGTCCGACATCAAGATGATCGACAATTACGAGGTCTTCAACATCCGCAGCGACGTCATCGCGATGCTCAGGCTGAACCGCCTGTTCGGCATCAAGACGACGGAGCAGCGGGAGTACAATTTCGTCGTCATCGTCGGCACCGCGGAGAAGAAAGTGGGCCTCATGGTCGACAGCCTCATCGGAGAGGAGGACGTGGTCATAAAACCGCTCCGCGACCAGTTCACCAATTCGCCGGGGATCGCCGGAGCCTCCATCCTCGGCGACGGTTCGGTTTCTCTCATCATCGACGTCAGTCAGCTCCTCGATTTGGGACTGAAGAAAGAGCTGGAAGAGCGCCGCCGCCGAGAGGCGACCATACGGTAGCGAGGAAAGAATGACAGCGAACGGCGAAACGACAGCGAAAGAAGAAGCGATCGAAGAGCGCAAGGACCGCATCGACACCATCGATTTCAAGATGGTGACCTTCTCCCTGGCGGGGAAGGACTACGGCGTCGACATAATGAACGTCAAGGAGATCGCGAAGGCGGGAAAATTCACCTACGTTCCCAACGCGGCGCCCTTCCTGCGCGGCGTCTACAATCTGCGCGGCGACATCATTCCGGTGATCGACCTGCGGGTATTCTTCCATCTGCCCGCTGAAAAGAAGGAAGAGGATGCGCTGGAGAATACGCTCATCCTCCGGGTCGGGGAGCAGGTGATCGGCGTCATCGTCGACAACATCGACAAGGTCGTCGGCATCGCGTCCGCCGCAATCCAGCCTCCGCATCCGATTTTCGGCGACATCAACATCAAGTACATCCGCGGCGTTGTGGAGAATCAGGGCCGGCTCTACATTATCCTGGACGCGGTGAGGATCTTCGCCCCCAAGGAAGAATCGAAGCGCGCCATCGCCGAAGTCGGCGACGCGTCCTTCTCCGCGCCGCTGCCGATCGCTGAACCGCGCGTCGAATCCGATCGGCAGGCGGCATCGTCCGATCTCGATTTCATCAAAGAGACTCTGTTCGCTTTCCGCCGCTTCTCGACAACCGAGCTCAACGAGGCGTGGGTCGCTTCGCGCTTCGCGGAGTGGAAGGCTTCGAAAGGCGGCAAGGACCTCCAGCTGAAGGACCCGGATGACGCGGACCAATATCTGAGCACATTCTATTCTCCGTACTCCGGCGCTTTCTGGAGCGACGAATACGCCGCGGCCGTTTCGGAGACGCTTCCCGATATTTCCGCGAAGAACATCAACGTATGGAATCCGGGGTGCGGAAAGGGGCAAGAGACCTTCTCATTCGCGTGCATCCTGCGGAATCGGTATCCGGACGCGCGCGTGAAGATTTGGGCGAACGATTCGGATCTGCTTTCGATTTCCACCGCCCCCAACATGGTGTTCGATTTGGACGATGTTCCCGAGTTCTGCCGGGAGCACATGACTAAGGGGCGGAACGGATACGGCTTCAGCCAGGCGATCCGGGATTCGATCGTCTTCGAGTACCACGACGTCCTGAATTCAAACCCGTATCCGGACCTCGATATCGTTCTCGCCCGCGACCTCCTCTCGCTTTTATCCTCGACCGACCAAGTCCGCGTCATCGAGGATTTCGCGGAGAAAATGAAGGGCAATGGTATTTTGATGCTGGGCCGGAACGAGCGCTTGGATTTCTCCGGGGATTGGAAAGCGATAGGGAATGATCTGGTGTCGGTCTACACGCGGGCCGAATGAGAGAACTGCGATAGGAACAGCATAAGGAGCGTAGAATGAGAGTCGAATATATCAATCCCTTCGTGGAAGCAGCATTCAACGTTTTGAAGGAAGTTCTAAACTCCGACGTGAAGCGGGGTGAACTCTATCTGAAATCGACTACTATGCCCGTGCTCGGCGTCGCGGCTCTCGTCGGATTGGCCGGGGACGTCGAGGGCCGCGTGCTCTTCGACATGTCCAAGCCGACCGCGCTCGGTGTCGCGTCCGTAATGAACGGCGAGGAGCTCGCTACGATGGACGAGTTGGCGAAGGCCACGATTACGGAGCTCGCGAATATGATCACCGCGCAAGCGGTCACGAAGTTGCACGATCTCGGTTTTAAATTCGACCTGACTCCTCCCGCGCTGTTCACCGGCGATAATATGGAAGTGTCCGACCATGAAGTCGAAGCCTTGATAGTCCCGATGGAAGTGCCGCAGGGAAAGATCGAAATCAACGTCGCGATCCGCGAACGGGCGTAACAGGGAACGTATGAAGACAAAAGAGGATTTTCCTGCGATAAATGCTCGGGAGCCCGATGGCCGGAAACCCGACGGTTCCCCCTACCGGGTGCTCGTGGTCGACGATTCAATCTTCGTCGCGAAGCAGATCGGCCAGATCCTTTCATCCGAGGGCTACGATATCGTCGCTACGGCGGGAGACGGCGAACAGGGCGTGGAAAAGTACAAGGAGCTGTTCCCGAACATCGACCTGGTGACTATGGATATAACGATGCCGCGGATGGATGGGATTTCCGCGCTCGAGCACATCATGAATTTCGACAAGAACGCCAAGGTCATCATGATCAGCGCGCTCGGAAAACAGGATCTGGTAAAGAAATCCCTGTTGCTCGGCGCCAAGAATTATATCGTAAAGCCGCTGGATAGGAAGAAAGTTCTCGAGCGCATTTCGCAGGTTTTGTCCAAGTAATCCGACCGTTTCTATTGACACTCGGTGCGTACTTCGTATATAAATACGCACGTTCGGGCGGTTAGCTCAGTTGGTTAGAGCACCAGTATGACACGCTGGGGGTCACAAGTTCGACTCTTGTATCGCCCAATAAAAACCTTGATTCGCTGACGCGGGTCAAGGTTTTTTATGCCCGCTTCCGTCTCCCTTGCCGCGCCGCCTCTTTCCGCCGACCGAAAATGTTTGCCATTCTGTATAATCGGGACTACCATGAAGGGTCCGTAGTTCTCTACATCATCATTTTCGTTTTGATTAGGAGGAACGCGTGAAAAAGAGGTGGTATGTTCTAGTATCGGCGTTGCTGGCTTGCGGCTCTGTATTCGCGGGCGGCGGCAAGGAATCGGCTCCGGCCGCCGCGCAGAAAGCGGAACCGGTGAAGCTTAAATGGGCCCACGTCTACGAGACGAGCGAGGAGTTCCACAAGTGGGCTCTGTGGGCCGCCGACGAGATCCAGAAGCGAACCAACGGCGCCTACCAGATCGAGGTGTTTCCCGCTTCGTCGCTCGGCAAGGAATCGGACATCGTCCAGGGCTTGAGCCTCGGTTCGGTCGATATCGTCTACGCCGGCGCGGCCTTCATCGGCAACACCTACGGCCCAATAGCCATGGGCGAAGCCCCCTTCATGTTCACAGGGTTCGACCATTTCCAGAAATACGCGAAGAGCCCCTTCTTCCAGGAGCTGGCCGACGGCTACGCCAAGGCTTCCGGCGGCAACAAAATCACGTCCGTCACCTACTACGGCGCGCGCTGCGTCACTTCGAACAAGCCGATCAACGTGCCCGCCGATATGAAGGGCCTCAAGATCCGCGTCCCCAACGCGCCCCTGTACCTGATGTTCACCGAGGCCGTCGGCGCCAACGCCGCGCCCATCGCGTTCGCCGAGGTATATCTGGCGCTGCAGCAGCACGTCGTCGATGCGCAGGAGAATCCGCTGCCGACGATCCAGGCCAAGAAATTCTATGAAGTGCAGAAGTACATCAACCTTACCCAGCACATCGTCAACAATCTCCTGACGATCGTCTCCTCCAACACATGGAACAAGCTTTCGGACGCGAACAAAAAGATCTTCGCCGACGTGCTGATCGAGGCTTCTGACAAGTGCTCCGTCGCGATCAGCAAGGCGGAGGGCGATCTGGTGACTTGGTTCGAGCAGCAGGGCAATATCGTCAATAAGGTCGACCGGACGCCGTTCATCGAAGCCGTCGCGCCGAGCCTCAAGAGTAGCCCGCGCATGACCTGGACGCTCGAGCAGTACAACAAGATGCAGGCGCTCCGGTAATCCGGTCCGTCCTTCGTCAAACATTTTTTGAGGGCTGTCCAATAAGTTCTGGGAACTTGCTTGGACAGCCCTCGTCGCATCATCAGCTAGATCGATAACGCAACGGAGTGCTTATGGCGGATTCAGCATCGGGAACGCCGAAAAAGGACGATTCCTCGGCCCCGGAATTCAAATTCAGCGACTATAAGATAGAAGACTACGTCGTCCTGCTCATGTTCTGGGCGTTGGCGGCGGTCGTGTTCGCGCAATTCTTTTCGCGCTACGTCCTCAATTCGTCCATCGTATGGACCGAGGAGATGGCTCGGTACCTGCTCATCAGCGTCGGTTTCCTCGGTTCCGTCATGGCGACCCGGAAGCGCGCGCATATATTCGTCGAGATCGGCTACCGCTTCTTCCCCCGCAAGATCGGCTTCATCTTTTCGACGCTCGTCGACATCATCAAGATCGTCTTCTTCGGCATCTGCGCGTATCTTTCGATCCGGATTTTTCCGATCATGATGCGGCAGCGGATGGTGACGGTTTCCTGGCCCATGGCGGTTGTATACGCGCCGGTGCTGGTCGGATTCGTCCTCATGACGTTCCGCAGCGCCCAGGTCGCTTGGGACCATTGGAAGTCCGGGTACATCCCGGTCGTAAACGACCCCAACGCGCCCATGCCGATGGATTGAGAGCGAGGCACAAATGATCGGAATCATGTTCATAGCGCTTTTCGCGCTGATTATCATCGGGGCTCCCATCGCAATCGCGCTCGGGGGCTCCTCGATGCTTTGGGTGTACCTTTCGAAGGCTGTGCCCGATTTCACCATCCTGCACCGCATGGTCAACGGCGTGGACAGCTTCCCCCTGCTCGCCATCCCGTTCTTCATTCTCGCCGGCAACCTGATGAACGCGGCGGGGCTGACCAATCAGATATTCGATTTCGCCCGGGCGATCGTCGGCTGGCTTCCCGGCGGACTCGGCCACGTGAACATCGGCGCGAGCATCATCTTCGCGGGGATGTCGGGCGCGGCGGTCGCCGACGCGGGCGGCCTCGGGACCATCGAGATCAAGGCGATGAACGACGCCGGCTACGATCTCGATTTCTCGATGGCGGTGACGGCTGCCTCCTCGACGATCGGACCCATCATTCCGCCAAGCCTGCCTATGGTCATCTTCGGCGTCATGGCGTCGGCCTCGATCGGTAAATTGTTCATCGCCGGCTTCATCCCGGGGCTCCTGATGGGGCTCGCCTTGATGATCATGGTCGCCTATTACGCCAAGAAGCGGAATTATCCGCGCGACGCCTCGTTCTCGATCAAGACGCTCGGCCGGACCTTCGTGAAGGGGCTTCCCGCGCTCATGACCCCGGTGATCATCATCGGCGGCATCGCCAGCGGCGTCTTCACGCCCACAGAAGCGGCCATCGCCGCCGTCGCGTATTCGCTCATCCTCGGCATCGTCTACCGGACGCTCAATTTCAAGAAATTGGTGGCCATCAGCATGGAAACCGCCGAGACGACGGCGATCATCCTGCTCATCGTCTCCGGCGCCTCCATCTTCGCGTGGGTGCTGACCGCCAACCAGGTCACGGAGAAGTTCGCCGCCCTCATGCTCGGGATGTCGAACAACAAGTACGTGATCCTCATGGTGATCAACGTCATCCTGCTGGTAGTGGGCTGCTTCATGGAAACGATCGCCGCTATCACGATCCTGACGCCGGTTCTGCTGCCGGTCGTCATGAAACTCGGCGTCGATCCGATCCATTTCGGGGTGATCATGGTGCTCAACCTTATGATCGGCCTTCTGACGCCGCCGGTCGGCATGGTTCTGTTCGTGCTGTCGCGCGTGGCGAAGGTTCCCTTCGAGCGCGCCGCGAAAGCGACGGTGCCCTTCCTGATACCGCTCTTGACCGTACTCATCCTCATCACCTTCATCGAGCCGCTGTGCATGTGGCTGCCGGGCATATTGTTCAAGCGCTGATCCGCGATGCGGCGGCGGGCCGGCGGCGCGAAAGGCGTTGATCGGTCCCGCCGCACGTCGTATATTCAAAGACATGAATAGAAACCCTCTGTCGATCGGATTGCCCGCCCGCAGGCGGCCCCGCCCTTTCGCCTTGGTCGTGTACGGCGCGACCGGCGATTTGGCCGCCCGCAAGCTGTATCCGGCCGTGTTTGCCCTGTTCAGGAACGGCGCGCTCGACGACTGGAAGATGATCGGGTTCGCGAGGCGGCCCTGGAGCGACACCGATTTCCGTAAGGAGATAGATACCGCGCTCGACAAGGCCGGCGCCGAGAAGACGGATCGCGAAGCGTTCCTCTCGCGCTGTTCGTACGTCAAGGCCGATTTCGACGATCCCGCCGGCTACGCGGCGCTCGCCGCCGCCGTCGAGCCGGGGCGGGAGCTGGTGCACTATCTGGCTACGCCCCCTGAGCGCTACGAGCAGATCATCGAGCGCCTGGGCGAAGCCGGCTTGGCACGGCGTGAGGGAGCGGCGACCAGAATCGTGGTGGAAAAGCCCTTCGGCCGCGACCGGAAGGAGGCGGACAGCCTCAACGCCGCGCTTTCGTCGCGCTTCGACGAGGACGCCGTCTTCAGGATCGACCATTACCTGGGCAAGGAAACCGTCCAGAACATCGCCGTCTTCCGCTTCGGAAACGGCATCTTCGAGCCGGTTTGGAACAGCCGCTACGTCGACTACGTGGAAATCACCGTGGCCGAGACGGTCGGCGTCGAGACCCGTGCCGCGTACTACGAGCGTTCGGGCGCGCTGCGGGACATGGTGCAGAACCACCTGCTGCAGCTGCTCGCGCTGGTCGCAATGGAGCCTCCGAGCTCGATGTCCGCCGACGCGATCCGCGACGAGAAGGTGAAGGTATTCCGGGCCCTCAGGCCCTTCACCGAAGAATCGGTCGTACGGGATACCGTTCGCGCGCGCTATTCGGCGGGAGTCGTAGACGGCGCGGAGGTTCCCGGCTACCTCGCGGAGCCGGGTGTCGCTCCATCGTCCATGACCGAAACCTATGCGGCGCTGCGGGTCGCGGTCGATTCCTGGCGATGGTCGGGCGTCCCGTTCATCATCCGCACCGGAAAGCGCATGTCGCGCCGTCTTTCGGAAATCGCCGTGCACTTCAAAAAGCCGCCGCTCGAGCTTTTTCCGCAAGGATGGACGGGCGGGAATCGCCTCGTGTTCCGGATACAGCCCGAAGAGGGGCTGACGCTCTACCTCAACACGAAGATTCCCGGCCTTTCGGACCGTTCGCGGTCGGTGTCCATGGATTTCCTGTACGGCACCGGTTTCGGCGTACCATCCCCGGACGCCTACGAGCGGCTGCTCCTGGACGCGCTGATCGGCGACGGGACGCTCTACAACCGGCGGGACGAAACCGAAGCCTGCTGGGCCTTCATCGATCCGCTGCGCTCGGCGTGGGACGCGGGGCTCGTGCCCCTGAGCGAATACGAGGCGGGGCGTTCCGGCCCCGTCGAGGCGCGGACCCTGCCCGCGGCTTTCGGCAAGAAGTGGAGGCGGCTGTGAACTATCCGAAAAGCTCCGAGCTCGAGCGCGAACTGGTTTCCCGCCTGAGGGAAAGCGCGTCGGGCAACGCGCGCGCGATGGCCGCGTCCATCGTCGTGGCGGGCAGCGCGGCAGATGCTCCCGCCGGAGATTCCTTGGTAGATAAGCTTATGGGCAGGCGGCCCGCGCGCATCATCCATCTGCGGACCCGGAGCCCCGAGTCGGGCGACGGCTTCCGCGCCTGGTCATCGGCGCGCTGCTCGCTGGATCGGCAGAACCGGGGCGTCTGCTTCGAGGATATCTTCATCGAAAGTTCGAACGAAGCCGCCGCCGACGCGCGTTCGTGGAGCCCCTTCGTCATGCGCGAGCTGCCGGCGCTTCTCCTGTGGCGTTTCCCCGTCGCGGCTTTGTGCGACACCGAAGGCGATTGCGCCGAGCGGGTCGATCTGGTCGTGATCGACGGCGGCGCCGATCCGTACCTGGCGCGCGAGGGCGCCGTCGGCTACGCGCGCATGGCGCTCGACGCGAGGAAAGCGGTCCCCGCGCTCACCGATCTGGCGTGGGAGCGCGGCGACAGCTTCAGGACGGCGACTGCACGCCTCTTCGATCCTCCCGGCGGCGCGGCTTCTCTTTCCGATATCTCCGCCGTCGAGGTCGCGGGTCCCGATC
>QKCO01000071.1 GCA_003245635.1 Treponema sp.
GAACCCGAAGGTGTGGGCCGCGGGCGACTCGCGCAAGGGCGCAACCCTGGTCGTCAACGCGATCGCCGACGGTCGCCAGGCCGCGGAGGCCATCATCGCCTCGCTCGGCTAAGGAAAACGATTTATACGAGCCGGCGGAAAGGATTTTCGACCTTTCCGCCGGCTTTTCTTTTGCGAATTCGAAATCTCTGCTAAGAAATCGATTCCTGCCGCGTTATATTTTATAGAACGGGCGGTTTTTTTTGCGCTTCGTTAAAGAAAAAAGGCGGTTGCCATGGATGAATCACGTTCGCTCGATTTGCACGGAATTCTCGATCACGGAAACGTCGATGCCGTTATCCGTTCTATTCTTTCCCTTTTTTCGCTTTCCTACCCCGCCGCTGATACCGATGCGATTCGCTATTCGTTCGATTTGACCCATGACCTGTACGCGGGCCGCTTCCCGGGCTATTCCGCATGCCGAACCGGCTACCACGATTATCGCCACACCATCGACGTTTTCGTCGCGGTCGGACGCCTCATAGACGGGGGCGTCCTTTCCGGCCGGGGGCTCCCCGCCGAGACGGCGGAGGATGTGCTTCTTTCCGCGCTCCTGCACGATTGCGGCTACATACAGGCTGCGGGTGAAGAATCCGGGACGGGGGCCCGCTACACCAAGACCCACGTCGTCCGTTCCGCGGATTTCGTGAAAAAGCATGCGGGCGCTTTCGGTCTCGACGCGAGCCGGGCCGAACGCTGCGCGCGCATCATCATGGGCACCGATCTGGCGCTCGCCTGGGAGAGCCTTCAGTTCGCCGACGAAGACGAAAAGACCGGGTCTGCGGTTCTGGCTGCCGCGGACCTTCTCGGGCAGATGGCCGACCGCGCGTATCTCGAGAAGCTGCTCTTCCTATACTACGAATTCAAGGAAGCGGGGATCGGCGGTTACGAGACGGCCTTCGATATCCTGCGAAAGACGGACGTATTCTACAAGGGAATCGTCGAGAGGCTGGATGGACCGCTGAGGTCCGTTTCCTGGGATGCCAGAGCCCATTTCGCCGCCCGCTGCGGAGAGGACCGCGATCTGTACCGGGAAGCGATAGGCCGGCAGATGGCGTACCTTTCCTCGATAATGCGGGACGATTCGGTCAATTTCAGGAAACGGCTCAGGCGGATTGACCTGGAACAGGTCGAACGCGCCGAAACGCGACGGCTGAACTCGCTCGGCGTCGCTTTTTAGTTCGGAGATTCGTTTTCAAAAACCGGCAAAACCGTTTATGATTGCCCCATGGGCATGCACAAATCCGCAACCGGGTTCTCCTCCTTCGCTTCGCGTTTCCGGGCCGTAGCCATCGATTTGGACGGCACGGCGCTCCAACCCGATTCGACTTTTTCCGAACGGACGCTCGGCGTCTTCGCGCGCTGCGGAGAGCTCGGCATCCCCGTCGTCATGGCTACCGGGCGGAGTCCCCGCGCCGCCGAGAAATTCCGCGCCGCGCTCGGCTCTAGCGGGCCGATGATCTACTATAACGGAGCGGCGGTCATCGACTCCCTCTCCGGCGAAGTCCTCGCGTCCACCTTGGTGCCCGTCGATGTCGTCGCCGGCTGCCTCGAGATCGCGCGGCGCCACGACTTCCATTTTCAGGCTTTCCTCGCCAAGGATGATCGCTTGGTATGCCTCAAGGGCACGCCGGAGCGGGAAGCCTATCTCAAGCGTACCGGTCTGGCCGCCGAAGTCTCCGATTTCGACGAGCTGCTCGCGCGTACGGGGGCGGACGCGCCGGCCTTCATCAAGTGCATGTTCATCGGCGAGCCCGAACAGCTCGAGGTGGCCCAGCGGGAAGTGGACGCGCGTTTCGGCACGCGCGTCTACCGCACCCGCACGACGCGGACTTTCCTGGAAGTCATGAACAACGGCGTCTCGAAGGGGCACGCGCTCAAGGTCGCGCTCGGCCTGCGGGGCATCGACAGCGCGGAATGCGTCGCGTTCGGCGACGCGGAGAACGATCTGAGCCTGCTCGAAGCGGCCGGATGGGGCGTCGCCATGGAAAACGCCGATCCCGATCTCAAAAGGAAAGCGGACGACATCGCGCCTAAAAACACCGAAGACGGGGTTGCCGTTTATATTGAAAGACTTTTGACGGCGAAGGGGGTTGTTCCTCGTGTCTAAAGAACAGAAATTCATGACCGAGACTGTGGGCGGCATCATCGTTTTCGCGCCGCACGTCGATTTTCTGGACGCGACCAACCGGGACGAGTTCCGGGCGGCTCTCGAAGCGGCCATAGCGCCGGGCTCTCGGGTGGTCATCGATTTTTCCTCCGTGCGCTTCGTGGATTCGTCGGGGCTCGGGGTCATCATCACCGAACTCAAGAAGGTTCGGGCTGACGGAGGCGATATGGCGGTCTGTTCGATCGAGAAGCCGGTACGGCAGCTGTTCAACCTGGTCCGGCTCGATCGCATAATAAAAGAATTCGCCGACAAGGCCGCGGCAGTAGCCTCATTCAAGCGTGAATAGCGCTTTCGCGATGCTCGGGGACAAGGCGTTCGAGTCCTATCTCCGCGAACGCCGGCGTTCGTCGCCGCCGCACTTGTCGGCGACTATTTGTCTCATTTTTGCCTGCAGGGCTTTCGCCGGAATCCTGTTCCGCTACGGCGCGCGGCCGGTCACCTGGATCGCGTTCGCATCCGCGGCGCTTTACTTCGTGCTGGCAGCCGTTCGATTTTTCGAACGGAGCGGCTTCGTCCGCCGGTATTTCAAATTCGCCTTAGCTTCGGAGCTGTTCTTTCGCCGTTTCGGAACATCGCTTCCCATCTCGGCTCTGGCCGTCGTCAGCGTGTTCGATTACGCTTCGACAGGGGGCGAAAGCCTCTTCGTCTGGCCGGCTCTGATCGTCGCCGCGGTGTTCCTCAATCCCTTCGTCCGTCCGTTCGTTGTTTCCGGGGCTGTTTCCTTCGCCGCCGGGGCGGTCGTTCTTGCTATGCCCTTCGGGGTTTCCGCGGCGAGCGAACGAATGTTCACGCTCGCCGCATCCGTTGCGGTCGCCCTCGGCGTATTTTTCTCCCGGCGCGCCGAATACTCGCGGGAATACCGGGAGCACGCCGAGCGGACCGAGAAGGAGCGGGTTCTTTCAACGCTGCGCGACGCCGAGGTCGAGATCGCGGCCCGCATACAGCGGTCCCTGCTGCTCGACTCGCCTTCCTTCAAGCTCGACGGTCTGCGCATCGAGCCGATCACCGTAGCGTCGGCTTCCGTCGACGGCGACCTGTACGGCCTGATGCCGTATTCTTCCAATTCCATCGACATCCTCATCGGCGACGTGATGGGGAAGGGCATCGCTGCGGCGCTGCTCGGCGCCGGCCTCAAGAGCGCGTTCCTGAAGGCGTCGCTGCATCTCTTGGTCGAGAAGAACGGCCGCTTGCCGAAGCCCGACGCGCTGGTGTCCGCCGTCCACGATACCGTGGCCGAAGAGCTCTCGAGTCTGCAGAGCTTCGCGACCGCGCAGTACGCGCGCGTCGATTCCCGCAACGCGCGCATGGATTTCGTCGACTGCGGCCATACGGCCATCATCCACTACGACGCGTCGCTCGACTCGGTCTGGTTTCTGAAAGGCAGCGATCTGCCGCTGGGGTTTTCAGACGAATCGGCGTACAGCCGCTACGCCGTACCGATCTCGGAGGGAGACCGGCTGGTTTTCTATTCCGACGGAATCACGGAGGCTCCCGGCGCGGACGGCGAACTTTTCGGGGAGGGACGTCTGGCGTCCATCGTCTGCGCGAACGCGTCGCTCGATCCGGCCGAGCTTTCGCGGCGCATCGTGACCACGGCGCTGTACTTCACCGCCGAGGCCCGTTTCCGCGACGACGTCACCTGCATCGCGCTTTCGGTCGACCGGATCGCGCGGCCGCCCCGGCGAGATTTCCGCAAGTTCGATCCGAGCATTCATTCCGTCGGCGGGATCCGCGCTTTCGTCGGAGAATTCTTCGCGGGAGAGGTCGAGGAAATGGCTTCCCGCGCGCTCCTTGCCGTCTCCGAAGCCGCGACCAACGTGATCCGGCACGGACTGGCTTCCTGCGGCGACGACGACGGTTCCCCGTCCCTGTTCTGCGAACCCTGCCTTCCCGACGAAGACGGGCTGATGCCCGACGAATCGGATTCGTCGCCCGCGGATTCCCGTCTGCGCGTGGATTGCCTGCGCGCTGCCGAATGGCTCTCGGTCCGCATCGTTTACGAGGGACGGGCCTTCGCTTGGCATCTTCCCGCGGAGGTTCCCGACATCGAGGATATGCCCGAAGGCGGTTTCGGCCGGAGCCTGATGGAGACATCCGCCGACTCGGTGCTGTACGCCTCGGGGCCGAACGCTCTGAATATGGTATGCCTTTTCTTCGAGACGGCTACCGGCGCGGGGCTTTGACAAAAGAGCCCGAATATGACAATCTTCCGTATGGAAGCCCGCGACGTTTTTAGAAACATTTCCCCCATCGACCATAGGTATTCGATTTCCGAGAAAGACCTCTACGAATCGCTTGTTCCTTGGATATCCGAGGACGCTGCCGTCTCCTCCTGCGTGAAGGCCGAGCTCGCGCTCGTGAAGGCGCACCTGTCGGTGCGCGGCTCCGCGACGCCCTTCCTCTTGGCGGCCTTGTCGGAAGCGGAGAAGTCCGTCCTTCCCGAGGACGTCTACGCGGAAGAGGAAAAGACCAAGCACAATATCCGCGCCTTGGTGAACGTGCTCAAGAAGGTCGTTCCCGCCGAAACGGCCCCGCTCGTGCATCTGGGCGCCACGAGCGTCGACGTCCTAGATACCGCGCTGTCCTACCGCATGAAGGGCGTCACCATAAACGTGGTGCTCCCCCTGCTGCGCACGCTCGAGCGCTCCCTCTGCGATCTGGCGGAGAAGGAAGCCGACACCGCCCAGGTCGGCCGGACCCACGGCCAGCACGCGGTGCCCATCACCTACGGCTTCGCGATGGCCGAATACGTTTCGCGCCTGGGCAAGTGCGTCGCCGAGATCGAGACGCGGGCCAAGGGACTGCGCGGCAAGCTGGCCGGCGCCGTCGGCGCGTACAACGCGACCAGCGCTCTCGTCCCCGATCCCGAGGCCCTCGAGCGCGCCTACCTTTCCGAGCTCGGCCTCGAGCCTTCCGAGCATTCGACCCAGCTGGTCGAGCCCGAATACCTGCTGCGCCTGCTCCTCGAGATGAACGTGGCCTTCGGCGTCGTCGCCAACTTGGCCGACGACCTGCGCAACCTCCAGCGGAGCGAGATCGGCGAGATCCGCGAGAATTTCGGCGCCGACCAGGTCGGCTCCTCCACGATGCCGCAGAAGCGGAATCCCTGGAACTCGGAGCACGTGAAGAGCCTGTGGAAGGCGTTCTCGCCGCGGGTGGCGACCTTTTTCATGGACCAGATATCCGAGCACCAGCGGGACCTCACCAATTCGGCCAGCCAGCGCTTCGTCGCCGACTACGTGGCGGGCTTCTGCCAGGCGCTCAAGCGCATGACCGAAGTGATCGACGGGCTCGGCGTCAACCGGGAGCGGATGCTCTCCAACCTCCGCGGCACCCCCGGTTCGACCGACGGCGTGCTTGGCGGCGTCCTGGCCGAGCCGGCGTACATTCTGCTGGCGGAATCCGGCGTTTCCGACGCGCACGAGGTGATCAGAAAGATCACGCTCGATGCGGAGAAGGAGAAGATTCCCTTCTCCGAGGCGCTCGCGCGCCGGCCCGAGACGCTTGCGCGCATCGGCGCCAAAATGGCCGAGCTCGGCCTGATCGCCGAAGCGTCGGCCGCGCTCGAATTCTTCCAAAAGCCGGAACGGTACCGAGGCCTGGCCGCCGAGAAGGCGCGCTCCCTGGCCTCAAAATACCGGACTTTGATGGGTTCGACGAACTAGCGATAGCAGAGCGCCCGCGCGGGCGCTTTTTTTTAAGGAGAGTGAGATGATATTCCAAGAAGCGTATTCGTACGACGACGTTCTGCTGGTTCCGGGTTACTCGGAAGTCCTCCCCAAGCAATGCGACGTGCGCACCACGCTCTGCGCTGACGTGAAGCTCAACGTGCCGATAATCTCGGCCGCCATGGATACCGTAACCGAAGAAAAGCTGGCCATCGGCATCGCGCTCGAAGGCGGCGCCGGCGTCATACACCGCAACCTGACGCCCGAAACGCAGGCGCACCAGGTGGCGAACGTGAAGCGCTACCTCAACTGGGTCATCGATTCGCCGGTCACCGTCCGCGTCGAGCAGACGGTCCGGGACGTCAAGGCGATGATGGACCGCTTCAACGTGTCCGGCATGCCGGTACTCGACGACCGCAACCGGCTGGTGGGCATCATCACCGGACGCGACCTGCGCTTCTGCCGCGACGACAGCCTGTCGGTCGCCGACGTGATGACCAAGGAGCCGGTCGTCGAGCAGGGCGATCCCTCGGTCGTCAGCGCCCGGGAGAAGTTCGACCGCCACCGCATCGAAAAGCTGCCGGTCGTCGACGCCGACGGGCACCTGACCGGACTCATCACCGTCAAGGATATGGAGAAGCACGAGCGCTTCCCGAAGGCCGCGCTGGACAAGTCCGGGCGCCTGGTGGTCGGCGCCGCGATCTCCCCGCAGGATTTCCGCACGCGCGTGCCGCTCCTGATGGCGGCGAAGGTCGATTTCGTTTCGATAGACGCCGCCACCGGCGACACCAAGGACGTCATCGCGGCGATCGCCGCCATCAAGAAGGAATTCGGCGTGCCGGTCATCGGCGGCAACGTGGCGACCAAGGAAGGCACCCGCCGCCTGATCGACGCGGGCGCGGATGCCGTAAAGGTCGGCCTCGGGCCGGGCTCCATCTGCACCACGCGCGTGGTCGCCGGCGTCGGCGTGCCGCAGTTCACCGCGGTGTGGAACTGCGCCGAGGAAGCCGCCAAGAGCGGCATTCCGATCATCGCCGACGGCGGCGTGAAGTTCTCGGGCGACATCACCAAGGCGATCGCCGCCGGCGCGGGCGTCGTGATGATCGGCAACCTTTTCGCCGGCCTCAAGGAAGCCCCCGGACGGGAAATCCTGTTCGACGGCAGGATCTACAAGGAATACCGCGGCATGGGGAGCCTGGGCGCCATCAAGGACGGGGCGGGGGACCGCTACCAGATCGGCAAGGACGAGTCCCCGGTGCCCGAGGGCATCGAGGGCCGCGTCCCGTACAAGGGCGAGCTCAAGAATTTCCTCCTGCAGCTGGTCTCGGGCCTCCGCAAGGGCATGGGCTACTGCGGCTGTTCCAATCTCGACGAGTTGAAGAAATATAGGAATTTCGTTAAGATCACGGCCTCGGGCCTTCGCGAAAGCCACGCGCACGACGTGACGATCACGCAGGAAGCACCCAACTATTCGCGGTCTTAGGAGCGAGCATGAACGTAGTCGTAATCGGCGCCCAGTGGGGCGATGAGGGAAAGGGAAAAATCGTCGATTATTTGGCGGACCAGTCGCAGATAATCGTCCGCTTCTCAGGCGGAGCCAACGCGGGCCATACGCTGGTCATCGACGGCGAACAGTACGCCCTCCATCTCATCCCGTCGGGCATCCTGTACGCCGACAAGACCGTCATCCTCGGCGCGGGCATGGTCATCGATCCGGAAGCCCTCTTCCAGGAGCTCAAGATGCTCGAGGACCGGGGCATCGACTGCGCCGGCCGCGTGCTGATCTCCGACCGCGCGCACCTGGTGCTTCCCCGCTACAAGGCGCTGGACAAGAAGCGAGACGCCGAGCGCAAGAAGCCGATCGGCGTCACCGGACGCGGCATCGGCATCACCTACTCCATGAAGAGCGAGCGGGACGGCATCCGTCTGGCCGACATCACCTGGGCCGAGAAGATGGACATGCTGGAACCTGAAGACCGCGCGTTCATCGAGGAATACCGCGAGCGCCTCCTGGCGATGTCCGTTGACCTGACCGCCTACCTGGCGATCCACAAGAACGCGCAGATCCTCTTCGAGGGCGCGCAGGGCACGCTCCTGGATCTCGACCTGGGAACCTATCCCTACGTCTCCTCCGGCATGTCCTGCTCCGCGGGAGCGGCCGTCGGCGGCTGCGTGGGCCCGAAGGCCCTGGACTCGATCCTCGGCGTCTTCAAGGCATATTCCACCCGCGTCGGCAACGGTCCCTTCCCGAGCGAGTTCGATCCGGATTCCGAAGACGCGCTGTGCAGCTTCGTCCGCGAGACCGGGCGCGAGTACGGCGTCACCACCGGCCGTCCCCGCCGCTGCGGCTACCTCGATCTGGTGGCCCTCCGCTACGCCTGCCGCACCAACTCCATCGATTCCTTGGTGATGACCCACCTGGACGTCTACGATTCGCTCGACGAAGTGAAGGTCTGTGTCGCGTACAAGATCGGCGACAAGATCGTGGAGGATTTCCCCTCGTCGATCGATGCCCTCAACGAGGCGACGCCCGTGCTCCGCACCTTCCCCGGCTGGAAGAAGGAGCTCAAGAACGTGCGCGACTACAAGGCGCTCCCGGCCGAGGCCCGCGACTATATCGACTTCATCGAGCAGTACTGCGAAACCGATATCGGCATCGTTTCGGTCGGCTACGAGCGCAAAGACACCTTCATCAGGAAGAATCCTTGGACAAGATAGTAATCCTCGATTTCGGCAGCCAGACGACCCAGCTCATCGGACGGCGGATCCGCGAGCTCGGCGTCTACGCCGAAATCTATCCCGGCGACGCGCCGCTCTCGAGCGCCATGCTCGACGGCGCCAAGGGCATCATCCTCTCCGGTTCCCCGTCTTCCGTTTACGAGGAAGGCTCTCCGGCGCCCGACCGCGCCGTTTACGGGTCCGGCTTGCCGATCCTGGGTATCTGCTACGGCCTCCAGCGCATGACCGCCGACCACGGCGGCCGCGTCGAGCCGCACGCCGAGCGCGAGTACGGCGGCGTCAAGGTCACCCTGCACCCCGACCGGGCGGGCGGGGCGGCCGGAGGCGGCAAGGCCTCCGCCTTCCTGAAGAACCTTTCCGAAGCGGCGTCCGGCCCCTCCGCCTTCCAGGCCTGGATGAGCCACGGCGACTCCCTGGCCGAGCTCGCGCCCGGCTTCCTGGAAGTGGGCACGAGCGCTCACGGCTTCCCCGCCGTCGTCGTCCACGAGTCGAAGAGCCTGTTCGGCCTCCAGTTCCACCCCGAAGTCACCCATTGCCAGAAAGGCATGACCATCCTCGAGAACTTCGCCATCGGCGTGTGCGGCGCCGCGAAGGAATGGTCGATGGACAAGTACGTCGAGGAAGTGAGGACCGAGCTGGCCGCGAAGGTCGGCAGGCAGCCGGTGCTTCTCCTCATCTCAGGCGGCGTCGATTCGACGGTCGCCGGCGCGCTGCTCCTCAAGACCCTCGACCCCGAGAATGTGCACCTGATGTACATGGACACGGGGCTCATGCGCAAGGACGAGACCAAGATCGTCAAGGCCAATCTCGAGCGCCTGGGCGCCAAGCATCTGCACATCATCCACTGCGAGAAGGAATTCCTGGGGGCCCTGTCCGGCCTGTCCGAGCCCGAAGCCAAGCGGAAGGCGATCGGCGACCTGTTCATCACGATACAGGAGCGCGAGGTCGCCAAGCTGGGCCTCGGCGGAGCCGACGACTATTTCCTGGCGCAGGGGACCCTCTACACCGACCTCATCGAGAGCGGGAAGGGCGTGGGCAAGAAGGCCCACGTCATCAAGAGCCACCACAACGTGCGCAGCCCCCTGGTGGAGGCCAAGCGCAACGCCGGCCGCATCATCGAGCCGCTTGACCGCCTGTACAAGGACGAGGTCCGCGCGCTCGGGCGCCTCCTGGGCGTGGACGAGGAAGTCGTCCGCCGCCATCCCTTCCCGGGCCCGGGCCTAGCCGTCCGCATTCTGGGCGAGGTGACGCGCGAGAAGTGCGATGTCCTGCGGGACGCCGACCACATCTACGTGTCCGAGCTCAAGAAGAGCGGCCTCTACGACGAGATATGGCAGGCCTTCGCGGTGCTGCTGCCGATACGTTCGGTCGGCGTCGCCGGCGACGTGCGCAAGTACGGCTGGGTGCTCGCCCTCCGCGCGATCGTCAGCGAGGACGGCATGACCGCCGACGTGTAT
>QKCO01000014.1 GCA_003245635.1 Treponema sp.
CATGATCAAGGAGCTCCGGCGGCGGTATCCCGAAGCGAACATCGCTGCGATAGACTACGACCCGGGCGCTTCGGAGGTGAATCAGCTCAACCGGCTCAAGCTGATGCTCGCTCACGCGAAGCTTTCGCACGCCGAGGCGAAAGTCCGGACTTCCGACGCGGAACCCGACGCCGTCGACGGCGGAGAGGGAATCGCCTAAGCGGGGTAAGGCCCCGGTGCTCTTAGGCCGATAATGAAGCGGCATGAAAACGATCAGTTTGTCTGCGGCGGTCTGCGCGGCGTTTCTCCTCGGTTCCGTTTCCCTCTCGGCCGAAGCCTATTCGGGGTCGATTTCATCCATCGCGGACGATTCCGCGCTGCGCGCCTCGCTCTCCGCTTCGCTGCTCGAGGCTCCTCCCGCCGCGGCCCAGCGTTTCAAGCCGCAGCGCCGCGAGCTTCCCGACGGCAGCTCCGTCGAGGTTCGGGTCGAGCGCGGGCGGGGCGAATTCATCATCGTAATCGCCCGGAAGGGCGAGGGCGGCTATGACCTGGCCAATCCCGGAGGCTGGGCCCTTTACCGCCGGCTTTCCGACGGCGAGCCTACCCGGGTGCGGATTTTCCCGAGCGCCGACCCCAACTGCTACGTGCAGCTCCGGCCCGACCGGGGAGGCCGGACTCTCCTGGACTGCATCGTCTACGGCGGCTACCTCGGCCGGTCGGCGGTGCTGCCCCTGACCTTCGAGCGCGCTATCCTGGAGCCGCTCTCTTCTATCGTTTCCCTCGCGGGGGCCTCCTTCCCCCGGCGCTATTTCGAGCCCCGCTCGGCCGACTACGACGACGAGCGCGCCTTCATCGCCGCGGTGCGCGGGCGGATCGGCGAGCTGACCTACGAGGACGACGGGGCGATCGACCGGGACGGACGTCCTGTGTTCATCGATACGCTCGAGCCGCGGAGCGACGGCGTGCTCGGCGTCAACTGCTCCGGCTTCGCGAAGTGGCTGATCGACGGGCTCCTCCGCCCGCTCGGCTTCGACCGCTTGTCGGTGGCCGTTTTGAAGAAGCCGCCGGTCGCGCGGGGCAATTCGTTCTCGGAGCCGTACGAGGAGGTGCGCGACCCGTATTTCGGCCTGGACTGGACCCGGAATCTCGCGGCTGCGGCCGGCAGAGCGTTCTTCGGCAGCCGCGGCAGCGATCCGGCGGAATACGAGGTCGTTGCCTCGTCGATCGCCGCGCTCCGCGTGAGCGGCGGCGACGGCTCGAGCTCGATCTCGTACCCGAAATACATGAAGGACAGCGGCTTCTCCTTTCCGGGCTTGAAGGCGACGCTCTACGCGCTCGCGATCGATGAGCCGGGGAAATTCTACCTCGCCTCGGTCAACCGCGATATCGGCGACGAGCCCCGCCTGCGCCAGCATTTCCACGTCGCCGCGCTGTTCCCCCTGTTCGACGAGCGGGGCCGCTTTTCGGTGGTCGTGTTCGAGAGCGCCGCGGAAACGGATTTCGGTTCCTTCGCCGCCCGCTATCAGGACCATCTGGTCCACCTGGTGCGGATCCCCGTCGAACGGTCTTTCGATCCGTAAAATCTGTTACTTTTCGCCGCTCAGTGGTATTCTTGATGCGTATGCGCAGATACTACATCGTTTCATTGCTTGCCTTGGGGCTCGCGCTGGGCATCTCGGCGCAGGGCTTCGAACGGGAAGCGTTCCTCGACGCGGAGAGCCGGTTTCTTTCGAAGAACTATTCGCTCGCCCTCGACCGCTATGACGAGTTCCTTCGCGCGTGGCCCGATTCGCCCTACGCGGGCGACGCGCGCTACCGGCGGGCCGTCTCCCTCTACCGGCTAGGCCGATCGAAGGAAGCCTACGACGCGCTTTCGCTGCTGGAAGCACGCTACCGCGGGACGAAGTACATCGCCTACGCGCCGTTCTGGAAAGCCGTCATCGAATACGACCGCGGCGACCTCGAATCCGCCGCCGCCCGCTTCGCGAAGCTGGCCGCGGAGCCGCCGGACGCCGAGTCCCTGAAGCAGTCGCTGCTGTACCTCGGCAAGGCGAGCACCGCGCTCGGAAGGCCCTCCGAGGCCGTTTCCTCCTTCGAGCGCCTGATCGGCATCCTCGATCGCCCCGAGGACGAGCCGAGCGCCCTGGTGTTCCTGTTCGACCTCTACTCGAAGAACGGCGACGCCGCGGCAACCGCCGCGCTTTGGGAAAAGATCGATTCCGCGCGGCTGGATGGAGTTGTCCGCGAGCGGGTAACCCTGCGCGCCGCCGAAGCCTACGCGGCGCTCGGCAAGACCGCCGAGGCCGTCGCCCTGTTCGAGCCCCTGTCTTCCTCCCCCCGCCGCGATATCGCCATCGCCGCGCTGCAGCGCCTCTTCGCCGAGGCGCGCCGTTCCGGCGACGAGGCGCGCGTTTCCGCCGCGATGGTGAAAGCCGAAAACGCCTTGCGCGCTTCTCCCGAGCTCCTTGCCGAGTTCTGGCTCCGCGTCGGCGCGGGCGCGTTCCGCGACGGCCGGATCGACCTGGCCCGCTCCTATTTCCTGCGCATCGCGGCGCTTCTGCCTCCTGAAAAGGTCGATCCGGAAGTGCCCATCTACCTGGCCGAAATCACCTCCCGCGAAGGGGATCTCGCGGGCGCCTACTCGACGCTCGCCGCC
>QKCO01000006.1 GCA_003245635.1 Treponema sp.
GGCGGGGCTGCTCGAGACGCTGTAGCGGGACGCGCTGGCGACGCGGAAGCGTGCCGACAGCTCACTCGCCCGCGCGCCTGAATTTTTCGATAAAATCGAATATCTCGTTTTCCCTGAACGGCTTGGTTATATAGCCGTTGAAACCGGCATCCAAGATCTTTTTCCGTTCTTCGCTGGACGAGTACCCGGTGATCGCTACCGCCGGAATATCCGCGCGGTTCGATCCGGAATCTCCGGCGCGGATGTGCCGAATCGCTTCCATGCCGTCCATGCCGGGCATTTGAATATCTGAGAAAATGAGATCGACTCGGCGTGATCGCAGCATTTCCAGCATCTCCGAACCGTCGGAAACGAGGAAGGGCGTCTGTCCCCTCGTCTGCAAGTAATGCTTCATGATCATCCGGTTTATCGCGTTGTCGTCGGCGACCAGTACGTTGAGAGCTGGTCCCTGCAATGCGCGGTCGGTATGCGCGCGCGGACTTTCCGGTCGGACAGCGGTCGGCAAACGCAAGGTCACGCGGAACAGCGTTCCTGAATCGTCCTCCGACTCGACTTCGATGGCGCCGCCCATGAGCGATACGAGGGATTTGCAGATCGAAAGCCCGAGCCCCGTTCCTTCGTGGCGCTTCGAATAGGTGGAGTCGAGCTGGACGAAGCTGTCGAATACCGTCGATTTGTCCTTTTCGGGAATTCCCGGCCCAGTGTCCTGCACTTCGAAAATGAGCGGAACTTCCCGACTCTCACCGGCCGTCGCCGCGCCGCGTTCCGCGGTGATCCTGACCCAACCGCGGTCGGTGAATTTTACGGCATTGCCTATGAGATTGCGCAGGATCTGTTCGAAGCGGGTCTTGTCTCCTTCGATGTAGGAGGGAAAATCATCGGTGATTTCGAGCTTGAGGGCTAGGCCCTTCGTTTCCGCCTGCTTCGCGAAAAGCCGTTGCGATGTTTCGAGGCTCAGTCTGATGTCGAACGGCTCGTTACGCAGCTCCACCCGGTTCGAGCTGATCTTCTCGAAATCGAGGATATCGTTGACGATGGTGAGCAGCGATTCCGAAACCGAGCTGGTCAATTCGAGATTTTTCCGGATCTCCGGCGGGGGATCGAGATCGAGCGATATCTCCGTCAGTCCGATGATGCCGTTCAGCGGATTCCGTATCTCGTGAGTCATGTTCGAAAGGAAGAGGCTTTTCGCCTTTGTCGCGGCTTCCGCCTGATCCTTCGCGGTCTTCAGCAGTTCCTGCTGCAGCCTGCGTTCCTTTGTGTAGCGCTGGAAGATCCGAACGCTCTCGGCGAGCCGGCTCAGTTCGCTGTCCGTGCCGTAGCTCTTGATTTCCGTCTCGAGGTCGTCGTTCGCTATTCTTTGCATGGAGCCGGAAAGCTCATGGATCGGGACGACCAGCGCTTTCATGATGTAGGCATCGATCGCGAGGATGATGAGCGCGATGACGAGGGCGATACCGGCCATCGCGATGAGTTGGATGAAGGCGGCCGATTTTTCGCGGTGGGCGATGGAGAGGGAAAAGGTGACGGCTGCGTTAATGATTCCGGGGATCGAGTCGAGCCCCGCTACGACCGTATCGACCAATTCCTTCTGGGGAACGCGCTCGGCCGCCGGGATTACTGCCGCCAGCCGGGCGCGGGTGAGCAGCGATCTTGTTTCGGCGAAGTACTTTTGGTCGACGACGCGGATAGCCTCCTGCAGTTCGGGCGATTCCAGGACCGAGGCGTCCCGTTTTATTTCCGCCATGAAGAAATCGGATTGATGTCTTAGGAACTGCAGGTTCTCCGTCAGTTCGGGCGTGAGGGCGACGGCGCCCGAGTTCACGGAAATCGTCAAGGAGCACTCGGGACCGGCAGAATCGCGCAGGGAGAGCGCCGACAGCTTTATGCCGAAGGCTTTTCCGTTCTTAGGCGATTCGTTCGATACCTCTTCACGGATATCGAAAAGAAGGTCCCCGATGCTTTTGATCAGCGAATTCATTGCGGGGAACCACGCTTCGCGAAGTTTCGGGTCTCGTTCCGGGAAAGGCAGCGCGAAATCGCGCTCGGCCCTCGTCCGCAGGGCGTCGATCGCCTCAAGCTCCGTTCGGATCGACAGGATCTTTTCGCCGAGGCCGGGAATAGCCGTCGTTTCGAGATGTCCGAGCGCCGCCGCCAGGGCGCGGTCGGCGGCTTTCCGTTGAGTATGGATGAACGCGCGGTTGCCGCTCATGAGGGAAAGGTCTCCCTTATCCGTCAGTACGACGTTCACCCGGCCGCGCTCGAAACCGAAATGCTGGACGGACTCGAAGAGCTCGTCCGCATACTCGGTCAGGCGGGCTATCCGCGACGATTCGCCGTACTGCCGCAACGCCGCGAGCAAGGCGGGAGCCAAGGCGACCAAGGAGATCAGCCCTACCAAGCTCAGCGCGAATGCCATCGTTCGCCGTATGCTAAGTGAAAAGCGGAACATGCGTTCCTCCAAAATAAGTATAAGCTACCCTTTTACGATCGCTATCAGTACCGGAAGCGTGGCGAAGGAGGCGAGCGTCGACCAGAGGATGCCGGTCGAGACGGTTTTCGGCGCCGCGTCGAAGCGTTCGGCCAGGATCACCGAATTGACCGCGACGGGCATGGAGG
>QKCO01000061.1 GCA_003245635.1 Treponema sp.
TCAAGGGGAAGCTCCCGGCCGTCGGAATCCGCACGACCCAACTGTACGTTGGGGAAACCAAATAGGAGAGCAGCGCAATGACCATCATCGTAAAACCCGAAGACGTCGCGCGCGTGATCGGCGCGGCGGCGCCGGACACCTCGAACGCCCGGAGATATGTCACCGTGGCGAAGAAGCAGGACTCGACGCGGATAGCCATCGCGGATATCAAGAAGACCGTCGGGAACGTGCCGGTCATCGTGCGCGGCGGCCCCGGCTTCCGGCCGCAGCACGGCGCGGAAGTCAACGCCATCATCCCGATGCCGGTGGAGATCGACGACGTGATCACCGCCGTGCAGCTGGACGAGTACGAGCGGGCGACGGGCCTGGGTAAGCAGCAGGTCATCGACACGCTACTGTCCGCCTGGTTCGACGTCATCCGCCACACCACCCGCGCCCTGTGCATCCAGGCGCATAAGGGGTCCATCGACTACATGATGCAGGCTGGCGCCCAAATGCGCCGGTATCAGGTCGAGTACGGCACGGTCACCGGCAAGACCAGCGCCACGGCTGTCGCCGCACTGGTCATCGCGGAATTCATGGACGCTTTCGAGGAGCTGGCCGAGGTCATCAACGGGAACGGCATCGGCGGCGAGATCGAGTACATCGCCGAGCCGAGCGTCTTCTCCCGCCTGTTCGCGGTGGCGGTCAATCAGAACGCCGTACCGGTCCAGACCTCGCCGGGGTCCCTGGTCATCGGCGGCTACACCATCCTGCGCGACAACGACGTGTACACCGACATGGACGAGGCGGGCGTGCAGTCGGTCAAGCGCATGCTCGACACCGGCGAGCTTCTGGCCCGCGCCAAGAACGCCGGGCAGGAGCTGCGCTTCCTCCGCGTCGACGACACGGTGGCCCGCGAGGCGATGCCCATGTACTCCTTCACCAAGGAGCGGCAGGACCAGCGCGGCACGGACCTCTACGTCAAGAGCAAGCCTTTCCCCTTGGTCAACGTCAAGGGACTGGCGGTCAAGAAGTTCGGCGTCGCCTGATAGGCGGCATCGAGTCATCGGGCCGCCTCGTCCGGGGCGGCCTATTTCAAGAGGAGAGAGGTTATCTATGACCGTCATCTTGCTCGCCGTCGCGGTCCTGGCCCTCCTGGTGATCGCGGTCGCCCTCGTGGCCGCAGTCGTCTTCATCGCCAAGAATGGCCTGGTATCCACGCTCAATCCCGGCGTTCCCCTGGAATGCTGCGAAGCAAAGGATTCACCCAACGCCGACATCGTCCTCGAGAAGCTGGACGGGCTATCAGACCAGCTCGGAAAAATCATGGAACTGCTCGTCCAGATACTCGAAGAGGAGCAGAAGGGGAATGATCTCATCGAACGGACGATGTCCGCGCGGGATGCCCCCGATACGGAAAAACCGCCCCGGAAGACTCCGGCCGCGCGCAGAGCGCCGAGAAAACGGAAGGCCGGAGCGGAAGGGAACCCCGCCGGAGAAGGCTGAGACGAACGATCCATGAGGCGGCCATCCGGCCGCCTTTTTCGTAAGGAGAGGCTATGGCAGACGAATACGTGTTCAGCGTCGACGATCTCAAAACGGAAATGCCGCCGCAGGACTTCAGGACGTTCACCCTCGGCGACGATTCGGTCGCCGAACGGGCGCTCGGAAAGGCAGTCATTTGGGTGCGCGGCAAGGTGCTGTCTACGGGGAACGAGTACGACCCCGCGAACGACGCGGTCGTCCGGGAGTGCGTCTTCAAGCGGGCGGTGTACGAGCGCTTCAGCTTCGCCGGGAACGAGTCGCGCGCGAAGCCCAAGCTTCGCGATCTCGAGGACCTCATGGAAGCCTACTTCGGGCCGCCGGCGGGAAAGAACGACGGAACGTCAGCCGTGGACGTAGGCCCGGCCGCGGGCTCAATCATCAAGCCGGATCTTCCGCGTTATGGGGGTTAAGGTCGTCAGCCGACTTCCCCATTACGCCGCCGCGCTCCGGGGCGGATTGGGGGAGACGATGCAGCGGGCGGCGCTCTACTTGCAGAGCAGCGCGAACCGGAAGATCAAGGCGGGGATCTCCCCGTCGAACGCGCCCCTGACGCAGAAGGTGAAGGGCGGGGACCGGACGCTCCGTGATACCAACGCGCTGGCCGCGAGCATCTCCCCGCACTCGGGCGACGCCTGGGCCGACGCGAGCACGAACCTTCCCTACGCGCGCATCCAGCAGGAAGGCGGCATCGTACGGGCCAAGCGCGCGAAGGCGCTGTACATACCGGCGGGGCCGAAGACGCGCCAGCTCATGCGGCAGTACAACGCGGATTCTCCCCGCGACCTCATCGGCAAGATGGAGAGCGACGGATACGAGTTCTTCTATACCAGGCTGTCCAAGGTGCTCTACGCGAAGAAGAAGCGCGGCCAACCATTCCTGCTATTCATCCTGCGCCGGTCGGTGAAGATCCCGGCCCGTCCGTACCTCTACCACGACCAGGAAGACGAGCGCTTCATCCTCAACCTGGTCCGCAAAGCCGTTCGGAAAAAACTGGAGGACGCGAATGGGAAATCTACTTGAGGCTCTTATGACGGCGATCGCCGCTCTCGGCGCGGAGGTCATCATGATGCCGCAGGATGCGCGCACGTCC
>QKCO01000049.1 GCA_003245635.1 Treponema sp.
GTCGTCGCGCGCCTCGAGGCGGAGTCGGCAAATCCGCAGGCCTCCATTTGGGTCGGCGGCGTCGGCCTCGACCACATTACCGCCAAGACGAAGGGCCTCACCACTCCGTACAAGTCCCGCTACGCCGCGAACACCCCCATACGGTTCCAGGATCCGCAGAACTACTGGATCGGCCTGTATATCGGGCCCCTCACCTTCGTGACCAACCTGGACCGCGCCAAGGAACTGGGCATCCAGCCGCCCAAGAGCTGGGCCGACCTCCTGAAACCCGAATACAAGGGCCGTGTCCGCATGGCCAACCCGAACACCTCGGGCACCGCCTACAACGTCATCACCACCGTGCGCTACGTGTACAAGGGCGATGAAGACAAGGCTTTCGACTACCTCAAGAAGCTCGACGCGAACATCGACCAGTACACGCGCTCCGGCTCGGCTCCCGGCAAGAGCGTCGCCATCGGCGAGATTCCGGTCGCCCTCGGCTACGCGCACGACCAGGTCAAGCTCAAGACCGAAGGCGCGAACGTCGTCATCACCGCGCCCGCGGAAGGTTCCGGCTACGAGCTGGCGTCCATGTCCCTGGTCAAGGGCGGCAAGGATCCGGTCGAAGCCAAGAAGCTCTACGACTGGGTCCTCTCGTCGAAGGCCGCCCAGGCCGTGTTCGTGAAATGGTACCTGGTGCTCGTCGCCAAGGACGCGCCGCGCCATCCGAACGCCCTGTCGCTCGACCAGATCAACGCGGTCGAACAGGATATGCTCTGGGACGGCGACAAGGTCAACAAGGATCGCCTTCTGAAGCGCTGGACCGAAGAAATCGGATCGATGAGGAAATAGGGGCAGATGCTTTCGAAGCGGAACGTCGTCAAGCTGGCCGTCGCCGCGCTCGCGTTCGCGGCGGCCGATTACTGGATCTGGTCTTCGCTGCGCGACGCGTTCCGCAAGCTGACCGAAGAATCGCGGTTCAAGGAAATCGCCCTATTCGCCCGCACGGCGCCGGCTGACGCCGGATCCGCCGCGGAATGGCTCTCGACGCTGGACGCCGTGCTGCCCGGCGGGAAGGGCGCCTATTTCGCCCTTTCCGAGGACGGCTCGACGTTCGCGCCCGTCGCCGGCGATCCGGCGGTTTCCGCGCTCTGGGAGGCGAAGCGCGGCGAGGCGGACTTCGTCGACGGCTTCGAAAGCGCGTCGTACCTGGAACCCTACGTTTCCTCCCGGCTTTGGGAAATCGGCGCCGAAGGCGGCGGCGCCGCGAAGGCGCGCGTCTACTTCGCGCCGGTTCCCGACGAGACCGGCTTCGCCGCGCGCGGCGCGCTTATGGTCGTCGTGCCCGGATCGGCCGCGCGCGAGTTCGAGAAGCTCCTAGCCGCCTTCGCGCTCATCGCCTTCTGCCTGTTCTTCTCCGTCTACGCCGTCGCGACTCTGTCGCGCGATCCGTCGACCGGCTTCGGGGTCGTCGCCCTGTTTGCGATAGCCCTCGTATTCATCGCCTATCCCCTGTTCGAGTCCGTCCGCCTCACTTTCGTGATGGACGGCGCGTTCTCCTGGGAAATATGGAAGGAAACGGTTTCTCCGCGTTACCTGGCTGCTCTCTGGGGCTCGATGCGCCTGGGAATCTGGACCGCCACCGTCTCGACCCTCGTGGGCTTCGCCTTCGCTTTCCTGGTCGAGCGGACCTCGGCCGGCGGGAAAAAGCTGATCTCGACCCTGGCGACCATGCCGGTCATCTCGCCGCCGTTCTCGCTCACCCTGTCCATCATCCTCCTGTTCGGCAACAACGGACTGATCACCCGGCGCCTCCTGGGCTGGCACGACTTTTCCGTATACGGCCTCGGGGGCCTCGTGCTGGTGCAGGTCATCGGCATGTTCCCCATCGCCTACCTGACCCTTTCGAGCGTCCTGAAGTCGATCGACTCGACGGTGGAGGACGCGGCGCTCGACCTGCGGGCCTCCCGCCTGCGCACCTTTCTGACGATCACGCTGCCGCTGTCGATGCCGGGCGTCCTGTCGGCCTGGCTCCTTGTGTTCACCAATTCACTGGCCGACTTCGCCAATCCGCTGCTTTTGGCCGGCTCCTATCGGGTGCTTTCGGTCGAAGCCTACATAGCGGTGACCGGGCGGAACAACCTGGGCGGCGGCGCGGCTCTGTCCCTGCTCCTGCTGCTGCCGACCTTGACGGCCTTCTTCGCCCAACGCTACTGGGTGAGCCGCAAGAGCTTCGTGACGGTCACCGGCAAGCCCTCGGCCCGGCTCACCGAGCTGGCGTCCAAGCCCGTACGCATCGCGCTCGCCTCGTTCGTGGGGCTCGTCCTGTTCTTCATCGTCGCCCTGTACGGCACCATCGTGGCCGGCTGCTTCGTGAAGAACTGGGGCATCGACTACAGCTTCACCCTGTCGAACATCGGCGAGGCGCTCTCGCGCGGCTCGCAGGCGATACGGAACACCGTCACTCTCGCGGCCGTCGCCACGCCGATCGCGGGGCTCCTGGCGATGGGCGCCGCGCTGCTGCTGGTGCGCAAGTCGTTCGTCGCCAAGCGCGTGCTCGAGGCGCTCATGATGACGCCCTTCGCGGTGCCCGGAACCCTGGTCGGCATCAGCTATATCCTGGCGTTCAATAAGCCGCCGCTGCTCCTGGTGGGCACGGCGGCGATCATCGTCATCAACTACATCATCCGCGAGCTGCCGGTCGGACTCGAGAACGGCGTCGCCTCGCTCCGTCAGATCGACCCGTCGATCGAGGAGGCCGCCCAGGATCTGGGCGCTGACACGCCGACTGTCTTCCGCACCATCGTGCTGCCGCTCATCCGGCCGGCCTTCATCTCGAGCATGTCCTACACCTTCGTCCGGTCGATGACCGCCGTCAGCGCCATCATCTTCCTCATTTCCGCCCGCTGGTACCATTTGACGGTCCAGATCTACAACTTCTCGGAGAACCTCCGCTTCGGTCTGGCCAGCGTCCTCGCGACGGCCCTGATCGTCATCGTCCTCACGGCTTTCGGCGTCATGCGCATCCTGGTGCGCGACGAGGGCCTCACCGAAAAGACCGTATCGAGCTAGGAGCATCGCGATGTCGAAGAACAGCGTTTCCGTCACCCTTGAGCGGGTGACCAAGCGATTCAAGAACACCAAGGGAAGGGCCGACGTGGTGGCCGTCCATGAATCCGATTTCGTCGTCGCGCCGGGGGAGCTGGTGACCCTCCTCGGCCCTTCGGGCTGCGGCAAGACGACGACCCTGCGCATGATCGCCGGCTTCGAGCTGCCGAGTTCGGGGCGCGTCCTCATCGGTACGGAGGACGTCACCATGCTGCCGCCCAATCTGCGAGACACGGCGACGGTCTTCCAGAGCTACGGTCTCTTCCCCCACATGAGCGTGGCGGACAACGTCGCCTACGGTCTGAAGCTCCGCAAGCTCGCGAAAGCCGAAATCGAACGGAAGGTGTCCGAGACCCTCGCTCTGGTCGGCCTCGCGGATCTCGGCGACCGGGCGCCGGGGCGGCTTTCCGGCGGACAGCAGCAGCGCGTCGCCCTGGCGCGCAGCCTCATCGTGGAACCGTCGGTGCTGCTTCTGGACGAGCCCCTGTCGAACCTCGACGCCCTGCTGCGCGAACAGATGCGCGTGGAGATCCGGCGCATTCAGAAATCCCTGGGCATCACCGCCGTATACGTGACGCACGACCGGGTGGAGGCCATGAGCCTTTCGGATCGGGTCATCGTCATGAAGGACGGAGAGATCAGGCAGATCGGCACGCCGTCGGCGATCTACGAGGACCCCGACTCCGCTTTCGTCGCGGGCTTCGTCGGCAAGGTCGCGTTTTTCCCGGTGGAGATCGAGGGCGCCGAAGACGGCGGCCGGTCCTGCAGGCTCGAAGGCAAGCGCCTGGCGGTCTCCCGCGTCGCAGCGGGCGTCGGTACGTCCGGCCCCGCGCTCCTCATGGCCCGCCCCGAATCGCTCCGGCTCGTTCCCTCCGGCGAGGGCTTCATCGAAGGGGTTGTCCGCATGAACGTGTACCTCGGCAGCAGCGTCGAATGCTTCGTCGAGACCCGCTACGGGGAGGTTCTCGTTCAGATTGACGACCCGGCGTCGAAGAAGGTATTCTCGGAGGGACAAGCCGTGTCCATCGGCTTCGCGCCCGAACGGGTTCGGATCCTGCCCCCGGGAACCGACTGATGGAAAACGTTCCGCTCTCCGAGCTCGACATCGCTCTCCGGCTCCTCTTGAGCTTCGCCGCCGGGACGGTCATCGGATTCGAGCGTTCGAGCAAGCGGCAGGTCGCCGGACTGCGCACGCATATCCTCATCTGCGTCGGCGCTACGCTCCTGATGCTGCTTTCGATCTGGATACCGCAGACGTACCTCCAGGGCCGCGCCGGGGATCCGGGACGCATCGCCGCGCAGGTCGTTTCCGGCATCGGCTTCCTCGGCGCCGGCGCCATACTCAGGCTCGGCAACAACGTGAAGGGCCTCACGACCGCGGCTTCCCTCTGGCTGGTGTCCGCCATCGGTCTCGCCGTAGGCGCCGGCTTCTACGTAGGCGCGGGCGTAGCGATCGCCATCAGCCTGTTCACCCTGATAGTGCTCGACCGCATAGAGCGCCGCCTGTTTCCCGTCGAGCGCAACAAGGTGCTCGACCTTTTCTTCCGCGGCACCGCGCCCGATACGAAGAAGGCCATGGCCGCGCTCAAGGCCTTCGGCGTGCGCGTGCAGAGCATCGACGTGGAGCAGTCCGTCGCCAAGGGCGGGAATTCTCGCCTGCGCCTCCTGGTCGGACTGCCGATCAGGACCGATCTGCAGAAGCTCGTGAAAGCGCTGAAGGAAACGGGCAATATCGAGAAGATCGACGTGAAGGAAAAATACTGAGGCGGTTCCGCCGATGGTGGCGCGCCCGGTTAGGGGCGGGTCGATTCCTCGAGTTCCGCTAGGTGCGCGAGCGCTTCTTCCCTGCTGTTTCCGCACATTTCCGCCGCGGGCTTGAGCGAAGCGCACACCGCCGGCCGTTCGGGCTTGCCGAAAATGCCGCAGCGGAATTCGTCGGTCAAATGGGGGCAAGGGACTCCCGCCGGCTTGCCTCCGGGAAGGAGGGGCAGCGGGCTCGAGATCGAAGGCGCGATGCAGCAGGCCCCGCAGCCGGGGCGGCAGCAAAAGGTTTCCGCGCTCAAACGGGCCTGAGGGAAGGGATCGCCGGGGCCGACAGCGCGATCGAGATCGGGAAATCGCTCGGCTCGAGCCGTACTGATTCCCCGTCCATCTGGGCGAGAATCGGCCTATCGTAGGATATCTCTACTTTCCCCGCGTCGAAAAGCCGCACTTCCTTCAAGTTCTCGTGCTCCCCCGAAATGAGCCGCGGCTTGAGCGCCAATTTTCTGAGCAGCGGCATTTGAGAAACGGCGCACACGTTCGCGTCCGTCGGCAGGATGGGTTTGTTCGATCCGTAGGTCCGGTGCCCGGACGCTCCGAATGCCAGCAGCAGCAGCTTGTCGGAAAATGCGGCGAGCGCCGCTCCCCGCTCGTCGTAGGATCGCACGGACATCGTCTGGACGTCGTAGATCCGGTCGTAGAAGAGCGAGGCGATGTCCACCCAGAGCTTGTACGAGTCGCCGGGCATCTTTCCCTTCATGAGGTTGGTCATGTGCGTTACGTAGGCGTCGAGGCCGACGGACAGGATGTTGAAGGCGACGAAGGGGCCTTTGCCCGGCGTCGAGGTCGTCAGCGTCACCGCCCGGCCGTAGACGATCCGGGACGGTTCGGCGATGAGGTCGAGGGCGTCGGAGAGTTCGCGGGCATCCGCGCCGTCGTTGCCGGTGCCCAGGGGCAGGCGCAGCACGACGAAGCGCGAACGGAGGGCCGGCGGCGCTTCGTAGAGGGCGGTGATCGCTTCGAGGCTCGTGCCGTCGCCTCCCGCGGTGACCATCAGGTGCAGGGGCGTGGGGCCTCCCGACGGCGTTTCCGACGCGACCTCTTCCAGGAGCGCGCGTACGATCTCGCCGGCGTGCTTGGGCTTCGCGGTCGGGACGAGCCCGTAGCCGCCGAGGCTTCCGTTGCCGCCGTCCATTTCGCGCGCGGTCCGCGAAGGCTCTGCACCGGCTGTCCTCGCCGTTTTGCGCAGCGCGGCCTCCGCGTGGGCGCGCAGCGTATCCCGATGGCGCTTCCAGCGGAATTTCATGGTGAAGCCTCCCGCCTGCGGGTTCGCTATCACCGTCCAGCGGAGGGGCCGGTCGGGGGCGAGCGTCGAGCGGGAAACGATCGTGGCGAAATCGGCGGCGAATTCAAGTACGCTCATTTCCGGCCAGCCTCTCACGGAACCGCGCCGCCGTCAATGGGGAGGTTCCGCCGTGGCGCTCCGGCTTCGGATGGGCGATACTTAATGGCGGAGGCAACGCCATGGCCGAACCGTTCTCTATCGTGAGGGAAACCTTTCCGGAATACGAAGTCGTTTCCGTCAGGACGCGCGATTCGCTGTACGCGATGGGCAAGCATATCGGAGCCTTGTACTCCCTGGCCCGCAGGAGGCATCTGAGGCCGGCCGGACCGCTCTTCACCGTCTACTACGAGAAGCCCGCCGATCCCGAAAACGTCGACTACGAATTGTTCCTGCCGGTTTCGGGCGATCCGGCGGAGTTGGACAAACTGGTCGACTTCGGCGGCGATCCATGTCTGAAGCTTCGGCTGAAAGGCGGCTATTCCCGCTTCGAAGCCGCGTACAAGGCGCTGTCGGACGCGGTCGAGTCGCAGGGACTTGAGCTGTCCGGTCCGCCGCGGGAGGTCTACGTGCGGGGGCCTCTTTTCGGTTTCCTGACCTTCATCCCGATCATGATCACGGACATCTACTTTCCGATTAAAGCGTAAGGAACCGCCCGACGGCGACGCTTCACTCGAAGAATTTCTCCATCTTCGAGAGCATCGCCCGGTAGGAGTCGTAGCGTTCGGAATGCACGGCGAAGGCGGCCTGGTCGGGTTCATACACACGCTCGATCCGGACTGTTCGGGACACGGCGTCCTCGAAGTCTCCGGCTTCGTCGAGGCAGACGAGGGCCGCGCAGAGGTTGCCGGTCAGCTCCCCGTCGGGAATTTCGGGGATCGCCAGATAGCGGCCGGTCATGTCGGCCTTGAGCCGGTTCCAGGCGTCGTTCTTCGCCTGGCCTCCCGAAAGCCGCATCCCTTCTATCCGGTAGCCGTGGCGCTCGAGCTTGTCCACGGCGCCGCGGACCATGAAGCCGATCGCCTCCACGACCGCGCGGCCGAGCTCCGCCCGCGTCGTGAGTCCCGCCGTCGAGATGAAGGCGCTGGAAGCGGTGAGGCCGCCCGAGGCGCGCACGTCGGGGAAGAAGAAGCCTCCACAGGAAGCTCGCTTGGTTTCGAACACGCGCGGCGAGGCCGCCCCGATTTCATCGAGCATTTCCTGGTAGTCGCGCCCGGTCTGGCCGGTGATGGTCCTGAACCATTCGAAGAGCCGGCCGGTGGTCGGCAGGGACGCGCTCACGTGCCAGAGGTCGGGCCGCAGCTGGGGCAGCGTCAGCAGTTCGGCCGTGTGCGCGGGACGGTCCGCGCAGACGTTGATGCCTTCCGACGTGCCGGCGCGGTCGCAGACCATGCCGTTCTCGATCACGCCGACGCCCACGAGCGCCATGAAGTAGTCGGTCCCCGCCGCGACGATAGGAATGCCCGCTGGAATGCCGTAGCGTTTGTGCGCGTCGGTGGATACGGCTCCGATCCGCTCCCCCATGGCGACCAAGGGGGCGAATTTTTCGGCGTCGAGGCCGAAGGCCTCGATCTGCGCCGCGTTCCAGAAATACGGCTCGTAGGCGGGCGCGCAGAGGACCCCGACGGGGTCGGCGCCGAGCCGCGCCGACAGCCATTCTTGGCAGGAGAGGAAGAGGCGGGTCCGCTCATAGGTTTCAGGCTCATTGTCCCGCAGCCAGGCGGCGCGGGGCAGGAAGAAGGACGGCTTCGATTTGTCTGCGGGAAGGGTCCGGCCGTCGTGCCAGTGCAGCGGTTCGAGCGGCAGCCCGTCGCGGTCGACGGGCACGAAGGTCGGTCCGTTGCCGGATATGCATACCGCGCTTATTTCCGCGGCGCTTCCGTCCCGGAGCAGCCGTCCGACCGCGCGGGCGAACGCGCGCTCCCAATCGTCGGCCGTCGTCTTGCCGGCGACGACCCGCTCGGCCGGGTACGGTTCGCGCACGAACGACAGCAGTTTCCCCTCGCAGCCCACGAGGGCCGCCTTGAGGGAGGAAGTCCCGATGTCCGCGCAGAGGACCGCGCGGCCGGCCCGCCTTCCGTTCATTGCTTGGTGATGAGCTTCTCGATGACGGCGCGGTTGTCCAGGAGTCCGCTGAGGGACTTCCCGTGATGGAGCCGGGAAATGGTCTGGGCGAAGAGTCCTGAGACGTTGACGCTCACGTACCATTCGCGCTTGAGCAGATCCTCGTGGTAGACGGCGTTCGTCCCGATGATCCGGTGGAACCAACCCTGCTTGTAGGCTTCTTCGAAGTGCTCGATGGCGTCGCCCGAGAAGAAGGGCAGGCTGATGGCGGCGATCACTTCCTTGGCTCCCTGTTCGCGCAGGAATTTCATCGCCTTGAGCAGGGTCCCGCCGGTGCCGAGCATGTCGTCGGCCATGAACACCGTTTTGCCTTCGACCTTGCCCAGGAGCTTGACCGCGGAAATGTTGTTGTCCAGCGCGTTCTGCGTCACGCGCGAGTAATCCCGTTCCTTGTAGAGGAGGGCCAGCGGCTTCTTGAGGCTGGTAGCGTAGAATTTATTGCGGTCGACGGCGCCGGTGTCCGGGGACACGACGGTGAAGTCGGGGCTCGTGAGGTCGGTGATTTTCGAGAGCTTGCGGATGATCTGGTAGCTGGCGTGGAGGTTTTCCAGGCGCATGAAGTTGAACGCGTTCTCGATCTCGCGCGAGTGGATGTCCAAAGTGATGATGCGGTCCACGCCCATCGCTTCGAGCATCTTTCCGGTGCGGCTGGCGGTGAGACCTTCGCGCCCTTTCTTCTTGTGCTGGCGCGAATACGGGTAGACGGGGACGACCAGGGTGATCCGGTCTGCGCCGGCCTGCTTCGCCGCGTCGACGGACACGAACAGGTTCATGAGGTGGTCGTTCACCGAGAGCACCTTCATGTTCTTTCCCTCGTTGAAGGGGACCGGCTGATGGTTTTCGACATCCTGGAAAATGTAGATGTCTTTACCCCGAATGGATTCCTGTATCTCGGTCTTCAATTCCCCGTTCGGGAAAGACGTGAAGCGCGCGGGGATCTTGAAGGCGGGCAGCCTGAACCGTTCGACGGTACCGGCCAGTCCCATATGGGCGCTGCTCATGTCGTTGAAGAAGTTGACCTGCTTGACGACCTCTTCCGTGGGCATGCCGTAGCGCTTGGCCAGGAACGCCGCTTTGCGGTCGAAACGCTTGGCGTACAGCCGCTTCAGATGAGCGATGACTTCGTCTGCGAAACGTTCACCACCGGGGCAGGCGAGAATCGCGAGTCGCGTCGGTTCAGAATAGTTCATATCGAATCCTCGAACGGTATCGTTTTCTCACACTTTCTAAGGAAACCCAGTCTTTTTGAACTATCCGCGATGTATTCATAGCACGTTTTTCCGATGCGGTCAATTCTTCGCACGCGACCGGATCTGCTCGTGCACGTGCTAGTTTTCGAGAAGCGTAATCTCGACCCGTCTGTTTTTCTTCCTTCCTTCTTCGGTCGCGTTATCCGCGACGGGTTTCGTAGCCCCGTATCCGCGCACGACGACCCTGTCCGCGCTCCTGGCTCCTTCCCCGATCAGGTATTCGGCGACGGCGGCCGCGCGCTCCCGCGACAGCTGATCCCGCCCCAGTTCGGTTCCCGCGAGCGCCGTGTGTCCGCCGACCAGGATGTCCCGATCCGCATGCTTTATGAGGATTTCGGCGATTCGGTCGAGTTTTTCCCGCTCCGAAGGAAGCAGTTC
>QKCO01000043.1 GCA_003245635.1 Treponema sp.
GTTGCGGGGATCGTTGACCGCGTCGAAGATGCGGAACACGTCGACGCCGTTCTTGGCGGCGGCGTCGACGAACTTGGCGACGACGTCGTCGGCGTAGTGGCGGTAGCCCAGGAGATTCTGGCCGCGCAGGAGCATCATGATCTTTGTGTTGGGAAGGGCCTTCTTGAGCGAGCGCAGGCGCACCCAGGGATCTTCGTTGAGGAAGCGGATGCAGCTGTCGAAGGTGGCGCCGCCCCAGGCTTCGAGGGCGAAGTAGCCGACTTTGTCGAGCTTCTCGCAGGCAGGAAGCATATCGGCGGTGGTCATGCGGGTAGCGAGCAGCGACTGATGGGCGTCGCGGAGGATCAGGTCGGTCAGTTGAACTTTGGCCATGTGTTTTCTCCCTTCTTTATGCGTTCTTCTTGCGGTATTCGTTGACCGCGGCCGTTACGGCGGCGACCACTGCGGAATTATTTGCTCCGGCGGCGGCTGCCGCGGGAGCGCTCTTCGGCGCCTGAACATCGGCGTCCCATCCCAGCGCGTGGATCGTTTTAGCCACGAGCGTCATGAAGACGATCAGAATGATCAGGAAGCTGAAGACTACGCCCATTCCGAGCAACGCGAGAACCCCGCTCTGCCCGAACATCTCGGCTATCGTCATAAGGCCTCCTATGGGAAACGAAATGTGGTAGATACGCTGAACCATACCAAAAAGATCGTATCTTATTCAAGAAGCGGCGGCCCCGAAACGAGCGAACCGGACAAAAACGCGCGATTCTGTCATGTTCCGTCCCGCTTCCCAGCGGTACATGACGATGCTTGCCCTCCCCCGGAACCTTCGCCTATACTTTGCGCGGAGGCATAAAAATTATGGATGAAACCGCACTGCGCGCCCGCGCGAAAGACTATATCGGCAAAGAAGAAGACCCCGCGTTCCGTTCCGAGGTCGAAGCTCTGCTCGCGTCCGGCGAGGCGAAGGAACTCGAGGACCGCTTCTACCGCGATCTCGAATTCGGCACCGGAGGCCTCCGCGGCGTGATCGGCGGCGGCTGGAACCGCATGAACTCCCTGGTCGTCAAGCGGGCCACCCAAGGCTTGGCCAGCTACCTCAAGAAGGCCCTCCCCGGCAAGAGTCTTTCGGCGGCCATCGCCTACGACAGCCGCCGCTATTCGGACGTGTTCTCCGAAGCAGCCGCCCTCGTCCTCGCCGCCAACGGCGTGAAAACCTACCTCTTCAGCTCGCTCCGGCCGACGCCCGAGCTGTCCTACGCCATCCGCAGGCTCGGCTGCGATACGGGCCTCGTGGTGACCGCGAGCCACAACCCGCCCCAGTACAACGGCTACAAGGCCTATTGGGGTGACGGAGCCCAGGTCATCGAACCGCACGACGTCGGCATCATCGACGAGGTGAACGCGGTCGCCGAGATCAAGACGATGGCGCGCGAGGAAGCGCTCGCGAAGGGCCTGCTGGTCATCATCGACAAGGAGATCGACGAGCCCTACGCGGACATGGTCCGCTCCCGCCTGTTCCGGCCGGCGCTCATAAAAGAGAAGGCGGGCGAGGTGAAGATCGTCTATACGCCGCTCCACGGCACCGGCGCCCGGCACGTCGAGGGCGTGCTCGGCAGCTTGGGACTGAAAGTCATCACCGTGCCCGAGCAGCGGGAGCCGGACGGCAACTTCCCGACGGTTTCCTTCCCGAATCCCGAAGAGGCGGCGGCGCTCAAAATGGCGCTCGAGCTCGGCGCGGAGGTCGGCGCCGACGTCGTCATGGCCACCGACCCGGACTCCGACCGGCTGGGCATCGCGGTGCCGAACGGAAAGAAGGACGGCGCCGGGAAACCGGCGTTCACGCTGGTCACCGGCAACCAGCTCGGCACGCTCCTGGCCGATTACATTCTCCTTTCATTGAAAGAGCTCGGGCGCATGCCGAAAAAGCCCGCGATGGTCAACACCATCGTCACCACCGGCATGCAGAAGATGGTCGCCGAATCCTACGGCGCCGAATGCTTCGACTGCCTGACCGGTTTCAAGTGGATCGCCGCGGTCATGGCCCGCTGCGAGACCGACGGAAGCGGCTACGAAGTCGTGCTGGGCACCGAGGAAAGCTACGGCTACCTGGTGGAGAACGAGGTGCGGGACAAGGACGGCGTGTCCGCCGCCGCGCTCACCGCGGAGATGACCCTTTACTGGAGAAGCAAGGGCAAGAGCCTCCTGGACCGCCTGGATGAGCTCTTCGCGGTCCACGGCTACTGGCAGGAGATCGGCATCTCCAAGTACTTCCAGGGGCCGCAGGGCGGCCAGATCATGAAGGGCATCATGGCCGAATACCGGAATAATCCGCCCGCCTCGCTCGGAGGCATCGAGGTGGTCAAGGTCCGCGACATACTCGAATCGAAGTGGCTGTACCCATCCGGCAGGAAGGGAAACGATCCGGCCGTCGATTTCGCCAAGAGCGACGTCCTGCAGTTCTTCCTGGCCGACGGTACCATCGTCAGCGCCCGCCCGAGCGGCACTGAGCCGAAGATCAAGTTCTACGCGACCTGCCGGGCGCCGGTCGGATCGGCGGGACTCGAAGCGGCCAAGAAGGAGGCCGCCGCGAAGCTGGCG
>QKCO01000112.1 GCA_003245635.1 Treponema sp.
GGCGGCGCTTCCGGGCCAGCGGACGCGGAGTCCGGCCGCCCTAGCGCCGTCGACCGCGTTGGCTACCACGAGCCGCTGGTAGGGGTACAGGTAGTCGACGCCGAGCAGGCGCTTCGCGGCGTCGCCGATCGGGTCATCGCTGGAATCGGGAAGATCATCCATGCGCGGCGGTAGGACCGCCGCGTCCCGGCCGCTTTAACCTCGTTCGGAAAAAACGACGGCGGTGAAGGTGAACAGCTCCGCGTCGGGGGCTTCGTAGGATTTCGGCGGCAGACCCGCCTTCACGCAGATGTAGGCGAGGTAGGCCGCGCGGTCCCAGCCCTGCTCGACCGGAACCTGCGGCAGCAGGACTCCGGAGCGCCCGCTGCGGATGAGATACAAGCCGTGGACGCCGACGACCACCGACTCGGGGTCGCCGCAGGGGGCCAGGGGGCTGAGCGCCGATATCTCGATGCGGCAGCGGGGAAGCTCAGCTTCCGCCAGAGGCGGAAAGCGCGGATCCTCGAACGCGGCGGCGCGCGCCATCGCGCGGACGGTATCCTCGAGGGGGCGCCGCCCGATCATGTTTCCGATGCAGCCGCGCAGGTCCCCGTCTTCGTGCAGGGTGACGAACGCGCCGCAGCGTTCGTCCAAGGCTCCCGTCCCGGAAGCGGGACGCACCGGGAGCGGGGTCCGCGCGTCCCATTCGCCGGCGATCGACGCCCGCGCGGCCGCCAGCAGGTAGGCCCTTTCTTCCTCGTTGATGGAAAAAGACATAGATGCCTCCTCCCTTCAAGTATAGGCTACCCGCCCCGTTTCGTCGCGCCCGCTTCGCGCGGAGCGGCTCAGCCGAGCACCGCGTCGGGGGACGCGCAGTCGATGCCGAAAGCAGCGCCGACGTCCTGGTATACGCACGCTCCCTTGTAGACGTTGAGACCGCGCTTCAGGTCCGCGTATTCTCGGCAGGCCGCTTCGGCGCCTTTGCCGGCTATCTTGAGGCCGTAGTTGAGCGTGCTGCTGGTGAGCGCGATGGTGCTGGTGAGCGCGACGGCTCCCGGCATGTTCGCGACGCAGTAATGCACCACGCCGTCCACTTCGAAGACGGGGTCGTCGTGTGTGGTCGGCCGGGTCGTCTCGACGCAGCCGCCCTGGTCGACCGCGACGTCGACGATGACCGAGCGCTTCTTCATCAGCGACAGGTGCTCCTTCCTGATCAGCCGCGGCGCGCGGGCGCCGGGTATGAGCACGGCGCCGATCACGAGGTCGCAGGAGGGCAGAATGGAGCGGATATTGCCGTCGGTCGAATAGAGGGTAGCCACGGACCCGCGGAATATATCGTCGATGTACGCCAGGCGGTTCGCGTTGACGTCCAGCACCGTCACGTCGGCGCCGAGTCCGGCGGCCATCTTCGCGGCGTTCATGCCGACCACTCCGCCTCCGAGGATCGCGACCTTGCCGCGCGGAATGCCGGGCACGCCGCCGAGCAGGACGCCGCGGCCGCCGAAGGGCCGTTCAAGGTACTTGGCGCCTTCCTGCACGCTCAGCCGGCCGGCGATCTCGCTCATCGGCTTGAGGCAGGGAAGGGTGCCGTCCTCGTAGCGGATGGTCTCATAGGCGATGCCGATGACCTTCCGCTCGAGCAGCGCCCTCGTCTGCTCCTCGTCCGCCGCCAGGTGCAGGTAGGTGAACAGGATCTGGCCTTCCTTCAGGAGCGCGTATTCGGAGGGCTGGGGTTCCTTGACCTTGACTATCATATCGGCCCAGGCGTAGACGGCCTCGGCGCGGGATTCGATCCGCGCTCCGGCCTGCGAGTAGTCGTCGTCCGAGAAGCCGGCGCCCTGTCCGGCGCCCGCCTGGATGAGCACCGAATGGCCGCGGGAGACGTACGCGGCGACGCACTGCGGCGTCAGGCCGACCCGATATTCATGTTTCTTTATTTCCGTGACGCAGCCGATCTTCATGGATCCTCCCAACGAATACGAATTATTTAATCATATAAATTATAACATACGAAATATCAATACTTAATTCAAAAATAATACGAAATTCGAAGTATATCGATTTTAAAATAGCGCTTAACGTATTTTATGAATTGATGTTGCCACGAATCGACAAGGTCCTCTATACTTGCGCTCTTGGAGATTTTGGGGATGAGGGATACCGTCACCGAGGCAGTCCTCCAAGCGGCTGCCGACAACGCGAAAAGCGTGCTTGCGCTCGAGGAGAGCGTCGATAGTCTTCGTTCGGCGGCGGCTTCGCAGCTGACGCGCATAGTCGATATCCGCGAGCACATCGGCCGCGGCGTGGCCGCTCTCGGCCATTTCGCCCGCGACGCGGAAGGCGTCGCCGCGGCGATAGATATCGTCGCCGCTTCCGCGGAGCGGGGCCGCAGCCGCGTGGAGACGCTCGCGGCCGACATCGACGTCATGGCCGGCCAGGTGGCGTCCTCGGGCGTATTCTACCGCGCGCTTTCGGACACCATCTCCGAAATCGTCCGCATCACGGCGGCTCTGAAGGAGAACGCCGAAGACCTCGCCGTCATTTCGATCAATACCGCCATAGAAGCCGCGCGCGCGGGCGATAAGGGCAAGGGCTTTTCGGTCATCGCCCGCGAGGTACGCAAGCTCGCCGACCGTTCGGGCGAGCTTGCGGACGCGATCGGCCGCAGCGCAGGGGATGCGGGGGCGAAGGTCGGCAGCGTCGGCGCCGCCGTGGAATCGGCCGCCGCGTCCGCCCGATCGGCTTCCGAGGCCTCCCACGCCTTTTCTCGCGAATTTTCGTCGATCGCGGCAGAATCGGCCCGCGCCAAGAAAGCGGTGGGCGGTTTCAGCGGCGTCGCGAACGAGCGGCTGGAAGGCGAACGGGCTATGGAGACTCTGGTCAAGGACATCGCCGCCGAAGCCCGTTCCATCACTGATCGGAGCGATTCCGCTTTCTCGCTCGCCGCCGCTCTGAAGGAATCGACCAAGCGCAGCCTCGAGGCGATCTCCGGGGAGCGGAGCGTCCGGCACGACCGCGCGCTCGCTGAAGTCCAGCGGCTCGCGGCCAGGCTCAGCGCCTCGAACCTAGGGGCGCGGGAGTCCCTAGACGCGGCGTTGTCGTCGGCCTTCGGCAAGTCGTCAGCCTTCGAGCTGCTCTACGTGATGGACCCGGGCGGCAGACAAATCTCCTCAAACGTGGTGAATCCCGCGTGCATCGGCAGGATTTCCTCGGACGGCTTCGGCGCGGACCGTTCGGCCAAGGAATACTTCGCGGTTCCGTTCCGGACCCGCGCCTCCTATTCTTCTCCCGCCTATCTGTCGAGCGCAAGCGGACTCCTCTGCATAACCGCAGCGGTTCCCCTGTTCGGCGCCGACGGCTCCTGCCGGGGCGTGCTCGCCGCGGATTTCGACGCCGCCGGACTGGCTGAGGCTTCCTGCGCATGAGGCCGCCGAGGATCGGACGGCCGAAGCCGGCCGTCCTCGCGTTCGCGCTCTGGAGCGTCGCCTCCCTTTCGTTCTCCGCCTCCCGAACCGTATCCTTCGCCTGCGGCGAGGACCTGCCTCCGTTCAGTTCAGCCGAAGGCGGCCGGCTCGAGGGCTTCGATATCGAACTCGTGCGCGAATTGTCCGCGGCCGCCGGCTTCTCCTCGGAGCTTGTGTCGACCGAGCGGCCCGCCCGCGCGATCAGGCCGGATCTGTCCGGCGCCGATGCGGTGCCCGGAATGGTGAAGACTCCGGGTCGAGCGGCCTTCATGGATTTCTCCGTACCCTATCTGCAGGTTCCGTACGCGCTTTTCGCGGGGAACGGTTCGGGCATTCGGAGAGTCGGAGGCCTCGGCGGCAAACGTCTCGTCCTATTCGAAGACGATGCGGACATCGAGGAGATCGCCGCCCTGCGCAGTTCCGGTTCGGCGGCGATCCTGGTCGGCTCCTACGCCGAGGCTTTCCACCTGATCGCGGACGGCCGGGCGGACTATACGATAGCGCCGGCCTCGCTCGGAGCGCTGCTCGCCGCGCGGTACGGCGGCGGGCGAGTCTGGCGGCGGGACCGGCCGCTGTTTTCCGTGTTCTACCGATTCGCGGTCGCCCGAGGTGACGCTTCGCTCCTCTCTTCGATCAACGATGCGCTGCTCGATCTCGAACGTAGCGGCTTCCTCGCGCGGGAGCGGGCTCAGCGGCGGTTCCGCGATCCTTTCGGTGCGTTTCCGGTGATCGCGATCCCGGGGCTCGTTTCGTTCTTCGCCGCGATCGCCGCGGCCGCGTGCGCGGCCGCGATCACGGTTCTCCTGTTTTCGCTCAGAAAGGCGAAAGCCCGGGCGGCGGACGCGGCGGCTTCCTGCCGCCGATTCGAGGCCATCCTCGAAGCCGTGCCGTTCCCCCTCTTTTGGACGGACGAGCGGCCCGCCCCGGTCGGCTCGAACGCTTCGTTCCGAGTCTCCGAATCGCCCGGACGGGAGTCCGATGAGCTCGCCCTGGCGCAGTCCGCCCTTTCTTCCGCGGCCGTCCGGGAGAAAGACTGCGAGACGGCGGACGGCCGGTCCTTCCGGAACGTCGCGGCGCCGGTCCGTCTCGGAGACGGGCGGCTGTGCGGGGCCGTCATCGCTCTAGAGGACCGAACGGAAGCCTCCAGGCTTCTCTCCGAACTCCGGGACACCGAACGGGGTTTGGCGGAAGCCCGCGCCCGGCTCGCCGAAGACGCCCTCGTCGACCGCCTGACCGGCTGCTTCGAAAGGGATGCCTTCATCCGCCGCTGCGCCGTTTCCTCCGTTCCCGTCGAGTGCGTCCTGGTTTCCTTCGGCGGTCTCTCCGAAGCGAACCGGATGCTCGGCCGCGCCGCGGTCGACGCGTTCATCGCCGAAGCGGCTTCCCGTTTGAGGGAAGCCTGCCGGAGCCGGGGCTTCTGCGGCCGCGTTTCGCCGGCCCTCTTCGCGCTCGCGCTCGCGCGCGTGTCCCCGAACGATGATGAGGACAATGCCGCCGCGAAGCTCCTTCACGGCGTTTCCGCGCCTCCTCCGGCTTCCCTTTCCATCCGCTCGATCGGCCTTCTCGACGGCGATGCAGACGCCGTCGCTGCGGCGATCTTCGCCGCTGAAGGGGCCGCGACGTGCGCTTGAGCGTCGGAGCGTTCGCCGCGCTCTTCGCCGGCGTTTCCGTCGCCGCCTCTCTTTCCCTCGCGCTCCTTTCGGGCGTCGCTGAGGCGGATCATCCGCTTCCGCGCGGCGTTTCCGTATCGTACCGGGTCGCCGGTTCGGATTTTCGCCGCTCATCGCTCGAGTTGTCGAAACCGGGCGCCGATTTCCGTGCGCTCGAAGACGGCGGAGGCGCGCTTCCGCAGCCCTTCGGCTATCTGTGGATCGACTTGCGCAATACGCGGGACGCGGACGTTCAGCTGGTCCTGTCCAACAGCGACCGCAACTACTATACCGAGCTGCTCGAGCCGCACCGTTCGGGCGCGGTCGCCCTGTACCGCCAGGGAGATACCGTTCCCGTCTCCGATACGCCTCTCCGCTATTACCGAACCGCTTTCCCCTTGAGCGTTCCCGCCGGCGGACGCGCTTCCTTCGTCGTCGAGTTCCATGGTCCGCGCGGCGTCTCGATCTCGCCGTGGATCGCGGAATCTTCGGCCTGGTTCGCGCGGGCGGCCTCCCGCAACGGCTTGTTCGGCGTGGCCTCGGGAGCCGTCCTGGTCCTTTTGGTTTTGGAAATCGCGACGGGGTTCCTCTTCGCCGGGCGCATCGACTCCGCCTTCGTCTTCTTCGCTTCCTCCGTTTTCTTCTTTTTCCTCAGGCAGAGCCGCCTGCTGCTGTTCGTCCTCGATCCGCTCACGTATCCCGACTGGCTCTTCCCCGTGTCGATCGCGCTGAACCTCTCGAGCGCGACGCTCCTGATACTGTCGGTGTTCGGCCGCTGGGTTTCCGCTCCGCAGCGTCGCGCGGCATTCGCCTTCATGTCCGCTGCGGCCGTCTGCGCCGCCGTCAGCCTATTCGCCGTGCCCTATCTGGTGGCCGACATACTCAATTCGCTTTCGGCGCTCCTGCTGCTGTTCGCGGCCGCCGTGGGCATTCAAGCGTTCCGGGCGGGGGCCCGCAGGGAATTCCTGTACGCCTCCTCGTTCCTCCCCTGGGTTTCGGTGATGATCAGGGATATCGCTGTCGGCCTCCTTTCGCTGCCTCGATCCGAATATGAGGATTACCTGCAGGTCTTCGGCCTGATCGCGGCTTTGTCCCTGGCGTCGATCGCTTCCCGCTTCAACAGGATCCGCTCGTTGGAGAGGCGCGTGTCGGATTCCGCGGACGAAACGCGGCGGCTGCGTATCGACGTGCGGGAACAGTACGCTTCCCTGAGCGCGGTGCGGGAAAACCTCATCGGCCGGCTCCGCCAGCGCCTCCGCCGCCCCCTGGAAGCGATCGCCGCGTCAGCCGTCATGCTCGAGCGCGAATGCGCCGATCCGCGGACGGCGGGAGTCTGCGCTCTGATCGTCGAGGAGGCGGATACCCTGCGGCGGGAGCTCAACGACGCTGCGGGCCGGTCCGTTCTTCCCGCGCCGGAAGAACGGCGGCGCTACCGCGCGCTTCCCGTTCCCGCTCCCGGCGGGAAATCGCTCGGTCGCGTACATATCCTGGACTCGGACGGTCGGGGCGCGTCGAGCGAAGCCATGATCCTCCGGTCCGTCGGCTACGAGGTTCTGACGCACGCGGACCGTTATCTCGCGCTGGCCGCGGCGGCGGATGCGGACGTGCTCCTCGTCGACCCCTCCCGAGCAGGCGACGGCGCGTTCTCCTTGTGCGGCCTGGTCCGCGAGCGCTTCAATCTCCTCGCGCTGCCGATACTGATGATCGCCGATTTCGACGCGGAGCATCTCATGATGAAGGGCTACGCGGCGGGAGTGAACGATTTTCTGACTCGGCCGTTCGAGGCGGCGGAGCTTACGGCCCGGGTCCGTTCCCTGGTCCGGCTCAAGGGCATCGTGCTGCACAACCAGGAACTCAGCCGCTCCGAGAAGGAGAAGAACGCATTCCTCTACTTTATGACCCATAACGTCAACACGCCGCTCACGCTGCTGATCAACCGCGTGCGCGAGCTCGAGGATTCTTTCCGGCCGGAGGATCTGCCTGAAATCATCGATGACCTCCGCTCCTCGAGCGACGAGATCAGCGATATCGTCCGGAATGTCCTGGTTTCGTTCCGCATCGCCGACGGTCGGCAGACCGTCCTCACCGGCGAGCTCGATTTCGCCCCGACGCTCGAGGCGGTCGTGGCTGAGCTCGGGAAAAAGGCCGCGGCGAAGGGACAGCGACTCGAATACCGGGCGCCGGAAACTCTGCCGGCTTTGCGCGGAGACGGCATTTCGCTCCGCGGCGTGGTCTACAACATGCTGGACAACGCGATCAAATTCAGCCCCCGGGGAGGAGCCATCCGCGTCTCCGTCCTCGTCGGGGCCGATGTATCGATCGCGGTCGAGGATTCGGGGCCCGGCATCCCGGCAGCCGACCGTGACCGTCTGTTCAAGCGCTTCGAGCGGCTTACCCCGCAGCCTACCGGCGGCGAGACCTCCACCGGCCTCGGGCTCTTCGTCGCCGCGGAGCTCGCTCGGCTGAACGGCGGAACCCTGCGCCTGGAGGACGGCGAGCCCGGCGCCCGGTTCGTGCTCGCGCTTCCGATCCCCGAAGAAGAGGAACCCATCAGTGTCTGACTCCCGCGTCTACGCCGTCTTCTACGCCGTCTTCTTCGTCGCCTTCCTGGCGGTCGCCGGATTCAACGCCTATTCGAGCGCGGCCGAAGCGCGCGAATTTACGGTCCGTCGCGAGCTTCCGGCGCTCGGTCTGGCGGCGGCTGCACGTCTGGAATCGGCCGCGTCGCGTTACAAGCGCGCCGGAGAGGAGCTTCTGCGCGATTCCTTCATGCGGGATTGGCTGCTCGACGGAGAAGGGGACGTCGCCGCGCTGCGCGGTTTTATGGAGAACGTCCGCGCTACCTACGGGCTGCTCGACGCGAGCGTGGTGAGCGATCGTACGGAAACCTACTACGGCACGGACGGGCGGGTGCTCAAGCTCGATCCGAAAAACATCGAGCGCGACGGCTGGTACTACCTGTACCGGGATGCGGTCAAGGCGACGAACATCGATTCCTGGTATTACCCCGAAACCGGAGTCGTCGGCGTGTACGTGAACGTGCCGATCTTCGGCGCGGACGGTTCCTTCCTCGGCGTGACCGGCGGCGGTATCGACGCCACGGCGTTCAATCGAATCCTCAAGTCCTTCGATTCCGAGCACGATACGGAAGTCTTCCTGATCCGCACCGACGGCAAACTCGTCTACGCGTCGGATCCCTCCCATATGGACCCCCCCGCGCGTGATGCTTCGGCCCTCTGGGGCAAATCCGTATTCGACGAGATGCGCCGCAGAAGGCTGGACGCGTCGGGCATGCAGGCGGATCCCGCCGGATTTTCCGGTCCGGTCCTCTGGGCCGGATTCATGGCCGATTGGGATACCTACCTGGTCATCGAGCGGAAGAGTTCCTTCGTTTCCTCGACGGTGCGACAAGCGGCCTTCCGCTCGCTGCTGACCGGAGGCGTTTTCGCCCTTCTCCTTTTCGCCCTGACCGCTTCCGCGCTCAGGATCGCGCGCCGGCGCGAACTGCGCTTCAAGCGTCGGTCCCTGGAATCGATCGAGAGGCTGCAGGCGGTCATGGGCGGCCTGTTCCGCGCCTCCTCCACGGCGGAAGCGCGGCTCGACGCCGTCTCCGGCGCCCTGGCGTCCGGCGGGGACCGGAGGGCGCTCGGCGGTGAATTGTCCGCGGTCAGGGAAAGCATGAGGGAGTCGCGGGCCGCTCTCCGCTCGGTTCTCGCGTTCGAGAAGCTCCCGGCGGCCGGTTCGGTCGATCTGCGGTCGGCGTTCGACGAAGCGGGGCTCCGTCTCGCTCCCGAGCTGGCGGTGAAAGACGCTTCGCTCTATGTCCGGGGGGAACGAGGCCTGTTGGTCAAGGGCTCGGCGCGGCTGATGGAGCTTGCGCTGTGCGAGCTGCTCGCCGCGGGGATCGAAGCCGCTCCGGCCCGTTCCGAGCTGGTTGTTTCGCTATCGTCAGATTCAGGGTCGATCGGGGCCGAGATCGCGGTGCCCGGGGCGTCGGCTTCCGAGTTGTCCGCACGTGCCGGCTTGCCCCGCTTCCTGCTCGGCGCCATGGGCGCTTCGCTCGAGGGCTTCGAGCAGCGCGCCTCCGATACGGTCTGCCGAATGGCCTTTCATCCGGCAGAGTAGACGTAGCCGGCGTTGCGCACGGTGCGGATGTAGCGCGGTTCGGCGGGGTCGTCCTCGACGAGCTTGCGCAGCGCCCTGATGTGCACGTACAAGCTGTTCTCGTTCATTTCCTCGGCCGCCTCCCAGGCGCGCGAGAAAAGCGCTTCGTTCGAAAGAACCGTCTCCTCGTTCTTCACGAAGTATAAGAATAGGTCGAACAGCTTTTTCCGCATTTCGATCGGCGTTCCTTCTTTCTTGACCGAAAGGCCGCGCACGTCTATTTCGAACGGGCCGCTCCGGATCCGCTCTTCGACGGCGGCCTTTGTTCCCGGGCCCTGTCGGCGCTTGAGGAGCCGGGCCATGCGGCTCAATAGTTCCTGCATATAGAAGGGCTTGGTTATATAGTCGTCGCAGCCGATATCGAATCCGCCGACCTTGACGTCCTGATCCTGGATCGTCGAGACGATGATGACCGGCAGGTCCTCGTCCTGTCGCCGTATGGTCCGCAATATATCGATGCCCGCGATATCCCCGAGATGGAGGTCGAGGAGCACGATATCCAAGTACTCTTCGCGCAGGATAGAGAACGC
>QKCO01000134.1 GCA_003245635.1 Treponema sp.
ATGATCTCCGCCCGCTCGTCGTTGCGCCTCAGCCGGGCCGCCGTCGTCGCGCCTCCCGCGACGCCGCCCACGATCACGTACTTAGCCATGCCTCACTCCTTGTAACCGGCCGTAACGGCCAAAATTTCTTTCGGAATATCGATGCCGCCCTCTCTCATGCGTTCGGCCAGTTCTTCGCCGTCCGCGGTCAAGATGAGGTCCCACGCGCGCTTGTCGTCTTCCCGGCGCCGGCGCTCGAGCAGCCCCTTCTTCTCGAGGCCCCCGAGCACGCGCGACAGCCTCGACGGCGACAGGGACACTTCATCCCCGAGCGACGCCGCCATTCCGCAGCCGCCGCCCACCGAGCAGACGCAGAGCGCCTCGGTCAAGGTCACTCCATAGGTCTCGCTTATCGACTCCTCCAGGCGCGAAACCGCCCGGAGCAGCCCCTTCAGCGCGCAAAGCCGTTCGTGCATCGATGCTCCCGTCAATAGTTGCTATGCGCAATTAGAAATTAATGTATCGATATTGTCAAGACGATTTCCCCGAATTCACCCGCTATTGTGCGCCGCCCTTCGGCATGATAGGATTGCGTGGTATGCGCTCGCCCAGGCTGGTTCGATACCGCTCCTTCTGCTTCGCGGTGGCCTTTCTCGTGCTTTCAACTCAAAGCGTATTTTCGGCTCCCTTCCGGATCGTTTCCGTCGGGGATCCGGTTCTGCGCGATATTCGCGCGATCGTCAGGGAAGCAGGCAAAAGTCTGGCTTCATACACGCCGCCGCTCTCTTCCGATGAAATCCAGGCGGCGTTGAACGACATCGACTATGACGCGCTGTCATCGCCAGGACGATCCGCGTACGACCGCATCCGCAAGGCGCTCGGCGCGCGGCCTCCGCTTGAAGACGGACTATTCGGAGTCGACGCGACGCCCTCCGTCTCCGCGGAAGCGTCCGTACGCACGAATCCGGAAATCGAATGGACTTCCGCTTCGGCGCTCTTCCCCGCCGCCTTCAAGCTCCCGCTCGAGTTCTATTTCGCGGACTCCGTCTATGCCGCCGGCGATCTCCAGATCAGTCGGGATCCGAGCTTCCACAGCGAAGACGATTCATTTTTCAGTACGAACATCCCGTTCTCTGGCGAAGAATTCGATATGAACATGCCGCTCCGCTCGTTCATGTCGGCCGGCGGCCCCTGGTGGAATTTCCAGCTCGGACGGAACCGTCTATCCTTCGGCGCGGGCGTCACCGGGAACATGGCCATCTCCGATACGCCCGATTACTACGATTTCGCGCGGCTCAGCCTCTTCTCCCCGAATTTCAAGTATTCGCTTTTAGTCGCACAGCTGCCCTTGACGACGAGCGGCCTTGGGACCGAATACGACGGCGCACTCGCCGAAACGACCAACCGCTACCTCTATTACCATCGCTGGGACATGCGGCTCTACGAGCGCGTTTCGATCGGCATCGGCGAAGGCTGCATGGTCGGGAACTCGCCGCTCGAACTGCGCTTCCTCAACCCGCTGGCGATGTACCACGGCTTCTTCGCGTGGAAGGACTATCCGTCCGATGACGGAGAGCTCATCGGATCCCTGCTCAGCCTTGATATCGATTGGGCTATCGCGCCGGGATGGGCCGCCTACGGTCAATTCGTGCTGAACGATTATCAGACCCCGTACGAGAAGGAAAAATGGCCGGATGCGGCGCATCCGAACGGGCTCGGCTATCTCGGCGGCATCGAATGGACGACCGCGGCCGGCCCCTGGCTGGCCGAATGCAATTTCGAAGCCGTATACGCCGACCCCTACCTCTACGTTTTGAGCAGCCCCTTCGCGAGCTATATCTGGATGCGCAAGCTGTCGGCCCTTTCCTCCAAGGCGCCTCGCTATGCCTGGCTCGGGCATTCCGAAGGCAGGGATTTCGCGCTGTTCGCCCTGCGCGCCCGCTTTTCCCGCTTCTTCGAGCGGACGTCCAGAGCGCTCGCTCTGACGGGGACGCTTTCCTACAAGCTCCAAGGCGAGCACGGCCTCGAATGGGATTGGGCGTCGGGTGCCGCGCCATCGTCGGAAATCGCGCCGACGGGCACGCCCGAGCGCAAGCTGTCCCTGGGCGCTTCCATCGACTACAGCTTCAGCGAGCATATCTCCGTTTCGCTGCGCTCGACAGGAATGTACATAGAGGATGCAGATCATGTCTCGGGGAAAAAGGAATCGGGCGCGGAGTTGTCAGTAGCCGCGTCGTATACTTGGTGACAGGAGAAAATTTGTGAAGAAAACGTTCGCCTCTCTCATGCTGCTCTTTCTGCTCGCGTCCGCGGCCTGGAGCCAAGTCGCCCATGATCCGAACGACGCGCTGTACGCCGATATCGACCGCTGGGCGGCCAAGGGCTATCTGCGCCTGCTGCCCCCGGTCCGGCCCTATCCCCAGCAGCTGATCGACGAATTGCTGGAAACGGTGGTCCGGAAGGGCGACGCGGCGAGCGTCCGCAAGGCGGAGGAATACCGCGCGGAATTCGCGCCCAAAGCCCGCGCCCTGCACGTCGGCGCCGTCGGTACGATACGCGGCGAGGACGCCGATATCACGCTCGAAGGGGCCCCCTTCGTCGACGGCTCGGTCCGGATGGAGGACTGGCTCGTCTTCAGCTATTCGTTCTTCGTGTACGGCGCGACCCGCAAGCCGGGTGACCAGATCGAGGTTCCGGGCGTCTATTCCCCCTACGCGGACATGGTCAAGGACAACGCCAAAGTCGGCCCGTTCAATATTCTCCAGAATTGGACCTCGAACATGTCCCTCGGCGACGCGAACCTCTATTTCACCGCGGGCTTGAACCGCGGATCGTTCGGTCCGTTCTTCGACAACGGCGTCGTGCTCGGTCCGCAGGCCTCGCGTGCGGGCCATTTTTCGCTCGTGTACCGCAAGCCCTCGTTCACCTTCAGCACCCTGCTCCTGGAAATCAACGCGACGGACACGCTCGGGGACGGCATGTACCCGAACAAGCACGTGATGCTGCACTCGATCGACTTCGAACCGATCAAGAGGCTCGAGATCGGCTTCTACGAATCGGTCATTTGGGGAGAGCGCTTCGAGTTCCTCTACGCGATCCCGCTCAACCAGTACTTCGCCGCCCAATCGCTGGCGGGCTTCGACGACAACAGCCTGATCGGATTCCACGGAAAATGGTCGCCAGCGGACGGCCTGCAGTTTCTGGGGGATGTCTATATAGACGATTTCAGCTTCAACGACGTCGTGCGCTTCAATTTCGACACCAAGTACAAGCTCGCGGCGGAACTCGGCCTGCGATGGACGCCCGAAAGAAGTCTGCTGAGCGATGTCGCGCTCGACTACACTGCGGTCATGCCCTATATGTACACGCACATCGCCGCCGATCGCGAAGACCGGTACGATGCGACCGATCCGAGCGTCAATTACCTGAACTACACCACCATGGGCGCCTGCCTGGGCGCCGACCTCGATCCGAACTCCGACAGGGTGTCCCTCCGAGCGATTCTGAACATTTTCCCCAAACTGTCGGTTTCCCTGCTCGGCGAACTGATCCGGCACGGTAACGCTTCCGAAGGCATCTATGTGGACGGTACGGATGTCTACTACGACAACCACGACGGATCGATCAACGACGACGGCTATACCGACGCTGCAGAACCGAAGGCGACCTTCCAGAACACGACGCGCTTCCTCACGCAGGACGTCATCGAGACGAAGCTGCGCGGCGGCCTCGGCTTCGCGTTCACGATTCCGACCGGCTTCGGGTCGTTCGGCGCCGGCGCCGACTACGTTGTCGAATACGGCTGGAACCGGAACCTCGAGGACGGCAACGACGGCTTCGCCCACTATTACGCCTTCACCGGCACCTGGCGCTGGTAAAGGCGAATCCGCAACCGCCAGCCTCATGAAAGGGTCTAACCGAACGCTATGAAGATCGTCTACTTCACCGATTCCTATTGGCCGCGCGTCAACGGCGTGACCGTCTCGATCCAGACCTTCGCCGACGCGCTCAGGCGGCGGGGCCACGAGATCCGCATCGTCTGCCCCGATTACCCCGAGCTGGAGAATCGGTTCGGGCAGGTGGACGAGTCGGAGATCATCCGTCTCCCGTCGATCAGCTCCTTCTTCTCCAAGGAGGACCGCTTCTCCAATCCGCTGCAGTTGCACGACATTCTGCCGCGGCTGGATGAATTCAACCCCGACGTCGTCCACGTGCAGACCGAGTTCTCCTTCGGCGAGATGGGCCGGCGCTACTGCCGCATGCGCGGCTATCCCATCGTCTCGACCTGCCACACGCACTGGGAGCAGTATTTCGAGCACTACATGCAGGGCGTGCCTTCTCGCCTGGCCAAGCTCGTGGCGCGCACGATCATGCGCTATTCCCTGCGCAAGGATTCGCGCATCATCGTGCCCTCTCATCAGATCGCCCAAGTGCTGCGCGGCTACGGCATCAACCGGGAAATGACCGTCATCCCGACCGGCCTCGACGCCTCTTTCTTCGCTTCCGACCCGGCACGGGACGCGCGGGTGCGCGAAAAGCTTACCGCCCGCTTTCCCCGCCTCGCGTCGGGCAAGCTGCTCCTATTCGTCGGCCGCATCGGGCAGGAAAAGAACGTCGCCTTCCTCTTCGACGTGCTCCGTCGCGTGCATGAACGCTACGGCGACGCCTCGCTGCTCCTTGTGGGCGACGGCCCCTTCAGGCCCGCTTTGGAAAAGCATGCGGAGCTCATGGGGCTCGGCGATTCCTGTCTGTTCACCGGGTATCTCCCGCGCGAGGATCTGCCGTCGATCTACTCGATGGCGGACCTCTTCGTCTTCGCGTCCAAGACCGAAACGCAGGGGCTGGTGACCATAGAGTCGATGCTCTGCGGTACGCCGGTGGTCGCCATAGGCGAAATGGGCACGGCTGACATGATGGACGGCGACAACGGCGGCTTCATGGTCAAGGACGATATGGGAGAGTTCGTTGCCCGCACGCTCGAGCTTCTGGGCGATGAGGCGCTCCACGCGCGCAAAGCGGCCGAAGCGCGCGTCTACGCGCAGCGCTGGACCGTGGAAGGCGTCACCGACCGGCTCCTGGCCGTCTACGAGGACGCGGCGAGCCGGCGCGTCCCCAAACGCCGGCACCGGCTACATTTCTAGAAATTAGCGTCCGACGGGTCGGAGGCCGCGCAGGGAGACGATCCGCGCGCGGATCCCCGCGCGGTCTTCCGCTTTCGGAAACAGGGGAGACGCGTCAAATTTCGCTCCTCCCCGTGCTGCGATGATCGATCCCTTCGTCAGGACGGCTTCCACGATGCGCTTCTTCGCGTCCTTCGGTGCGATGTCGAATGCGCGTCCGTCTTCGCTCTTGCGTTCCGTGGCGGCCAGGCGCAGCGCCGACAGCCATCTGCGGACGCGCAGCGGCGCATCCGCGCCGCCCGCCGGCGCTTCGATCTCCACCTCGATTCCCGTAATGTCCGAAACGCTGAAATCCTCGAGCCGTTCGGCGGCGCAGCCGAGCGCGGACGACAGGGCCGTCTCTACGCGGCCGTCGTCCAGCGGATCAGCGCCGTACAACGCCAGCACCGCCTCTCCGGTGAAATCGGCGGGAAGGCGGCCCTTCCATTCGCTCGAAGAGCGCAGGACTTCCTCGATCCGGTAAACGCTTTCGGCAAGCCCCGGATCGGCCCGCAGCAGTCCGCGCAGGAGATAGGCGCGAAGGAATTCGTACTCGGCGCCCGACAGGAAGTCGGGGAGGACGACCGAAAAGCAGCGCGGAACCAGCTTGCGCTTTTCCTTGAGGAGCGCGGCGATCTTTTCTGCGGCCGCCGGACCCGCGGCGCCCTTCACCCGGTGCGCGGTCAAGAAGGCGCGTTCGCTTTCGTCATCGCAGGCGGCGCAGCCCAGGCACGCGGCGCCCCGTTGAGCCTCCCCGTTGTCGCCCAGGCAGGTGCGCGTGTCCTCCCGCCGCTTCGCCCGCGCGTAGGCGGCGTCCCGGAAAGCCGCGCTCGCCGCCGTGTCGACGAAATCGAGCGGGTAGCGATGATCGGCGGCTTTTTCCTCGGCGAGCGGTCCCGAGAGGCCGCCTCCCGCTTCCCGGACCAGGTCCCCCGAGGCGATGAGCGCATCGGCGAATCGGGAGACGAGGTCTCCTTCGATCCTGAGGTCGAAGGCGCAGCCCGCTCGCGCGCCGCTTTCGAGCGCCTCGGCCAGCTCGTAGCCGCCCGAGACCAGGAGCTGGTCGGCCAGGTATTCCTGCCAGTCGGAGGCGAGGCGGAACTCGAAGCCCGCGGCTTCGACGGCGGCCTTGGCCGCGTCCTCGGCGCGCCTGAAGGCCGCGCGGTCCAGCACGAGCGCCTCGGCGCGCAGCGGCGTGAACGGCATGCGCACCAGGTAGCCGAAGGAGAAGATCGCGCGGAGGCCTGAATGCCGGTCGTCGGCGAGCGCTCGGAGGTCTTCGCAGAAGGAGGCGAATTCGATCAGGTCCGATTCTCTCTCGCTGCCCGAAAGGATGAAGAAGAGCTTGAGTTCGCGGACCTTTTCCTTTACGAGGCGCTCCAGGAGCGCGCGAAGATCCTCGTCGGAAAGGTCCTTCGAATAATAGGCGCGCATGCCGGCGGAAATGCCTTCGACGCCGACGGTGAAGCTCCGCTTGTCCGCGGCCAGTTCGCAGGAGATCATGCCCGGCGTGCGGATGAGGAGGTCCGCGCGCTGGCTCATCATGTTCACCCGGTCGAAGACGCGGTTGAGCTCGAGCATGAGGGACAGCGCGTCTTCGTGGGCGTTGAAGTTGAAGGAATACAAGTCGGCGGTCGTCGCGCCGCTTTCGGCCTTGAGACGCCGCGCCGTCTCAAGGATGCGCGCCTTGGGTACTTCCCGGTAGGGCTTCCGTTCCCAGCCTTCGAAGCAGAAGCTGCAGAACGACGGGCAGCCCCAGGACAGCTGAAGCCGCGCGGTCGAGGCTTCTTCCGAATTGAGCAGGGGGTAGGAATCGAGAAGAAGAGGAGCTTCGTTCACTGCGCAGCGGCCCGGCGACACGCGGCGGAGCGTGCCGTCTTCGCGCGGGGACCCGGGAGCGCCCCGGCAGCTGGCCCAGAAGGCGCCGACGCGCGCTTCGATGCGCTCGCAGAGCGCGGCCGTGTCCGGCCGGGCAGCATCCGGCTTCTCGGCTCGGCTTCCCGCCGCCTCGGCGATCAGCCGGACGAGCTCCGCGCCGCCGGCCTCTCCTTCGCCGAAATAGATGCCGTCGACGAAGGAATCCCCGTCGGGGAAGATGAGCGCCTGGGAAGCCAGCGCGTTCGAGCCGCCCAGCAGCACCGGCGGATAGGACGCGTTTCCGCGCCGCCGCTCGCCCGCCCGCATCGGAAAGCCCGACTTCAGGAGCAGGAGCGGGAGGTTCGGCAGTTCGAGGGCGTAGGAGCAGGAAACGAGGACCGCGTCGTAGTCTTCCGCGCTTCGGCGCGCGTCGATGCCCGCGAGCCAGGGGATGCCCGCCTCGTCGAGGACCGCTCGGTCGGCCTTGGAGGGAAAGAAGGCGAAATCTACGTATGCAAGCTCACCGAGCGCGGAGCGGATCATCCGGTGGAGGAAAAGGTGACCGGTCGACCGGGATGCATCGCGGAAGGGAGAAAGGCGAACGATCAGGAATCGGGAAGATGCCGCGTCCCAGGCCGGATTGTCCAGGCCCGCCTTCTGTGCGGGAGCGTAGAGCGGGTAGGCCTTGAGCCGCGGCGCGGCCGCCGCTATGCGTGAAGAAAAATCAGCCACGCCGGGGACCCGGCCGCGCGGCCGGACGGCGGCGCTTTTCCGCGCCTTCGGATTCAGGGGCTCTCGGCTGCTCGGGGAGTTCCACTTCGTCGGCCTCCACCGCGTCCTCGTCGATCGGTCCGGGCGCGACGACCCGTCCTTCGTAGAGCGCCTTGGGCTTGACGGCAATGCCGAGCTTCTTCTCGAGCGCCGCCAGCCGCGGCAGCTCGACCTCGTCCCCGATGGTGACCATGACGCCGGTCTTGCCCGCGCGTCCGGTGCGTCCGGCCCGGTGCGCGTACGCTTCGGGCGATTCGGGCACGTCCAGGGCCACCACGTGCGTCACGTCGGCGATGTCGAGCCCGCGCGCCGAAAGATCGCTGGTGACCAGCACCTTCGCGCGTCCGGCGCGGAAATCATCCATCGCCTTTTTCCGCTCGACCTTGCCCATCGCGCCGTAGATGCCGGTCGCGCTCACACCCTTGTGCTGGAGCTGTCCGAGGATGTTGCCAACCTGAGCGCCCCGGTCGGTGAATACGAGGACCTTTCCCGCCTTGGCGGCCAGGAGCAGTGAGCGCAGCGTGCCTATCTTTTTCCGGCCTTCGCTGTAGAAGGCCCAATGTTCGATCTTTTCGCGGAGCACGGTCAGGTCTTCGACCTCCTCGCGCAGCGCGTCGTCCTTGAGGAAGGAGGCCAGCCGTTCCCGCGCCTTGCGCGTGAGCGTCGCCGAGCAGGCGATCGTCTGCCGTTCGCTCGGGACGAGGGACACCAGCTGGGCGGTTGCTTCGCGCAGCTCGTCGGCGATGAGCCGGTCGGCTTCGTCCAGGACCAGATAGCGCGCGGCGCGGAGCTTGAGCTTGCCCATGCGTTCGAGCTGGACGATGCGCCCCGGCGTGCCGATGATCGCGACGGGCTTGTCGCTTTTCAGCTTGTCGATCTGCCTAGTCATATTCGCGTCGCCGGTCAGGAGCGCGGCTTTGAACTTCGGCTCGAAGGCGGAAAGGAGAAATTCGGCCTCCGCTTTGATTTGGGCGCAGAGTTCGTAGGTGGGGGACGCGATCACCAGGAGGGGGCCGCGGACGCCCGCGGGAACGAGAGCACCTTCTTCGGCAGTCCCAGCGGCTATTTTCTCGATGATAGGAAGGAGGTAGGCGAAGGTCTTGCCCGTGCCGGTCGGCGAGCGGAAGGCGATGTCCGCGCCGGAAGCGACCGCGGGAATGGTCCGTTCCTGGACGGCGGTCGCTTCCCGGATGCCGCGCTCCGCGAGCTTATCTGTCAGTCGAAGGCCGACGCCTAAATCCGAAAAAGTCTTCATCCCTCCAGTATGCTCGAAACGGGGCCGTTAGTCGAGGTGCGGGACCTCTCCGCTGAGCCTCTCCGACCGGGGCTCTGTCCCGCCTCCCTCGTAGCCCCGGGATACCATGGCGGCGGCCGTCTCGGAAGCCGCCTCGAGCAGGCGTTCGGCCACCGCGGGCAGCAGCGTCCAAAGCGCGCGCACACCCTTTCGTCCGCAGCGGGCCGCGTACGCGTCCTCGGCGGCATCCCAGGCTTCGAATACGCGGGGAATGAACGCCAGGGCGAGGGCGAGGGCGAGCGACAGGTCCGCGCGGTAGAGCCGCGCGCGCGCGCCGCGCGGCAGGAGCGGCGAAACAGCCTTCTTGAGCCGCGTCTCGGCGCCGGTGAGCGCGCGGCGGAGTTCAGCGGTCGTGGTCGCGGCGAAAAGCGCCGAGCCCGCGGCGAAGGCGGCGATCACGCCCCAGGCGAAAACGAGCCCCGCCGCTAGACCTGCGAAATCGAGCTTAAGGAAAGGAAAGGCCGATTCGAACGATACGGCGCGGAGCAGGACTACCGCGCCGGTCGCGATCAGGAGCGGCTTGGAGCCCGAAAGCAGCGCCCCGGGGGAAAGCCGAGCGGCGAAGGCGGCGGCCGCGACGAGCGCGCTCGCGCCGGCCAGTCCCGGCATCCCGCCGAAAAACGCGAGGAGCGAGAGAGCGCAGAGGGCGACCAGCTTGGTCCCCGCGCCGAGCCGGTGG
>QKCO01000149.1 GCA_003245635.1 Treponema sp.
TATCTGGATCACCTTCTACAAGAAGTTCAACTTCCCGATCCTCTTCGCGGCCGCGCAGCGGATGGCCGAAGAAAACCTTCAGTCCATCAAGGACGAGATCGAGCAGAACGAGCTTCTGGCCGCCGACTTCGGCGACATGAAGGGCAAAATCTGGAAGAAGGACAAGATCACCCTGGCCAACGGGACGGCTATCGTCGCCCGCGGCGCCGGCGCGTCGACGCGCGGCATCAAGAACGGCCCGAACCGGCCGGACGTCGCCATCTGCGACGATATCATGACCGACGTCGCCGCGGAGTCCAAGCGGCAGCGCGACAAGCTCTACCGCTGGTTCAAGCGCGTCGTCCTTCCCCTCGGGAAGGACATCTTCCCCGTCCTCATCAACACCATCTTCCACGAGGACGACATCGTCTGCCGGCTCCTCAAGGAGATCGCCGACGGCCAGCTCAAGGGCTGGGTCGGCTTCCGCTTCGCCGCGCGCACTCCGGCGGGCGTGTCCCTCTGGCCCGCGTACTGGACCGAGGAAAAGCTACTCAAGAAGCAGGACGAAGTAGGTTCGGCCGCGTGGTCGACCGAGTACATGAACGAACCGCTCTCCGCCGAGGATTCGATCATCAAGAAGTTCCACTTTTACGAGCTGTCCGACGTCTCGTTCACCGGAAAGAAGCGCTACGGCGGAATCGACCCGGCCACGGGCGCTCACGACAAGTGCGCCTTCGACACGCTGGTGGATGGCGACGACGGAGTCCTCTACGTCGGCGACACCTGGGGCGAGCGGCTTTCCGAGACGCCGTTCCTCGAGCGGATCATCGATACCTTCGCCGTCTGGACGCACAACTCCATCGGGTTCGAGAACGTGGCCTTCCAGGAGATCTACAAGAACAACCTCATGGAGAAGGCCGCTGCCCGCAAGGTATGGCTTCCCATCGTCGGGCGCAAGACCGGCGGCCTGTCGAAGGTCGCGCGCGCCAAGGAAATGGCGCCGCTCATCGAGGCCGGTTTCATACGCTTCAGGAAGGACCAGAAAGAGCTCGTCGAACAGCTTTCGATGTTCACGCCCGACGGCCCCAAGAGCGCCTACGACGACGAGGCTGACGCGCTCTGGTACGCCTTCCGCGAGGCACGGGAAGGCAGGAACGGAGCCGCCCCGATCGCGATCGCGAGCACCCTGATCACCAGCGCGGTGCGCACAACCGCCTCGTCCATCATCGCCAGAATCAGGAGACCGTAATGGCAGCGAAGAAGAAGCCGGCCGCCCCGGACAAGACCGTCCTCAAGGCGCAGATCATCCAGGACGATTTCTCGCGGTTCCTCTCCTACATGCCGAACCCCGACGACGTCGCCGTCGGCTCGGGCGAGTCGTATCGGACGTACCGGGAGATGCGGACCGATCCGCGCATCAAGAGCCTCCTCAACAAACTCAAGACCTCCGCGCTCAACTTCCCCGTGCGGATCGTAAATGACGACGACGTGGACGATAAGGTCTACGAGTTCGTGAAGAGCCAGCCGGTGTTCAGCCGTAAGCTATACCAGAAAGCGAAGCGCATGCTCTCCGCGATGGATTACGGATTTTCCGTCTCCGAGGTCGTCTGGCGCGAGGAAGACGGCGCGATGCTCATCGACAACATCATCACGCGCAAGCCCGAACGCTTCGAGTTCGCCCACGACTGGACCTGCTACTGGAAGCACGCCGGCGAGCGGCGGAAGCTGGCCGATCCGTTCAAGTGGCTCTTCTTCCACCACAACCCCGACGACGAGAATCCCTACGGGACGTCCGACCTCCGCTGCGTGTACTGGCCGTGGATGTTCAAGAAGGCCGGCTACGAGTTCTGGCTGATGGCCACGGAGAAGTTCTCCGTCAAGACGATCCTCGCGCTCTTCGAGATGACCGGAAGCGAAGACGACGTGCGCAATCGCGCGCAGACGATCGCCGATCTGCTGCAGAACGTGGAGTCCGGGTCCGGCACCGCGCTGGCGAACGTGAAGGACATCAAGGAAATCGGCATGAACGGCAACGTATCCGAGTTTCAGTCCCTCGTCGACGCCTGCGACGTCCAGATCGCCTACGGCCTCACCGGGCAGTCAGTCGCGACCAACAACCCGGAGAACGGCAACCGATCGCTGGGCGGCGTCGCCATCGAGCTGCTCTACGACGACGCCAAGGGCATCGCCCTCGAGCTGCAGGGCGTGCTTCAGAAGGCCGTCGATTGGGCTGTCGAGCTCTACTTCGGCCCCGAAGCGAAGCCGCCGACTATCGAGTTCGACGTCGACCGCAAGGCCTCTTTCGAGGAAGTCATGAAGGCGGTCGACCGCGAGATCCCGGTTAGCAAATCGGACCTCTATTCCTACTATAAGCTCCCCGAACCGAAGGACAAGGAGGATGCGTTCGTCCGCCCGAAGGACGCCGGCGGAAACCTCTCGCTCTCCGAGCCGTCCGGTAAAAAAAAAGCCCGAAGGCCACTGTTGATCCTGCCGCGGACGAACTAGCGAAGGCCCGAGAGCTCGACGCCGTCGCGGAGGCGGCGCGGGTGGAGATCCTCCCGCTCGTCCGCTCG
>QKCO01000091.1 GCA_003245635.1 Treponema sp.
GACCACGCGCTGACGCTTCACTTCCGCACCGACAAGGCGGTGGAAGCGCTCATGAAGACGCGGGCGCGCTGGGAACGGGTGGAAAGCTTCGATCTGACCGCCGCCGCAATCGAGTCGGTCACCGTCATCGGCCGAGCGGAAGGAGAGCCGGCTGCGGCGGGGGATACCATCAGGATCATCGGCAAGCGGATGAAGTTCGATCCGGAGAACGCCGACTGCGGCGTTTTCCTCGAAACGGACGCCGAAAGCTACCGGGTCATGATCTACCCGGACATCGCGCCGAGCAAGCTCATTGCGATACTCCCCGATACGCTTGCTCCGGGAAGCTATGATCTGATCGTTTCAACAAGTCCGAACGGCAAAGACTTGAAGGAGGGCTACTACGGACAACAAGTAACCATCGCGTAAACCACTGGTTCCGCGCCGGCTTTCAACTGGAAAACGGCGCGGACACAAGTGGTCCGCACGCGGTCAATCAGTGCTCCGCGCTCGGACCGAGGAGTCGCTTTCCCCTATCAAAGCCCCAAGTCACGCGACCGCGCTTATAAAGTTATATTTATTTCCTTTAGTGCTCTAGTATTATCAAACGGTAAATGGAAATCCGTGTCCACTTGCCTCTTTATGTAAGGAAGCAGTTCCGGTGCATACTGAATCTCGTCGATCAGGATACAGCGTTAATATTCGTAGTGATTCTTTACCTTGTAGCCGCCTATTTTGAGTATGAATTTAATACACTTTTAAAACGGAATGGCATCAACCAATATCTTTTACGTTCTTATCCGACATTTATTTGTTCAAAATATGAACAAACCGAAACGTCCGAATTGACGGACAGCGCGATACAATGCTATTTTTTCAAGCTGTGGAGTTGCCGTGAAAGAAAAACTACGCAAGCATAATTTCTCGATTTTCTTCGCCTTCGTTTGGAGCCTCGGTGGCCTGGTGCTCCTTTCTTGGATCGCGCTCACTTTCTTCCCGTTCATCGAATCCGAGCGCATCGTGCAGAAGGCCGGCCCCCTGCTGTCCGGCGCTGCGGTCTTCTATATTATCATGGCTCTGCTGTTGGCCCGTTTGAGAACTTTCCCATACGCCAATAAGCCGCTCGTCGTCAATTTCGTCGTCACCATCACCGGTTCGATACTCTTCATGGCTCTCGCGGCGGCTCGGGTCTACTTTTCGCTCGGTTTCCTGGCGACCTATTTCATATTCACCAATATCTGGTTCAGCTTGGAAGCGTTCCTGCGCGCACGGTTTTCGCTGTATATACTCGCCGTGGTCAGAGGCGGATACCCGATCGAAACCAAAACCTTCCAGAACCTGAAGCTGGTTCCCTTCGACGCGCCCGATACTCTGCCGTCTTCAGTCGACGGCGTCGTGCTCGACTTCGAAAAGGAACTCTCCAAGGACTGGATCGATTTCGTCGCAAAATGCGTCATGGAAGGGATCCCGGTCATTTCTTCGGACGACTTCGTGGAGACCCAGACCGGTACGATCATTCTGGCGAACATGACGACGGCGCGGAGCATCAGCTTTCAGAAAGCGTCGCTCTATCCGGTTCTCAAGCGTTTCTTGGACTTGCTGCTCGCCGTCTGCTTTTCGCCGCTTTGGGTGCCGATTCTGATCATTACGGCGATCGCGGTGAAGCTGGAGAGCCCCGGCCCGGCCATCTTCAGCCAAAAACGGGTAGGGCGCCGGGGAAAGGCTTTCACCATCTATAAGATCCGCAGCATGCGCAGCGATTCGGAGAAGCACGGAGCGGCTTTCGCATCCGTCGGAGACGCGCGCGTTACGCGCATCGGCGCCTTTATCCGCAAGTTCCGAATCGACGAATTTCCCCAGTTCTTCAATATCATCAGGGGCGATATGAGCCTCATCGGCCCTCGGCCTGAACAAGTCTCCTTCGTGGATAAGTTCAACGAAGACATCCCCTACTACCAGCTCAGGCACATGGTCCGGCCCGGCATCACCGGCTGGGCCCAGATCACCCAAGGCTACGCTGCCGGCACCGACGAAACGGCGGTCAAGCTCGCCCATGATCTCTACTACGTAAAGCACCTTTCGTTCGTGCTCGATTTCCTCATCACGATCCGCACCATCGGGACGATACTGACCGGATTCGGATCCCGCTAAGATCCTGTCTTGATCCGGATTATCTGGTTGATCCGCCAGCGTTTGGGCCGGCTCAGCGCTTTGACGTAGATGGCGACCTTGACGGGCTCGTACAGTTCGAGCCGTTCCAATTCGGTAGAGATGGGAAAGCGCTGGACTTTGATGCCGTAGGCTTCCTCGAAATTACTGGGGCCGATGCGCTTGAAGCCGAAGCGCGCGTCCATGACGGCCGTTCCCAATTCGATGAAGTCGGAATGCTTTTCCGCAAGGTAGACGTCCATCGCCTGTTCGCCGCTTTTCGTTGCGTAACCGATTTCGATCCGCTCGGTCTTCGCTATCGGCAAGAGCGCATCGACCCGATCGCCGCCCATATCGAAATTCGCGGATGCGCTTCGGAGTTCGTTCCCTCCCAGGATTGCCCTGAACCCGTTCGGCGCCAAATAGCGGTAAGAGCAATCGAGCAGCTCGAATACGTTGATTTTCAAGTCGGCAGCCAGCCCGAGCAGCGCGCTCGTCTGGCTTTTCGTAAGGGTGTAGGGGCCCTCTTTGCTGAATGGTAGCGCGGCGAGATGCGCCGCGACTGCCGCGGCGGCTCCGTCAGAACCGGGCCTTCCCTGTGCGATAGCTGGAACGAAAGAAAGAAAAAGCGCGAGCGAAGCTACGGCGGTCCTTTTCATAGGAATTCCCCAACCGCGGACAAGTACGCATCGATGACGATCTTCTCATCGAATCGCTCTTTCATCAGCGTACGTGATGCTTCTCCCATTGCCGCGCGCGCGGTTTGGTCGAGACCGATCATTCGGAGCATCCTTTCGGCGAGCGCGGCCGGGTCTTTCGGAGGGTGCAGGAAGCCGTTGACGCCGTCAGTTACCGGCTCCCGGGTACCGACCGAATCTGCGGCGATGAGCGGCTTTGCCATGGAGGCGGCCTCGAGCAAGGACCGCGGCGTTCCTTCCCGGTAATACGACGGGAGGACGACGCAGTCGGCCTGAGCGATCACAGAACGGACATCGTCGGTTTCGCCCAGATGTTCGACGACGCCTTCGCTTTCGGCCGCGGCCAGGACCGCCGCGTCGACGCACTTGCCGTCCTCAGGATCGTGGCGGCCGAGCAGCGCGAAACGCGCGTCGGGCCGCTGTTTCTTGACGATCCGCGCCGCCGCAATGAAGTCATTCACACCCTTCGCCTTAAGGAGCCGGCCGACTTGAAGAAAGGTGAAGGGTCCGGGCTGCCGTTCGCGCGGAGCGAAGATATCGGTATCGATCCCCGAGCCCGGAAGGAGTGCCGCTTGCTCCTCTCGGACTAAGCGCGCATCGAGAAACAACGTGTAATCGTCCGGGTTTTGGAAAAACACGCGTTTGACTTTCTTGAAAGCGGCTCGATAGAAGAACCGAACCAATTGCTCGATCATTCCGCCCGAGACGAAGGCTTCGCCCAAACCGGTGACGTTGTTGATCGCCGGGATGCCGAGCGACCGGGCCGCCAGGGACCCGTATAGATTCGGCTTTATCGTGTATTGGAGCACGACATCCGGAGCGAGGGTTTTATACGCTTTTCGGAACTCGAAGAGCGTTTTAAGCTCATTCAGCGGATTTTTACCCTTCGCTTCGATGGGCAGATCGTAGAAGGAGACGCCTTCTGCGATGACCCGATCGGTGTACTCGTCCCGCGGCGCCGCTACGGACACTTCATGGCCTTGGGCTTTAAGCGCCCGGATGAGCGGCAAGCGGAAATTGTACACATACCAGCAGGTGTTGTAGGAAATGAGGATCATGGCAACCTTAACCGGGACTCCGATGATATAGTTCTAAACATGCGCAATGCACGATTCTTGCTTCTTATTGCAGTCGCCTTCATAGCCTCCTGCGCAGGAATGCAGGAGGAGGACGCTACCGTTCTGTCTATTTCAAGACTGCTGAGCGTGCGGCAGCAAGCAGGCGTTGAACGATCGAAGGAAAAGCTCGCGTCGATGCGTAAAAGCCATGGATTGCCGGACTTATATAGCGCGAATAGGGAAGCGGCCCGGAAAGCCGAGCGGGGGGAATTGCGGATTGCCAGCGCCGCCTGGTGGGGCTGGTCGGCGGAAAACTCGACCGCATATTTGAATGCGGCCTTATCTGCGCCGCTCGATTTACTGGTCATCCCTAAAATGGCTGGTCCTTGGATAGCGGGGCCGCTGTTCGTAGACGGACCGAAAAGCATTCTGATCGAATCCGGGTCCGAAATCATCGCCGCAGAAGGAGAATTCCACGGTAGAGGCGACTGCCTTTTGACCATCAGGCACAATACGGGTCTGCGCATCGAGGGATACGGCGCACGCTTGGCGATGCGGAAAAACGACTACCGAAGCGCGCTCTACGAACCCTCGCAATGGAGGCACGCGGTCGCTATCCTCGAATCGGAGAATATCGAAGTATCGGGGTTGTCCATCGAGCGCTCAGGCGGAGACGGCGTATACATCGGCCAGAAAAGCGGCGGACGAGTTCCGACGAATATCAGGTTGACGGATCTGCGCTTATCCGATCACTTCCGGCAAGGCGTTTCGGTGATCGCGGCGCATGGCTTCACGCTTGAATATTCGACGATTTCAGGGACGAACGGGCACCAGCCTCAAGCAGGCATAGATTTTGAGCCCAACCGGAATGTGTATGGGCTGGTGAACTGCAAAGTCGCGTCTTGCGTATTTCAAGACAATGCCGGCGCATCGATCCATATTCATCTAACGCATCTGGGGGCTTCGCATCCCCCGACGAGCATACGCGTGACCGATTCGATAATACGGGGCAACCCGGTCGCAATTTGGGCTCAAGGCATGGGACCTGAACTGAGCGGCTGCGTCGAGTTCGAAAACAACCGGATCAGCGGACTTAAGATCATAAAGAAAGGCGAAAATATGCGTTTCTTGATCCGCTAGCCAGCGGAAGCCTCGCCGTATTTTAGGAACCATTCGGAGAACAGCCGCAGTCCATCGGCGATCGTCGTAAGGGGTTTCCAGCCGAAGTCGGCTTCCAGGGCGGATACGTCGGCTTCGGTGGCGTAGACGTCGCCGGGCTGCATCGGCAGATAATGCTTGACGGCTTTCTTCCCTAAGGCTTTTTCGAGCGTTTCGATGAACGCGCCCAACTGTACGGGCTTGTTGTTTCCGATATTGTAGACCCGATACGGAGCGGAGGATTCGGACGGGTCGGGGTTCGCCGCATCCCACGCGGCATTACCTGCCGGCGCCTTATCCATCACGCGGACAATACCCTCGACGATATCGTCCACGTAGGTGAAATCGCGGAGCATGTCGCCGTTGTTGTAAACATCGATCGCTTTCCCTGACATGATCGATTTTGCGAACTTATAGTACGCCATGTCTGGGCGGCCCCACGGACCGTAAACGGTGAAGAAGCGCAGACCGCTCGTCGGTATCCCATAGAGATGCGAGTAGGTATGGGCCATCAGCTCGTTCGCTTTTTTGGTCGCCGCGTATAGGCTCACCGGGTGGTCGGTATGATCGGAGATACGGAAAGGGCGGGTAGCGTTGAGTCCGTAGACCGACGAGCTCGATGCGTACACTAGGTGCGGAGTCTTTGCCGCGCGGCACGACTCGAGCACGTTGAGAAAACCGGTCAAGTTCGAATCCAGATACGCGTACGGATGGTCAATGGAATAACGGACGCCGGCTTGCGCCGCCAAGTTGACGACGCGATCGAAGCTGCCGTCGACGATCAGCCGCTTGAGCGCGTCCGTTTCTTCAAGCTTCATGCGGATGAAGGAAAAACGCGGGTGCGTAACGCTCGGCATGCGCGCTCCGAATTCTGCCGCGCCAGATCCGATGCCGAGTTCTGCCAAACGAGCGAACTTCAGCGCTGGATCGTAGTAATCGTTGATCGAATCGATTCCGACGATGGTATCCCCGCGCGCCAGCAGCCGTTTCGCCAGATGGAAACCGATGAATCCGGCGGCGCCAGTAAGGAGGACTCTCATTTACTCGTCCTTCGATAAAAACTCAACAGGTCCTTAGCGCTCTCAGTCCATGAGAAAGCCATTACCCGCTTTAGTCCCTGCTCGATAAGTCTTTGCCGTATTTGCGTATCCTGTATGATAGACAGTGTCTTATCCGCGATTTCACGATAATCGTTCGGATTATCGACCAAAATAGCCGCATCGCCTACGATTTCGGGGATCGCAAAAACGCGAGTCGTCACCACCGGACACGAACATGCCATCGCTTCCAAATTCGGCATTCCGAAACCTTCATATAAAGAAGGAAATACGAAGACTCCAGCTTTCGATAAGCATTCTATCTTATTTTCTTCGGAGACAAAACCTAAAAGCTCGATAGCATTGGTCAATCCGTTTTCATCGATCCAAGCGGTCACTTTATCATTACCCCATCCACTGCCGATTATTTGCAGCCGAGCATCAGGAAGCTTATCGAAAACCAACTTAAAAGCGGCGAGCAGGGCCCATGGATTCTTCCTTTCGGAAAATTTACTGATATGCAGAATATTTGACCGTTTATCCGTAGAGGAAGAAATAGTTAAATGGGCATATTTGTTGCTCACGGCGTTGTAGCAAATACATAGCTTATTGGAATCAACTTTGTAAGTGCGATTTATGAAAGATGCGCTTGTCTTAGAAACCGTTATCACTCCATCCATTCGACGAGCGAGAAAGGGCACTATATATTTTGCGTGCAGACGCTTAATCAAACCGAATTGAGTTGGCAGAAAGAGGATGCTCGCGCCATGAATAGTCGTTACTTTTTTTCCGCTCAGTCCGAAAATGGGCGAGATTATCGTTAGCGGATTATAATGAACAATATCGAATCGCTCATTGCGCAATTGAAATGATGCGAGCAAAGGATTTCTTGAAACGATGATTTCCCTACATCGGCCGTAAATCGCGTTTCCATTTTTATTATGGTGTATTAAGACATATTCAGTTTCAGCGTCTAAATCGAAAAGTTGGTTCAATAATTCGAGTAGATGGAAGCCGCTTCCGCTGGTCCCTTGATCTATTGGGCGCGTAAATATGCCTATCTTTAGTTTCTTCTGCACGATTAGGTCCTTCGTAGATCGAGAGCAACCGATTCGCATCTTTTTTCCCAGGTATGGTTCGTTGCGGCCGCCGTCGCGCTGTTCCGTATTTCTGTGAGATTGCCCGCATTTTCAATCAGTGATTTCAAGAGGCAGACGAGCGAATCTTCAGAGTAGGCGATTTCCCAACCGATTCCATTAGTCCTGATGAAACGGCCTGCGGCGTAGCCTGAAACGCCAAATACGGGCAATCCGTATTGCAGATATTCGAATAACTTAATAGGCATCGCGAAATCGCGCCATTCATGCGGTTCTAGATACAAGACGCCGATGTCCGCTTCATTCATGAGCGCCTTGAGATCTTCGCCGGATGCGTGGACGACCCTGATTCTCTCGCAGATATACTCGCCGTAGACGTGTTTAGCTTGTTTCCAATCGCTCTCCCTGCAGCAAATAGTCAAACTCAAACGCGAATCGTTGTATACGGCTTTAACCATCAGCTCTATATTATAGAAAATGCCTAAACCTCCGACATAAAGAAAGCGCAACGCGTCACTAGAACTATGCGAATAAGGATCGCTCAGATTAGGAACTACCCCAGGAGGCAAATCCTTTATGAGGCTGTTCATTTTTATGGGAAGATATTCGGCCATCTCCAAAGTCGGCAGATACATTACGTCGAATATCGAGGAGAATTGGAAAAGGTCGTAGTATTGAAACGCTACGTTGACGGTACGTTTCATGAAGTTCATTTTTTCCGCAAAATCCGGAAATCTCCAATAAATATCCCTGTAGAATATGCCGAGACGCATACCGTTCGCTTTGCAGAACCTAAAAAAGCCGAAGTCGGTTTTCGGACTGATGGGCAAATGGCCTGATTCTGTAAGAAGCGTCGGAATCGTAGCATTTTCCGCATAAAGGAATTCGTAGACGGTTCCTTTTTCGATATCATCGCGAACTTCTTCGATTTTCTTTTTTCTTTCCGAAACCGTACCAGAAATAAGGCAGACTTCGTATCCGAGTTCTCGGAATCCTTGAACCATACGCGGGACCCGTACATGGAATCCCGACTTGGCGGAGGGATCCAAAGACCGCGGAACATGGAAAATCATTTTCATTACAGGCTCGATTCAGATCGCATCACAAACGAATTTAATTTGCTCGTTCGATATCTCCGGCCATAAAGGCAGACTTAGGACTTCCTTCGCTGATGCTTCGGCGGCCGGGAAAGCGCCTTCAGGATAACCAAGATATCTATAAGCCTCTTGTAGGTGTAAGGGTATCGGATAATGAACGCCGGTGCTTATCCCAGAATTCTTCAATCTTTTTTGCAGGGAATCCCGTTCAGCGCTGCGGATTACGAATAGGTGGAAAACGGGGTCGCTGCTTTTCGCGATAAAGGGTACTTTCACCGCCTTCCCGGACAACCCGATCGCGTAAGCTTCGGCGGCTCGTTTCCGAGCAAGGGTCCAAGAGGGTAAATGCCTCAACTTGATTCTTAGGATAGCGGCCTGGATAGTATCCATGCGCGCATTGTTGCCGACAATAGGATGTTCGTATTTTTCCTTCCAACGCCCATGATTGACGTATCTCTTCATCATCTCGTATAGGCTCGGATCTTTAGTGACTATAGCGCCGGCATCTCCGAACGCGCCCAAATTCTTGCCGGGATAGAATGAGAAAGTGGCGATATCGCCATAGTATCCTGGGCCGGCATTTGATATCTTGGCTCCATGGGCTTGCGCGGAATCTTCAATTACTTTAAGCCCATGATTTTTAGCTATGCGGGAAATTTCGGGCATATCGGCCATTTGGCCGTAGAGATGCACCGGTATAACCGCTTTGACTGGAGATTTAGACTTCCTGGTCCGCAGATGATTTTCGAGGGCGTTTGGATCTATAGTGAATCGATCAGGATCGCAATCGACAAATTCTACATGCGCGCCTACGGCGTTGATGCATTCGGCTGAAGCGATGAACGTATTGGGAACGGTGATGACGGTATCCCCGGGACCGATTCCGAGGGCTTTCAGCGCGACGACGAGCGCATCGGTCCCATTGGAGCAACCGATCGCGTAGGGGAGTCCGCAATAGGCCGCGAATTCTTTCTCGAAAAGGTCTATCTCTTCTCCACCGATGAATTGAGTCGTTTCGATAAGTCTTTTGATCGCAGCCGTGGCCTCATCGATATAGTCGGGATAGCCAGCGGTCAAATCCATAAAGGGAATCTTCATTTTATCCTCCGGAAAATTTCACTCTGTACGAATGTATTCTTTTATTTCACTTATTTCTTTGGTTACGGTTGCAGGATTGCCGAACGCTACCATTTTGTCCGGAATGTCTTTTGTCACGACGGAACCGGCACCTATCAAAGCGAGCTCTCCTATTTTCTTTCCCGGCAATATGGTGCTGTTCGCTCCGATTTTCGCGCCTGCGCCTATGAATGGTCCGCAGAGCTGCTCTTTAACCCTAGCGCTGCGCGGATATTTCGCGTTGGTCAGTACAACATTCGGTCCGATCCAGGCCCCTTTCTTCAAGACGCAGTACTCGGGAATAAAGGCCT
>QKCO01000040.1 GCA_003245635.1 Treponema sp.
GCTACCCTTTTACGATCGCTATCAGTACCGGAAGCGTGGCGAAGGAGGCGAGCGTCGACCAGAGGATGCCGGTCGAGACGGTTTTCGGCGCCGCGTCGAAGCGTTCGGCCAGGATCACCGAATTGACCGCGACGGGCATGGAGGCTTCGACGATGAGGACGTCCTTCAGCATGCCTTCGATGCCCAGGAGCGTCAGGATGCCCCAGGCGAGGAAGGGCGAGACGAGCATGCGCAGCGCCATGCCCGCCCAGAAGGTCCGCCGGGAGTCCGCCGAAAGCTTGGCCGACTTCACGCCGAGCATCTGCGCGCCGAGCGCGACGAGCACGATCGGGGAATAGGCTTGGGCGATCATTGAGATGCCCTTCGAGACGCCCGCCGGTAATTGCAGGCCGGTCGTATTGAGGATGAATGCGAGTACGACGGCGTAGATCGACGGCAGCGCGAACACCGCGCGGACCGCCATGGAGGCCGAGAAGCGCGAGCGCGCGGCGATGTAGATGCCGATGGTGTTCACCATGATCATCTGCGCGACGACGAACACCGAAGCCTTGTCCAGCCCGAGCTGCCCGAACGCGAGGAGCACGAGGGGCAGCCCGTAGTTGACGCAGTTGGTGATGGTGGCCATGAGGGTGAGGCCCGCGGTCTCTTCCGACGGCAGCCTGCCGATCTTGCCGATCGCCTTTGCCGCGCCCCACATGAGGACCAGGTTGATCAGCGCGAATGCGAGCGATTGGAAGACATCTGTCTGCGAGACGTTCGCCGTCGTCAGGGTCTGGAAGATGATGGCGGGGCTCAGCACGTAGAGCACGACGGTCAGGAGCTGCTTGGACTCGAAGCCCTTCCAGCGCGCGAGCGCGGCGCCGATCGAGACGGGGACCGAGAGGGGGACGATGACGCCGAGCAGAGTGGACAAGATCGATTGGTACATGGGTCCGCGCATTTTAACGGATCGGCGCCTCATCGGCAATCGCGGAAAATCCGGAAGGTGCTATGATGTAATGGAGGCAGGAGGTACGCGATGATCGATTTCGATTTCAACAATCCGACTAAAATCGTTTTCGGCAGGGGCGTGGAGGCTCGGGTCGGCACCGAAGCGGCGGCTTATTCCAAAAAGGTCCTGCTCCACTACGGCGGGGGCAGCATCAAGGCTTCCGGCCTCTACGACCGCGTGGTCGCGTCGCTCGAGGCCGCCGGCGTCGAGTGGGTGGAACTCGGCGGGGTGAAGCCGAATCCGCGGATCGGCCTGGTGCGCGAGGGAGTGGCGCTGTGCAGGAAGCACGGCCTCGGCCTGGTGCTCGCCGTCGGCGGCGGCAGCGCGATCGATTCGGCCAAAGCCATAGCTATGGGCGCGGTCATCGACGGCGACGTGTGGGACTTCTACATGGGCAAGGGGAAGCCGAAGGCGGCCCTCCCGGTCGGCACGGTGCTCACCATACCGGCCGCCGGCAGCGAATCGAGCTCCGGTTCGGTCATCACGAACGAGGAAGGCCAGTACAAGCGCGCCGTCGACTCGGAGCTCCTATACCCGCGCTTCTCGATCCTCGACCCCGAGCTCGCCTTCACGCTGCCGCCCTTCCAGGTGGCCTGCGGCGCGACCGACATCATGGCGCACCTGATGGAGCGCTATTTCACGACGGTCGAAAACGTCGGCTTCACCGACCGCCTGATCGAAGCCGTGATGAAGACGGTCATCGACAAAGCGCCGAAGGTGCTGGCGAAGGCGAAGAGCTACGACGACTGGTCCGAGCTCATGTGGGCGGGCACCGTGGCGCACAACAATCTGCTGAACACGGGACGCATCGGGGACTGGGGTTCCCACGATATCGAGCACGAGCTGAGCGGCATCTACGACGTCGCGCACGGCGCGGGGCTCGCGGTCGTGTTTCCCGCCTGGATGAAGCACGTGCTCAAGACCGACGTCGCGCGCTTCGCGCAGTGGGCATCCCGCGTCTGGAACGTCGATATGGACTACCGGAATCCCGAGGCGACGGCCCGCGAAGGCATCGCGCGCCTCGAAGCCTTTTCCCGTTCGCTCGGGCTCGGCACGCGGCTATCCGACCTGGGCATCGGCGCGGACCGCCTTGACGAAATGGCCCGGAAAGCCACCGACGGCGACAAGCGGACGATCGGCCATTTCGTCCGCCTGAACAGCGCGGCGGTGCGCCAGATCCTGGAACTGGCGAAATAGCAGCGTCAGGATTTCCGGACGTTCTCCACGAATTGGACGCGGACTCCGTCGGGATCGAGCACGTAGAGGAACTTGACCGCGGGGTTCGGCTGGAAGGGGCCGGCGGCGACGGCGACGGATTTCTCCTTGAGGAATTCCATCGTCTTGTCCAGCGACGCGACTTCGAATCCGATCGAGATGTCCTTTCCGTACTCGGGTGACGGGTTCTTGTCGTTGCGGATGAGCTCCACCTCCGTGGCCGTGCCTTCGGATCCCAGGAAAGCGATTTCGTGTCCGGGCCCCGTCTCCATGCGTCGGTTCACCTTGAGCCCGACGATGTCCCTATAGAACGCGAGCGACTTT
>QKCO01000172.1 GCA_003245635.1 Treponema sp.
GGTTCGACCGGAGGCGCCGCGTACGGCACGAAGACGGCCTTGCGGGGCTCCGGCGCTTCGGGGGACCGCGGACCTTCATCGGGCGGCGGGGATTCGGCCGGCGACGCTCCGGGAACGTTCGCCGCCGGGCTGTCCGAGCCGGAGGAGGGAGCGCCGCCCGCGAGCGGAGGAGCCCCGGCGGCGCAGGAAAAGAGAAGCAGCCCGGCGGCGGCCGCCGGAATCGCGCGGCGAAGATGCATCATTTGAGTCCTTTCAAGGCGCTGAGCAGCAGGAGCGGATTCGCGTTGCCTATCCGCTCGAGCCGAACGAAGTCTTCCTTCGTTTCCGTATCGGAACCGGAGAGAATCAGATCGTGCCGCAATCGGCGGTACCACAGGAAATGGCGTTCGCGGATCTGGCGGATGCGCATTTTCTCGAGCCGATCCTCGAGGTAGCCGCAGATCGCCACGTGGTTGTCCTCTCCCGCCAGCCAGTAGACGCCTTCGTCTCCGAGAAACAGCACCAGGCGGCGGAAGCCGTCCCTGAGGCACGCGTCGTTGCGGAAGCCGTCGAACACCAGGTTCTGCGAACCGAGGGACAGGTCGTAGCCCAGATGCCGCAGCCCCTTGCGCAGTTCGACCAGATCCTTCTTGACGGCGGCGGCCACCTCCCCGTTCTTCGGCGCCGACTGGAGCGTCGCGCGCATCTCGCGCAGCTGCGCCTCGTACTGGGCAAACAGGCGCGTGCGGCCGAGGAAAGCGCCCGTCTCGGCGAGCAGCTTCCAGACATCGGTGAACTGTTCCGATATCGCGTTCGCTATGGACGAAACTCCGGGCCGCCGCATTTTTTCCCGCTTCCCTCCGACTAGCAGTATAGGCTACATTGATCTCCGTATGCGAGCTTTAGTCGTCTCGGATATCCACGCGAACCGGGAAGCCTTCGAAGCCGTCCTCGACGACGCGAAAGGCTCCTGCGATACGATCCTCTGCCTGGGGGACCTGGTCGGCTACGGCCCCGAGCCCGACGCCTGCGTCTCGCTCGCGCAGGAAGTCTGCGACCGCGTCCTCGCGGGCAACCACGACCTGGCGGCCTGCGGCCGGATGGATATGTCGTCGTTCTCGTCCCACGCGCGCGCCGCGATGGAATGGACGCGCGGCAACCTGTCGAGCCGAACCATCTCCTTCCTCGAATCGCTGCCGGCCAGCGAAGAATGGAACGGGATCACCCTTTCCCACGGAAGCCCGGCAGACCCGGTCTGGGGCTACATCCTCTCCGCCGAGGACGCCGCGGAAGCGCTGTCGGCGATGAAGACGAGCCTCTGCCTCTTCGGCCATACGCACGTACCGTCCGCCTTCCTATCCGCGGAGGACGGGAGAAGCATACGCATCGAATACGGCGAGCCGGATGCGGTCGTGCGGACGAAGGGAGCCGCCATGCTGCTCAATCCCGGCAGCGTCGGCTTTCCGAGGGACGCGGCTGACGCCCATTCATCCGATTCGGAGCGCCGGGCCGCCGCCCGCTACGCGATCTTCGACGACGAGGCCGCGACCTGGAAATGGAAACGGATCGAGTACGACCTGACGAAGACGGCCAAGCGCATGCGGAAGGCGGGGCTGTGGTAAGAGGGATCTGCGCCGATCGTTGACCAAGGCAGGGCAAAAGCCTATATTGAAGCCAGATGGGTGTCGCCACAAGCCAGCAGCTGACAAAATATTACGAACGATATCGCGGGATAGACGTTACCTTCACGAAAGAAGTGATCAAGGCGACCGGACTGGTCACCCAGCAGGTGTATCTCAAGTGCGTGGGCGAGACGTGGCCCTGCGTCATCTACTCGGCCTCTTTCGTCGGCGCGAAAGTCATCATCAACGCGAAATCCGGGCTCCTCGAGAAGATACGGAAGGCGAACAACGTCGTCAGCGTACGGTTCAGCTTCAAGGAATCCGACAAGGTCGATCCCTTCATGTTCTTCGTCGCGGGCAAGGTGTCCGGATTCGCTCCCTACGGCGGATCGGCCGATGTGGCGATGCTGACCATGGTCTTCACCCAGCGCCCCCCGGACGACCTGATCGAGATCATGGGCAGGCTCCTGGACGCGAACGTCAATTCCACCAAGCGCAGGGAAGACCGTATCCTGCTCACCGCCGACTCGATGAGGCGCATGCGGCTGATCGCCAAGGAGACCGCGATCTTCATCCAGGGCGTTCCCCGGCGCTGCATTCTGCGGGATCTTTCCTTTTCCGGAGCGAAGGCCATCATGGTCGGCGTCGCCAAATTCCTGCTCGAACGGGAAGCGTCCATCCGCATCGATTTCGACGATCCGCGCGAATCGCACCTCATCAAAGGCAAGATAGTCCGCACCGAGGATGTCGAAGGCAGGAAAGAGCTGGTGGCGCTAGCCATAAACTTCACGGAGCAGTCGGTCCCCATGACCTACAAGCTCCGCGTCAACGAATATCTCACGCAAAGCCGCGCTGAAAGCCGCGGCGATCAGCACACTGTCGACGGAGACCAATGAACGGAACGAACAACGTGGACAGGATCGTATTCCTGTCCGTCCCCGAATCCCTCGGAACCAGCATCGGCGAATTCCGCATCGACCCTTCTATTCCCATTCCGGTAGAGCTGCCGCCGGGATCCTCCCGCGAAGCGATCGAGAATCTCTCCTGGGAGATGATGATCTCGGGCATGCTGAAGGTCATCGCCCGCGATCCCGCGGCCGACGACGCGGACTACTACCGGAAATTCGTCGTTTCGGTCAAACCCGACATTCTGGCCGAATTCACCGAAGCCGCGATCCTCAAATCGCGCAACGGGGACTTCGCCCTGTCGATCGAAATCTTGGGAGCGCTCAAGGGCCTCTTCCCCGATTCGCCGGCCGTCGCCCTCAATACGGCCCTCGTCCTCGAAGCCCAGGCGGACGCGCTCGAGCGCGCCGGCAAGGAAGACGCCGCCGAGGAAGCCTCTGAGCTCGCGTTCAAGGCCTACCGCGCCGCGCTCGAGATCGAGCCGCCGTTCCCGGAGACGCTGTTCAACGCGGGCTTCTTCTACATGAAGCGGCGCAATTTCGCGAAGGCGAAGGAATGCTTCGAAGCCTACGGGCGGGTCGCGACCGATCCGAAGAAGAAGGCGAAAGCCGCCGGGATCGCGAAGGAGATCGAGGCCCGGGACCTGGACGACTCCGTGTTCCGGGAAGCCTACGACTTCATCCGCATGGGCGAAGAAGAGACGGGCATCGACAAGGCGCGCGATTTCCTCGAGCGGCACCCCCGCGTCTGGAACGGCTGGTTCCTGCTCGGCTGGGGCCTGCGCCGGATGGAACGCTGGCAGGACGCGATCGCGGCCTTCAGGCAGGCGGAGGAGCTGGGCGCTGAAGGCTGCGACGTGCACAACGAGCTGGCCATCTGCCTCATGGAAACGGACGATCTGGCCGGCGCGCGGAAGGAACTGGAGAAAGCGCTCCGCATCGAAAACGACAACGTGAAGGTCATTTCGAACCTCGGCGTCGTCGCGCTCCGCGCGGGCGACCGGGAAGAGGCTGCCGGCTTCTTCAGGACGGTCCTAGAGATCGATCCGGAAGACCCGGTCGCGAAGCGCTATCTCGAGGAACTCTAGGCGATCCTATGGAGTTGAGCGCGGCCTATCAACGGACGCGCAGCCGCTCGGGTAGCTCAAGCCGGTCGCCGACGGCGACCCCCGCCCGGGCGAACCACCCCTGCGGAACCTCCAGCGCGAAGCGCGCGTAGCGGTCGGAGTTGACCGGCGCCTCGGAAAGCGGCTCCATATCGTGAAGCTCCAGGATGCGCCCGTCCGAAGACAGGTAGGCGATCGAAAGCGGCACGTAGGTGTTCTTCATCCAGAAGGACATCATCCGGTCGGAGGAGAACGCGAACAGCATCCCCTTCCCCTCCGGCAGGGATTTCCGGTACATGAGGCCGCGGGCGTGATCGGCGTCCTTTTCGGCGATCTCCGCCTCCAAAGCGACCGATGCGCCCGACGCGGCGCGGATCAGCAGCCTTTCGGAAGGAAGGATCTTCGCCTGGGCCCCGCAGGAAGCGGGCATCGCCGCAAGCACAGCCGCGGCCAACGCGGCGAGCGCGATCCTAGAACTCATCGATGAACTCCTTGCGCAGCTTGAATTCCTTCGATTCCTTGACCGCCGAATCGCGGGCGAGCCCGTCGAAGACGGCCCGGTCGATGTATTTGACCGTGAGCGGCCGCTCGACCGAAAGCCTTACCGCGTCGGAGATCCAGACCGCTTCCTGCGGATTGAGCGTCGCCGGTTCGCCGTAGTCGGCGACCAATGCGGTGAACACCGAATAGTGGTCGACCTTGTCCGTATTAAGGGTGAAAGCCATCATGAAGAGCTTCCCGTCCCGCAGCTGGAAGAAGGCCCGTTTGACGAAGGAAAGCCCGGTCGTCTCGATGAGCACCTGATCGCTCATCGGGAGCAGAGAGACGTCCCGGTCGCCGCGGAAGACGAACAAGTCGTCGTCGGCCAGCGCCTTCTTCAGCGCCTCGACTGGCATGCCGAGCTTGTAGCCCCTGAACGAGTCGGGCACGGGCTTGGGCTCGGACGAGGAAGCGGCCGCTCCCGTCTGGGCCGGCGCCGCGGCGGCGGAGAAAAGCAGGCAGCACATAAAAGCGGCGGCGCGGAATCGGACAAATCGCATCGGATGCTCCCTATACCCGCGCGAGCGCGATGCTCAGCGCGGTCGACAGTTTGAGGACTTCGTCGTTTTCCTTCCTGACCCGACCGGACAGCAGCCGGGCGATCAGCCGCAGCAGCTTGACGCCGAGGTCGGGCCGCTTCGCGCACAGCGCGTCGAAATCCTCTCGGCTTATCTCGTAGAGGACGCAGTCGGCCGAGGCGGTCACCGTCGCGGCCCGCGGCGCGTTCTCGAGCATGGCCATTTCGCCGAACACCGACGCGGTGCCGGCCTTCAGCTTCACGAACGACTTCTCCGCGTTCTTGAACCCGTGGCGTCCGACCGACAGCGTGAGCGACCGGGTGATGTCCACCTCCCCGGAGAGGAACAGATACATCGTATCGCCCCCGTCGCCCTCGCGCATGATTTCCGTGCCCGAGGCGAAGCGCGTTTCGCGGCAGATCTCCCTCAGCGCCGAAAGCTGATCGGCAGAAAGATCGTCGAAGCCGGGCAGATCGCCGAGCTCGAGCCGTCCGGCCGCCGTCCGTTTCTTGAAGAGCGCCATGGTCAGCCCACCACGAACAGCGAGTCGGTTTCGCGGAGCACGTACTCCGCGCCGGGCGCGAGCTTCACGTGCTCGGCGCCTTCTAGAGCCTGGGCCAGATCGATCTCGGCCTCCTGGAACTTCTTTCGTATGAACGCGTCGATCGCCGAGCTGTCGTCGGAAAGGAGGTCGGTGAAGGAAACCGACTTCTCCCGGGATACGACCCCGACGATGACGCCTTTTCCGTTGCGCACGAACCAGTCCGCTGCGTCCGCGAAGCTTTTGCCGACCAAAAGCTGCGGCAGCTCCTCCTCGCGCAGCCGGGCGGGGTTCGCGGGAGCGATGAGCTCGCGGGCGGCCTGCGGCACGCTGCGCGATTCGGCCGTGGAGGAGAGGAGGTATCCGGACAGCTCGCCGGACACGAGAACGTCGGAGACGCCCGCCCGCCTGAGGTGCGGCGCGTTGTCGCCGCTCAGAAGCTCGGCGCCGATCGAAAGTTCGGGATTGATCGATTTGAGCGCCAGGACGCCCAGAATGGTGCGCTCGTCCGCGCCCGTCAGGTTCCCGTTCAGGGAATCGTCGGGAAGCACGATGGCGGAGGCGGCCTGCGCCGCGGCGGCCTTCCTCAGGATGTTCTCGCTGGTGAAATCGCCCCGAACGAAGCGGATGTCGAGCGTCGGGAAGCGGGAGCGGATGGCGTCCACCCGATCGCTTTCCAGAGCGTTGACCAGGACGGCCGACGGCTTGCGCCCCCGCGCGGAAGAAAGGCCTTCCAGCACGGAGGCGGCGTTGCCGTTCCATCCGCACACCAGCGTATGACCCTTGGAGATGACGTCCTGCAAACCCTTACCCTCCCGGATCCGCCGCTCGACCAAGAGCGACGCGACGGCGCCCGACAGCACCGACGTGACGACCACGCCCAGCATGATCAGGACGATGGCCCACGCGCGGCCGGCCGGGCTGACCGGAAATTTGTCGCCGTATCCGACGGTGGCGATCGTCACGACGGCCCACCAGACGGCGTCGAAGAAATCCCCGAACATCTGGGCGTTCGAGGCGTGCTCCGCGGCGAGAACCAGCGCCGCGCCCAATAGCGCCGTCAAGCCGAAAGCGATGGAAATGCCCGGAAGGCCGGAGCGGCGCATATCCGACCCGAGCCCCGCCCAGGAAGAGCGTATTCTTTTGATCGTTTCGGAAAGGGTCGAATGCCGTTCTTTTCGTTTCATAGGCGAAGGGCGGCCCCGTCATTGGAACCGCCCATTCTAAGTATCGGCGGAAGGGAAGAAAACTGGAGCGCTACATCCGGGAAGCCGCTTCGCGCCGCGCGCGCTCGATCTTCTGCATTTTGCGGTAATACTCGGTCTGCTTCACGACTTCCGATACGTCGACGACGGACATCTTGTTGTCGGATACCCGGACCTTTTGGTTCTCGAGGAGCTTGCGCAGGACCAGGTTGCCGTCGGCGGGAGGAAGGCCGACCATGTTGATCAGCTCCTTCGGTCCAAAATCGAAGATGTACGCCGCCGAATTGATCGGTACGCGGTTCTTCTCCAATTGGATTTGGAGCGCATCGTACATGCGGCCGAGGGGGTCGGAAATGAGCGTATTGGCCAGCTGCTTGTAGATGAACCAGATGCGCTCCGCGAGCAGCTGCGTGAGCCGGGTGACGATCTGCGGCTGGGAGGCTACCATCCGCTCGAAGTTCTCTTTGTTGACCGCCAGGAGCTGGCAGTCCTCGTAGGCGACCGCGCCCGCGGAGCGGGGCTTGGCCTCGAGCAGGGCCATCTCGCCGAACATGTCTCCCTGCTTGAGCACGGCCAGGAGCACCTCGTTGTTGTCGACGATCTTGGTGATCTTCACCGAGCCCCGCTGGATGATGTACATCTCCTCGCCGGGCTGGCCCTCCGAAAAGATCATCGTATCCTTGGGATAGACGCGGTTGAATTCGTCGGCCTTGCGCTCGAGGTACACGGCCTTCGAGTAGGGCTGTATCTTGACCATCCGTTCGCGGGCCAGCGCGACGTTCTGTCCGGTCGAGCAGTATTTGATGTACTGGTGGTAGGCGTAGTACGCCAGATTGTACTGGCTCTGCCGCGCGTAGTATTCGGCGACCTTGAACAGGTGGGAGGGATCATTGTCCGCGGTGTTCTTCAGCGTCAGCCGGGTCAGCGCCTCGTCGAGGTAGCGCATCCGCTTGCTGAACTGCAGGATGATCTTCATGGCCACCGGCGCGTTGTTTTGGATGAGCTGGCCGTACTGTTCCTTTTGGACCGAAATGAGGGTGACGTCCGTCAAGGCCTGCGCGGTTTCGATGTGGCTGTGCGAAGACATCGTCGAGACGACGCCGAAGAAATCGCCGGGGCCGAGGACATTGCCGCCTTCCTCCTCGACCACCTCGACTTCCTTGAAAAGACGCACCTTCCCCTGGCGGAGGATGAAGAAGCGGTCGGCGTTCTGCTTGCCTTCCACGATGATGTACGAGTCTTTTTTGAAGTTAACGAAGGTAAGTTGCAGTGAATTCGTCATCAAGCTCCCCGTACATACCGCTTATGCTAAGGAGTATAGGAACCGGACTCGGCGTTTGTCAACGCCGAGGCGGGAGTTTTGCCGAACGGGGGAATGGAACGAATCAGTCGAAAAACGACGAGGTATCGTCGAAAAAGTCTCCTCCGTCGTCACCCATGGAAAGATCGCGGCCCTCGTTGCGCTCGGCGTAGAGCAGGAGCGCGTAGCGGTAGGCCGCGGCCATCCTCTCGAGCTGCCTCTTGTCCACCGAGAATTGGTTGTAGAAATCTCCGACCGTTCCTCCGGAGGAGAGCTCCCGGTCGCGCAGGGTTCCGACCCCGACCTGCTCCCTGATGTCCTCGAGGCGGTAATAGATGCGCTCGAACAGGAACAGAACCCGGCGGACGGCCATCAACTTCGGAACGATCGCGCTTTTCTGGCGCATCACGGCGATGTCGTTGGCCCGGGGGACCACTCCGCGCTTGTGTTCCGAAGACCACAGGGCGAGCCCCTCGTCGTTGGCGAGCGGCGAGAAGGCTTTGAGGAAATCGGTCTTCATGCGCCGGTACAGCGTCGCGTACTGGTCGATCGCGCGCAGCGGGGCGGCCTTGAACACGCCGATCTCGTCGGCTATCCATTCCTTGCGGAAGGTTTCCAGGTCGCTGACGGCCACCGGCACGCGCTTCAGCCGCTCGCCGGCGCGGCGGGTGACCGACTGGCCGGGCACCGCGTCGAGCTCGTCGCCTTCATCCCCGACGCAGGCGACCCGGCCTTCGGAACAGCCGACCAGAACCGCATCGTTGAGGGACAGGACGACTTCGAACTCGGTTCCGCGCACTCCCATGACCGTCGCGGAGGTGCGGATGCTGAACGAAGGGGTCCCGGCGATCTTCTTGACCTTGACGGACACGGCGCCGGCGATCATGTCCGTCTCCGTCGCGGGCGCGCCCTTCACCGTCTCGGTCTTCACCGAAAAGACGGAATTGGGCTTCATAGTCAAGGATCCCCGCATCCCGGTCGCCGCGTCCAGCGCGATGACGAGGCTGCCGTCGCCGCCCGTTTTAAGGAGATCGAAATTCTCGATATCGTCCCCGATCTCGATTCCGTCGCGGACCTGTCCGGCTCGGGTGAGAGAGACCGTCCCGTCGACGTACTCGACGACGCCGACGGCCGAGAATGCCGGGGATGCGGCGGCGAGAATCAGGCAAGACGCGAATGCGGACGAAAGAAGGAAACGGTGGTTCATCACGGAGGGACCTCCCGGGGCTGCTTCGTAAACGGTATTTTCGCTCTATAAGTATAGCCGGAACGGCCGCTTATTTCAGGGTGCGGGCTTCCGGGACTCCGGCCAATCGCCGACGAAGAGGATTTCGGGCTCCAGATCGACGCCGATCGCGGCGCGGACCCGCGCGGCGACCTCGTCGGCGAGCGCGCGTATGTCGGCGGCGCTGGCGGTTCCGTCGTTCACGATGATGTTCCCGTGCCAGGGGGCCACCTTCGCGCCGCCGAAAGCCAGCCCGCGCAGGCCGAGCTCGTCGACGATCTTGCCCGTCGGCTTTCCGATCGAATAATCGTTTTTGAAGGAAGAACCGGCGGACGGAAGCCGATAGTGCCCCTTCGCATCCCGGTCCGCGCGGTTCGCCGCCGCGGCGGCGCGGATGACATCCTCCGAGCCCTGCTCCAGGCGGAAACTCGCCGAAACGATGAAGACGGGCCGGGTCTGAAAGGGGCTTTTCTTATAGTCGAAATCCGAAGCGGCGAAAGGAACCGTCGCGGCATTGAGGTCTTCGTCCAGGATTTCGGTCTCGACCAGCAGGTCCGAGATCGACCGGCCGTAGCAGCGCGCGTTCATCCAGACGGCGCCGCCGACGGTCCCTGGCATGCCCGCCAGAAATTCGAGGCCGCCCAGAGAGAGCGCGGCGCAGGCCTCGACGGCGTCGTCGACCGTCAGCCCCGCTTCGGCGGTGAGGACGACCGATCCGTCCCTCTCCTCGAAGCGCGCTGCCGTGCAGCCGGTCGTCTCGAGCACCAGGCCGCGGATGCCCGCGTCGGCGACGACGACGTTCGCGCCGCCGCCGAGGATGAAGACGGGGACCCCTTCGTCGCGCGCCGCGCGGAGCGCGGCTGCGGCTCGTTCGGCCGATCCCGGACCGGCGGGACGGACCCACGCGTCCGCGGGACCGCCGACGCGGAAGGTGGTGTGCGGCGCCATCGGCTCGTCGAAGCGGCATTCGTCTGGCCCGAGCAGCGCGGAAAGACGCTTTTTCAGTTTTACAAAGCTCACCGGCGCATTGAACTACCTTCTATTGATTTTTTCAAGCAATTTCCGTACCGTACAATACAAACGGAGGATCCATGCAGCTGTCCCTTTTCAACTCCCTCGGTCGAAAACTCGAAACCTTCGCTCCGCTCGTTCCGGGGAAAGTCGGCTTCTACGGCTGCGGTCCGACCGTCTACAACTTCGCGCACATCGGCAACCTCCGCGCCTACGTCACGCACGACATCCTTTCGCGGACCCTCCGCCGCGCGGGCTACGCCGCGACCTACGTGATGAACGTCACCGACGTCGGACACCTGACCGGAGACGACGACTCGGGCGACGACAAAATGGTCAAGTCGGCCGCCGAACGGGGACAGAGCGTCCTCGAGATCGCGCGGTACTACACCGACGCCTTCTTCGCGGACACCGAGCGGCTCAACGTCCGCAAGCCGGACGTCGTCTGCAAGGCGACCGAGCATATCGGAGACATGATCGCCCTGATCGAGCGCATCGAGGCCAACGGCTTCACCTATTCGGCCGGCGGAAACCTCTACTTCGACATCACCAAGTTCCCTTCGTACGGCGAGCTCGCCAATCTCAACATGGACGATCTCAAAGCGGGCGCGCGCATCGACGTGGACCCGAACAAGCGGAATCCGCACGACTTCGTGCTGTGGTTCACCAAGAGCAAATTCGAGAACCAGGCGCTCGTCTGGGACAGCCCCTGGGGCCGGGGCTACCCCGGTTGGCATATCGAATGCTCCGCGATGAGCATGAAGTACCTCGGGGAGAGCTTCGACATCCACGCGGGCGGCATCGACCATATTCCGATCCACCATACGAACGAGATCGCCCAGAGCGAGGCCGCCACCGGAAAAAAATGGGTGCGCTACTGGATTCACAACGAATTCCTGGTGCTCGACCGGGGCAAGATGTCCAAGTCGAAGGGCGGCTTCCTCACCCTGCAGACGCTGGTCGATGCGGGCTACGACCCGCTGGACTACCGCTACTTCCTCCTGGGCGGCCATTACCGGAGCCAGCTCCAATTCTCCTACCCGGCCCTCGACGGCGCGAAGAACGCGCGGCGGAGCCTGGCCGACCGCGTGCGCGCGCTGGCGAAGGCCGCGGGCGGAGCGCAGGCGGCCGTTCCGCTCGGAGATAAAGCCCGCGGCTACCTGGCGGCCTTCGACGAGCACCTCTCCCAGGATCTCAACACGCCCCGGGCCCTGGCCGACCTCTGGGGCCTGCTCAAGGATACCGAGGTTCCGCCTGCGGAGGCGCTTCGGGCGGCCTTCGACATGGACGGCGTGCTCGGCTTCGACCTCGAAAAGGAAGCCGGGGGAGCGGCGCAGGAGGACGAGGATCCGGCTTTCGCCGCCGAGATAGACGCGCTCGTCGCCGAACGGGCCGCCGCCAAGAAGGCACGCGATTTCGCGAAAGCCGACGCCCTGCGCGATACGATAAAGGCGAAAGGGATAGCCCTTGAAGACGGACCGTCCGGGACCACGTGGCGGAGAGCGTAGGAAGGGATGCCGCCTATCCATCCTGTAACGATTGAGAGGATGCTTTGTTTCTAAGCAAAGGGAGACCCACGACCGCGGCGGAGTTCCGCCGCCTCTACGAAACCGCGTTTCCCATCCTTTTCAGGGTGGCATTGCGTATCGCGGGAAGCGAAGAGGCGGCCGAGGATCTTTGCCAGGAGGCTTTTTTTCGCCTCCATGAAAAGGAAATGGTCTTCCCGAACATGGATGAAGCCAAGTATTGGCTCATCCGCGTGGTCAAGAACGGAGCGCTCAATTACGCCAAGCGCAAGGAGCGGGAACGGAAAGCCTACCAGAAGGCGTTCCGGGAGGACCGCAGGGTCCAGGAAACCGGGGAGGATGCGCTCCTCAAGAAGGAGACGCGGCAGGAAGTGCAAGCGGCTTTGGTCAAGCTTCCGGACAACCTCAAGACGGTTCTCGTCCTGAAGGAGTACGGGGAGCTGAACTACAAGGAAATCGGAAAAACTCTCGGCATCAGCGAGGGCAACGTTAAAGTCCGCGTTTTCCGGGCTCGCGAACGCCTTGCTTCGATGATCGGAAAGGACGGTACGCATGTGTCCTGATCGTCAACTGATTTCGCTTTACGTCGACGGCGAACTGCCGTCTCCGTGGCGGGAAAAACTGGAAACTCATCTGACCGGCTGCGCTTCGTGCGCGCGCGCGGTCGAGTCATACCGCGGCATTTCGGCCGAACTGGCCGCCGTTCCTGCGGAGGGGTTGGACGAAGCGAAGTCCCGCGTGTGGAACGCGGTGTCCAAGCGCCTCGCTGCCTCTTCCGCGCCCGTTCCCTTCCGGCATACCCGCCGCCCGCTCGTGCTGCCTATACCGGCGGCGGTCGCCGCGCTCCTGGTGGTCGCGATCGCGGCCGCGGGCGGCACCGGCGTCGCCCTCGGATCCGGCAGGAACGCCGCCAAGAGCGAAGCCGTAGCCGTGGTCGAGCAGCCGCCGACCCCCGCCGTGCCCGTTTCCGATATGGGCAGCGTTCTGCGCTATCTGGATTCGCAGGAAGGTGCGGGAGACATACTTATCATCCGACTCCCCGAAGGATCGAATTTCTCTTCCGACGGAAGGCCGACGCTCATACGGGCCGCCGACTACAACGGGAGGCCGTTGCCTTAATGCGCTCCCGCAGCACCACCCTCGGCGCCGCGATGCTGCTCTTCGCGGCCGCGGCAGCGGCCGGTCAGCAGAATTCCTCCGACGTCATCGCCGCTATGAAGGACCGCGCGGTCGTGCTCGAGATGACGGCGCGCGTAGTCGAGCGCGACGTGGCCGAAACCTGGAATTCGGCGACGTCCAAAGTCACGATTCCCGGCCGCCCGGTGACCCTCAAGCTGGTCGGGCCGACCCTCGTCGTCGCCGTACAGTTCACGCCGTACCAGAAGGAAGACGGCAAGAACCTCCTGGTCGCGCAGGGCCAGGTCTGGGTCTCAACCAAGGACAACGGACTCCTCTACTACACGAGCATGCAGACGCTGCCGGTCGAGTTCGGCGAGCGGCTCTATTTCTTCCCGCTCGGACAGAAAAAGGACGACCAAGGAGCCCGCATCGAGGTCCAGCTGGTGATGAAGCCGTATTCGGAAAGCCAGTCCGCTCAGGACAACGCGCCCAAAACGGGCCCGGACCGTCAGAAAGGCGACGAACCCGCCGGCTCCGCGCCGAGCACGGAGAAGCGGGCCGAAGAGTGAGAAGAAAGGCACTATTCGGGACGTTCATCGTCTCCGCGGCGCTGCTGTCCGGATGCCTGGACGGAGCGCCGCGCATCGATTCGATAGATCCGCGCATAGGCAACCGCGGAGAGGTCCTTACGATAAAGGGGACCGGATTCCGCGACGAACGTGGAGAAAGCCGCGTTCTCATCGCGGGCACGGCTCCCACCGCGTCCTCGTACATCGAGTGGAGCGACACGCGCATAACGGTGCGCATCCCCGATTTCGGCGAGTCGGGGCTCGTATACGTCAGCGTTGACGGGAAGAAGAGCAACCCGACGCTCTATACCGATCGGGCATCCGTGCCCCAGCCGGTTTCGACCGCCAACGTCGGGGTCGGACCGCGCGCCGTGTCGATCGACCCGCCGAAGGCGGCCGTCGGGGCATCCGTCACCATAGCGGGCCTCAACTTCGGCGCGGCCCGCGAGAACGGAGCCGTCCTGTTCGCGTGGGACGCCGAAGCGGCGCCGTCGGCGCCCGCGGCCGTGCGCGCGCCCGATTCGATCGAGCCTTCCGAGATCGAGTTCGCCTACGAACAGTGGAGCGACCGCGAAATCCGCTTGCGGGTCCCGGACGGGGCGGTTAGCGGCAATCTGCGCGTCAGGACCGATCGCGGCACGAGCGATCCCCTTTACTTCGAGGTTTCCGACAAACCCGGCGCGAAGACCTACAAAGACAAGCGCACCTACGTATTCACCTATTCAGCCGAAATCACCGCGCCGCAGGTTTCGGGGCCGAACACCCTATACCTCTGGATGCCCGTTCCCGTTTCGGCGCCCTACCAGCGGAACCGGCAGCAGCTCTCCCGGTCGGTCGACCCCTTCGTCGAAGGCCATCGCGGCGCGGCCCTGTTCCAGTTCAAGGATCTGACGGCCGGCAAGCAGGAACGGGTGACGCTGTCGTACCTGGTCGACAGCTACGCGGTCGAGACGCAGATCAAGGCTTCATCGATCAAGAGGGAGCAGCAGGGGCCGATACGCTCCGCGTACACGCTTGCGACCAAGCTGGTTCCGTCCGACGACAAGGAAATCGTCAAGCTGGCGGAGCGGCTGGCCGGCAAGGAGCGCAATCCCTACCTCCAGGCGCGCAGAATCTACGACTGGCTGAGGACCGATGCGGGAATCGCCCTCGAGACGAGGACGGGCGGAGCGCTCGAAGCGCTCACGGACAAGAAAGCAGACGCGTACTCCGCCGCCCTGCTCTTCTGCGCGCTGGTCCGGGCCCGGGGCATTCCGGCCATCCCGGTCGCCGGCTATCTGGTGGACCGCAGCCGGAATTCGCGCCGGCATTGGTGGGCCGAATTCTGGATCGACGGCTTCGGCTGGATCCCGGTTGACCCCGCTTTCGGCGCGGGCGCGATTCCGGAGGGCTTCGGCGCGGGAGTCGACGCGAAGGAATACTATTTCGGCAATATCGACAACCAGCGCATCGTTTTCTCGCGGGGGCAATCGGACCTTTCGCCGATGGATCCCCGCGGAAAGACGGTCGCGCGGACGAGGAGCTACGCATTCCAGACGATATGGGAGGAATCGGTGGGCGGACTGGACGCCTACTCTTCCCTGTGGAACGATATAGAGGTCACGGGAGTCTACTGACGCTTGCTTCGGGCCGGTTGCCCGAAGCAAGCGGCTTATAGTCTTTCCTGCGGAAAAACTATGCTATACAGGTTCTCAAAAGTTGAAACTTTTGAGAACGGAAGAACTATGACACACGGGGCTTGAAGGTTGAAACATTCAAGCCCCGAGCACGAAATAAGGCAGGAACATACATGGTTACGGTTATTTCACTCGGCGGGTCCATCGTCGCTCCGGAGACGGCGGATGCCGCATTCCTCAAGGAATTCACGGCGCTGGTCGGCGGCTTCATCAAGGAAGACGAGAAGCGGCGCTTCATCTTCGTGGTGGGCGGCGGCGGTCCCGCGCGGGCGTGGCAGAAGGCGTACCGTGAAGCTTGCCCGACGAGCAAGGACGACCAGGCGGACTGGATCGGCATCATGGCGACCCGGCTCAACGCGCAGCTGCTCAAGGCGGTCATGGGCGACTGGTGTACACAGGAGGTCGTGATCGACCCGACCCAGGTGGGCCCCTTCGTCGGCAAGGTGCTGGTGGCGGCCGGCTGGAAGCCGGGCTTCTCGTCGGACTACGACGCGGTGCTGCTCGCCGAGCGCTTCCAGGCCGACAAGGTCATCAACCTATCCAACATCGCCAAAGTCTATACAGCAGACCCCAAGATCGATCCGAGCGCTACGCCGATCGACAGCATTTCGTGGGTCGATTTCAGGAAACTCGTCGGCGACGAATGGACGCCCGGCAAGAACGTGCCCTTCGATCCGATCGCGAGCCGCCATGCCGCCAAGATCGGCCTGAAGGTGGTCTGCGCGGCGGGCAAAGATCTGCCCAATCTGCGCGCGCTGTTGTCCGGAAAGCCCTTCGTCGGCACCTCCATCGGCTGAACCGATAGTCCGACCGCGACCGCCGTGACTGCTCAGAACGCGTATTCGAGGCCGAAGCGGAACGCTCCGGTCCCTTCGCCTCTCGATAGATCCGCGGAACCGCCGTCGAGGGGGGATCGGTATTCGCCTTCCCAGGAAACCCGCCAGAGAAAGGGCCTGATCGGGGGCAGGCGGAAGCCGACGCCGCCGGCGATCGCCGCCGCGTGGATCATGCCTTCGTCGGGCGACGTTCTGACGCGCGACGACGCGGCTGCTTCGAGCCGCAGGCCGACGGACGGCCTCAAAACGCTCTCAATCCCTAGGTTGATGTCCCGCGCGAAAACGAAACCGTCCCCCGGAGGCAATTCATAGGAGAACGTCGTCAGCCAGAGAGGCACCGATCGGCGGGAGCCGAGCCGATCGCCCGCGCTGCCGAGCGTCACGGCGACCGCGGCGATGGGATCTCCCGTTCCCGAACCGTAGCTCCGCGACCACTCCCAGCGGAATCCGAGTCCGAATACGCCCTTCCCGAAAAGGCCGACGTCGACTCCCTGGGCAAGCACCGCCGCCTCGTCGTCGACGAAGGTCCGGTCGACGCCGTAGGACGCGACGCTCCTGCACCACAAGCCTGCCGATCCCACCGGAAAGGCGCCCTCCAGCCGGGCGTCGATCTTCCAGGGCAGGCTCCGCGCTTGCGCGCCGGAATCGGATGGAGCCGCGCCGAAGGGGAAGGCGACGCCGAACGCGGCGACGTCCTTCGGCAAACGCAGCAGCAGCCCCGCGGCCGCGCGGGCCGGAACCGAACGCCGCAAGCGTTCCCCGTTCACCGCCGAGGCGATGTTCTCGTACCGAAGAAGCAGAGAATCGATCCGGTCGCCGATCAGCCGGGCGCGGGCGCTCGGATACTCCATTTCGGGAGGGAGCGAGGACGCCCGTTCCGCGACGAGTTTTCCTCGTCTGCGCAGGGAATCCCTCGCTTCCCGCAACCGCGATGAAGCCGCGTCGAGCTGCTCGATAGGATACGATTTCGGTGAGGCGGCGAGCTGCCGCAGCTCGTCGGCCACCCGTTCGTACGCTTCGATCTCGGCTTCGACCGCGTCGAGCAGCCCGAGCGCCGCCTTGAAGGACTCGTCGACCGCAAGACGCCGCTGGCTTTCACGGACCCGGTCCAAGCCGGAGTCGGCGGTGCCGACCAGGGCTCCGATAACGGCCTTCAGCTCGGGAGCCTTCCGCTTGCCCGCCGTGGAGAAGAAGACCGCGTCCTCTACGGGCCCCACGACGCGGAGCGCCTCATCAGCCTTCGCCCGGGCCCTCCGGTAGGCGGTCTCCGCCCCGCCCAGATCGCCGTTCGACTCCCGTTCGCCGCCTTCCGCGAGCAACGGCTCCATCTCCGCGAGTATCGACTCGGCGCGGTCGAGCAGCGATCCTACCGTCGTCGAATATCGACCGTAATACAGCGCGTCCAGGAGGCTCTCATCGATGAGCGCCGTCGCGTGCGCTTCCCAGCGACCGGTCAGGGTCCGCTTCTTCGAAACCGACTCGAACCAGTCGTTCTTGAACGCTTCTGAAACGAGCAGATCGGCGAATACGGCGTCCCGCTTGAGCACCGACCGGGCCAGCGTATCGACGGCGGCGATCTTCGCGGCCTCGACCGCGTCCGCCGCGTTCGGCCCCGTCCCGGAGCCTTCCGCGGAAAGCGCGCCCGTCTGCTGCGGGAAAAGGGGCGCGAGAACCGATATGAAGCAGAAGCAAGCGGCGACGATTTTTTGTTTGAACATTCGGCACTCCGTTCGCGTTTTCCGTATATTAGACGCATACCCGATGCACGGATAGAGGGGTGAAAATGGAAAACGGAAAGCGGACAACCGCGATCCTCGGGGCGAGCGACGATCCCGAGCGCTACGCGTACAAGGCGATGGAACGCCTGCTCGAGAAAGGGCACCAAGTCGTTCTCGTGAACCCTAAATTGGGCCCGTTCAGGGAACTGCCGGTGGTCGACAGCCTAGCCGATATTTCGGAAACGATCGATACCGTGACCGTCTACCTTTCGGCGAAGCGCTCTACGCCGCTCGAAAAGGAACTTGTCGCCATGAAGCCCAAGCGCGTCGTCTTCAATCCCGGCGCCGAAAACGGCGACCTGGAAGCGGCGCTCGACGCCGCCGGCATCCCCTGGATGCATGCATGCACCCTGGTCCTGCTCGCTACGGGGAAGTACTGAACGCGTACATCCTTTCCAGCATCCGCGTAATCTTGACGCCGTACTCCGGATCGCTCGCCCATTTCCCGGCGAGATCCATGACGGCCGGCGCCGAGCCGTAGCGTATCCAGCGGTAGCGCGGGTCCACCAGCGGAGAAGCGAGCGGTGCGCCGCTCGCGTAGCCCTTCAGGTGCTGAATATGCGCGCGGACGCCCGTCCGCGCGTCGGGGAAGCGCTCCCCTGGCTTGCCGGGACCGATCGAGCCGAGACCGCAATAGTTGTGCATATCCGGAGTCACCAGGCCGCCGAAACGGAGCAGCCCCGTCTCCAGGCACATCTGGGCGAAGGCGACGTCATGGTTGACCCCTTCGGCATCCGCTTCCTCGACGTACAGCGCTGACAGCTCTTTCGTCCGCCGCTCGTCCGCGAGCGGATTACCCGAAACAAGAAAAGACGCAAGCTGCTTCGCGTCCAGCAGACCGGCGCCCATGATGCGATCGGGGACGCGGGCTGGAGCGGGGCGCTCGGGGAAAGTCCGCGTCGCGGGGCGCGGGGGAACGCCTGCGCAGGAAACGGCGAGAAAAGCGAGAGCAGCGACGCATGAGGCAGAGAGTAAACTGATCCGCATACCCTATTTGTCGGAAGAGACGTTTCCCTCCTTGATTCCCCGCGGAGATAAAGCGGCGGCGGACCTGCGATCCTACCCGCGTCATGGGAATCAGGTACGCATACGATGCCGGAAGCGAGGCCCTCAGCGTCGGCTCGCTCGGACCGGCTGGAGCTGAAGGCGGGATGCCTCGGGAGCGAATGCTTTCGCTGGGACCGAAGGCCCTCTCCGACAAGGACCTGCTGTCGATTCTGCTCAACGCGGGCATCAAGGGCAAGCGGGTCGGGATGCTCGCCGAAGAGCTGGTCGAGACGCTCGACGCGAAATGCGGCGTGCCGGAAGCGAAGGAACTGCAGCGGCTCTCGGGGCTCGGCGGCGCGAAGGCCTGCGCGATAGCGGCGATGATGGAATTCGGACGGCGCCGATGGGGCCCCTGCGGAACGCGGATCAAGACGCCTTCGGACGCGTATCCGATGCTCCGGCATTACGCGGACAGGCGGCAGGAACGCTTCATCTGCGTATCGCTCAACGGCGCCGGCGAAACGCTGGCGGTACGGGTGGTGTCCATCGGTCTGGTGGACAAGACCGTCGTGCATCCGCGGGAGGTTTTCGCCGATCCGCTGACCGACCGCGCGAGCTCCATTCTGGTCGCGCACAACCACCCGTCGGGAAAACTCGAGCCGTCCGCGGAGGACGAGGCGATCACCGAGCGGCTGATCTCGACGGGCCGAATACTCGGCATCGCCCTCGTCGACCACCTGATCTTTTCCGACGCGGGCTATTTCAGTTTTCTGCAGGCCGGCAAAATAAGATAGTAATCATTATCGTTTTGACTTGAAGCATCGGCCATCCTATATTTGATTAAACGGATCGGCGATCCGGAATCGAACCGATGCGAGGAGTGAAAAGTGATAAGCGCGAAGATGACAGAGGCGGTCAACCGCCAGATCAACAACGAGATGTATTCGGCCTACCTTTACATGGCCATGTCGGCGCACAGCTCGAGCATGGGGCTGAACGGTTTCGCTTCCTGGTTCATGGTCCAGTACCATGAAGAGATGTTCCATGCGATGAAGCAGTACAACTACGTGCTCGACCAGGGAGCGGAAGTCCATCTGCAGACGATCAAGGAGCCGCCGAAAAGCTTCGCTTCGGCGAAGGATATGTTCGAGAAAACCTTGGAGCACGAGCATTTCGTCACCAAGAGCATCAACGAGATAGCGGACCTCGCGCTGCAGGAGAAAGACCACGCCACCTACCAGTTCATGCAGTGGTACGTCAACGAGCAGATCGAGGAAGAGAAGAACGACAACGAGATCCTGCAGATGCTCAAATTGGCCGGCGAATCGGGACCCGGCCTGTTCATGATCGACCAGCAGCTCGGCGCCCGCGCGCTGACGGTGCAGTCCGATTTTTCGAAGGGCATTCTGCCCACCGCTCCGTAGGCCCCGGCCTCCCCGCGTGAAAAAGGCCCGGTCCGCCTTCGCGGTCCGGGCCTTTTTATCTACCGACGAGGCAGCGAGCTAGAATTCTTCGAATTCGTCGTCGCTCCTGGTCGTGATCGCGGTCGGCGGCGGCGAAGGGGCGATCCGAGGGACCGGAGCGGCCTTCGCCGGCGCGGGGAGCTTCGCAGCGGGCGCCGACTTGGCGCCCGCAGAGCCGGCGCCGGCATGGGTTCCCGGCGGCACCCGCCGCGGGGATTCCTTGACGGCGACTTCGTGGCCGGAGTCGGAGCGGACGCCGAGGTTGAAGAAGGAAACGGTTTCGCGCAGGTCGCGCGATTCGGAAGCCAGCTTCGAGGCCATCGCCGACAGCTGTTCGGAAGCGGACGCGTTCTGCTGTATCACCTGGTCGAGCTGGAGCACCGCCGAATTGATCTGCGAGGCTCCCGATTCCTGTTCTCGGTTCGACGCGACTATTTCCTGGACCAGATCGTTCGTCTTCCTGATGTCGGGAACCATGCTCGCTATAGTGCGGCCGGACTCCTCGGCGACGGCCGTGGAACGGCGCGACAGCTCGGTGATTTCGCCGGCCGACTTCTGGCTCCGCTCGGCGAGCTTGCGGACTTCGCCGGCGACCACCGCGAAGCCCCGACCGGCTTCCCCGGCGCGGGCGGCCTCGATCGCCGCGTTGAGGGCGAGCAGATTGGTCTGCCGCGCGATTTCCTCGATGACGGCGATCTTTCCCGCGATTTCCTTCATCGCGGAAACGGTCTGCGTCACGGCCGCGCCGCCGCGCGCGCCGGCCTCCGCCGTCACCCCGGCGATTCGTCCCGTCTCCGTCGCGTTCTCCGCGTTCAGCCTGATTCCGGAAACCATCTCCTCCATCGACGACGACAGCTCCTCGACGCCGGCGGCCTGCTTGGAGGCGCCCTCGCTGACCGTCTGGGCCGCTCCGGAAACCTGAGCGGCTTCGTCGTTGATGCTGGCCGCCGCGCCGTCTATGGCGCCGACTATCTCGGACAGCTTCGCGTTCATCGCGGCCAGGGCGCGCGAAAGCCGGCCGATCTCGTCGGCGCGGCGGGTGAAGGCTTCTCCCATCGTCCCGGAGAGATCGCCTCCGGCGATCCGGTCCGCGAAGCGCACCGCGCCGACCAAGCCGTCGCGGATGCTGCGGGAAAGAAGGAAGGCGACCACGAAGGCGACGCCGACGGTCAGCAGGGAAAAGACGAGAAGCATGACTACGGAACCTCGGAACGACATGTCCGCTTCGGCCGCCTGCTCGGAAGCCTTCTTCAGCGTGAGCTCCTCGAGCTGGTTGATGAATTCGCGCATGGTCTCGAAGCCGCGAGAGGCTTCTCCGAACGATAAGGCGGCCGCTTCATCGCGTGCGGCCGGCGTTCCGGCCGAGAGCAGGTCCAGGACGCGGCGAGACGACTTCTCCCACGACGCGCGGGCCGCTCGGTAGGAATCGTAGAAGGCCCGTTCGTCCGATCCCGCATTCAGCGCGATGAATTTGTCGATGCGTTCCGTAGACTGCCCGGCGTTCTCGTCGTAGTCCTTGCGCAGGGCCACCGCCCGGGGATCCCCGGCGCTCAAGGTCAGCAGGGAACGCTCGGAGACGAGAAGCTGCTGCAGATCCCGGTCCGACTGATCCAGATAGTCGATGGAAGGAAGCTTGACGCCGAATATATCGTCGAGCTTCCTCATCAAATCCGCCATATTCAGATAGCCGATGCACGCGATCGCGACCATGAACACAATCATGACCGCGTATCCGATGGAAAGCTTCATTCCAATAGAAAAACCGGAACTCTTTGATTGCATAGTTGACCTCTGCACTGAAGTATACAGCAGATTACCGATCGCTGCAGACCTTTTCGCCCCGGAGCCGACGCGTTATTATTGCCGGTATGAAGTTCCGATCCGTCCTGACGGCGATGCTCCTCTGCATCCGGGCCGCATTCTTCCTTTCAGCGGAGGAGGCGATGCCTGCCGACCGCATCTTCGAAAGCGAAGGCGACGGACTCGAGATCCGCAGCGATCCGAGCGGCGCGGACGCCTACGTGAACGACGTGCTGAGGGGAACGACGCCGCTCGTGCTCGCGGACCTGATACCCGGACCGCATCGGATCCGCATCGAAAAGGACGGATACGGAACTCGGGAAGCCGTAGCCGTGATTCCGAAGGGCAAGCGGCTCTCGGTCTACCTGGAACTCGTCGAGGCGAAGGGCTTGCTGAACGTGGAAGCGGCGCCGGCGGTGCCGGGCGGACTGCGCTTCATCCCCGAAATCTTCATCGACGGGGAGCGGGCTTTCCTCGGCGAGAACGAAGTCGGCGCGGGGCTGCACTCGGTGCGCGTCAGGGCTTTCGGCTTCGAAGAGGAAACCCGCGCCGCGTTCGCGGCGGCGGGGGAACGGGAAACGGTTTCTTTCCGGCTGAGGACGGCAGCTTTCCGCGTCGGGAAGCTCAGCGCGAGCCGCTTCCGCTTCAATCCGCGGGACCCGGGCAAGCTGGGATCCGCCATCTTCGGATTCGCCGTCTCGGCGCCGGGCAGCGCGCGGGTCGCGGTTCGGAACGCCTCCGGGTCGACGGTGTTCGCGGCGGAGCTGCCCGCGTTCGAATCCTGGGACCAGTCGTTCGAATGGACGGGAACCGACGGAAACGATATCCCTCTTCCCGACGGAGAGTACCTGATCGAAGTGCGCGCACGGGCCGCGGACGGACGGAGCGAAACCGAAGGCAGCGTGCGCGTGCGTATCGATTCGAGCATACGGATACGGCCCGCGACGGTCTCGGGAGGCGACGCGGGCCTCTTCTTCGCCCCGCAGGCGGAGTTGTTGCCGGCAGGGGCTTTCCAGATCGAGCTGGCCGCCGTTTTCGGCAAACCGTACGGCGCGGATGCCGAATTCGGCGCGCCGCCGGCGGCGCTGGGCTTCCGGTATTCGCCGTTCGATAGGTGGGAAGCGGCTGCCGCAGCCGAACTTGCAGCGGAAGGCGCGGACGCGGCGCGGCTTTCCGCCGGGCTTTCCCTGAAGACCGCGCTGGGCCGGCCCCGGGAGAACGGCAGAATCGCCCTGGCGGCGGCCGTCCGCTGGCGCTATGCCGAACGCGGAGACGTCTCGCCGTTCGGCGCCGGCCCCGTGCTCGAACTGTTGATGCCCGCGCAGCTGACCCTCGCCCGCTTCTCCGGCGCCGAGCTTTCGGCCCTGCTTGCCCCCTCGCTCTGCTGGGAGGGAGCCGAAGGCGTTCCGGAAACGGCCCTACCCTTCCCGGCCGCGAGCGGAGGGCTCGCCTACCAGGCGAAAATCGTCACGGCGGGTCTTTCAGCCCGCGTCGAGGCGAAAACCGAGGAGAGCGGCTTCTCCGCGGGCCCCGCGCTGATCGCCGCGGAGCTGCGATTCTTCCCGCCTCCCTCGATATTCGTCTTCAGCACGATGCTCGGCGCATGGATCGATGCCCGTCTTTCGGGCTTCTTCGCGGGCGCCGGAATGGGAATAGTCTATTGACCGCTGTTGTGACTTCGGATATATTCATATTGGTCATATGACCAATATCCCACAAGGGAGGCGATATGCCCCGCCCCGTGATGGACCGCCGCGTAAGCGGCAGGCCAGCTTCTACCCTGTTCAAGCCGGCAGGCATCCCTGCGATGGAAATACCGGAACTCGTCCTCACGCTCGACGAGTTCGAGGCTTTGCGGCTTGCCGACTATGACGGCCTGTACCAGGAGGCGGCCGCGATGCGCATGGGCGTCTCGCGGCAAACCTTCGGCCGGATCGTCGAAAACGCGCGGCGCAAGGTCGCCGATGCGCTGGTGAACGGGAAGGCGCTGCGGGTCGAAGGAGGAAACGCCGTTCCCGGAAAAGAGGAAACAACCATGAAGATCGCGGTACCGACCAAAGACGGAGCAGTCGACGCCCATTTCGGGCATTGCTCGCACTATACGATCTATACCGTCGACGGAGGCAGCATCGTCTCCGAGGAGACGCTCGCGTCGCCGGCCGGATGCGGATGCAAGAGCGGCGTCGCGGGCGATTTGGCCCGGGCGGGCATCGGAACGATGATCGCCGGAAATATCGGAGGCGGCGCGGTCCGCGTGCTCGGCTCCTTCGGCATCCACGTCGTACGGGGCGCTTCCGGCTCGGTGAGGACCGCCGCCGAAGCGTTCCTCGCGGGCAAGATCGCCGACACGGGCGCGAACTGCTCGGAGCACGGCGACGACCACGAGTGCGCGCACTAAAGTTCGCGCACTAAAGTGCGCGAACCAGCGGGAAGCATCCACTTGCGCTGAATCCCGCTTCGTGGAATAACGGTGGCATGCGCATAGCAATTCGCTATTTTTCCGGCACCGGCAACACGATACATGCCTGCGCGATCGCGGCGGACGCGTTCGAACGGTCCGGATGGAGCGTCGACTCGGCCGAACTGCCGTGCGGCCCCGGAGCGCGGGCCGGAGACGCCGATACCGCCGACCTGCTGCTCGTAGCTTTCCCCATCCACGGATTCGCGCCGCCGCAGCCCGTCGTCCGCTGGCTTTCGCGCCTGGCCAAGCGGCCCGGACAGCGGGCGGCGGTGCTCGCCGTGGGCGGAGCGACCTTCGTGAAGGGCCGGTACATTCCCGGATGGGGAGCCGACGCGCCCTTCACCGCCGCCCGCGCGCTGCGGAGAAGGGGCCGCCGGCTCATCGGAGTCTTCGAAGCATCCCTTCCCGAAAATTTCACCCAGGCGTCGAATCCCCCGACGGAAGCCCAGTGCCGCGGCATCAGGAACCGGAACGATCCCGCCATCCGGGATTTTGCGGAAAAACTCGCCGCTGCCGCGGGAACGGAGTCCGAAGGCCCCATCCTCGAACGAAACCGCGCCGTCAGGCTGCTTTTCCGTCCCATCGCCGCCCTCTTCAGGCATTTCGGCCGGCCCATCCTTTCCCGCACCTTCATCGCCGACGAAAACTGCACCGGCTGCGGTCTCTGCGCGCGCAGCTGTCCCGCGGGTGCGATCCGGCTTGCCGCAGGCCGACCTGTCTGGAGCGTTCGGTGCATCGAGTGCAACCGGTGCATCAACAGCTGCCCGCGCGCATCGATCGGAACATCCACGCTCGCGCTCGTCCTGCATCTCGCCTTCGCAGGGCTGTCCTTGGCTGCGGCCCTTTCGGTCCCAATCCCGGACGCGCTTCCCTCCCCGGTTTCCGCGCTCGCGCGCGCGGCGCTCGTTCTCGGCTTGTTCCTGATCCAGCTCTGGCCCTTCTCGCTTCTCCTGAGGCTCCTATCCCGAAGCGCTAAACTGAGGCGGGCGTTCGAGGCGTCCTTCACCCGGGGCTTCAGACGCTACCGGGCCGAAGGCTTCTCCCCGAGCGAAGAAGGGCGGATGGCTTGACCTTTATTCGAAACGGATGCATGATGCTTCCATGCGAATCGAACTGACGCATCTTCAGTCTTTCAGTCTCGCCGCGGCGGCCGCTATCCGGGAGGATCGCGACTAGCCGTTCAACATACAGAACGACCGGCCGCGATCCTCCGAACGGGGATCGCGGCTTTTTTTTCGTCCGAACGGCGAAAGAACCGAAGCGGGCCCCGACGGATCGACCAGCCGACCGGACGGAAGGAGCTCGCATGAGAAGGGACATCGTCCACCCGGGAGCCGACAGGCTCAAGTACGAAATCCGCGAAATCGTCGCCTTCGCCAATGAACTGGGCAGGTGGAACATCCCCATAACCTGGGAGAACATCGGCGATCCGGTCAAGAAGGGCGAAATCATCGCCCCCTGGATCAAGGATATCGTCGCGCGGAAAGCCGCCGAAGACCTCTCCTACGCGTACACCGAAACCGAAGGCGCCCGGGCCGCCCGCGACTTCATAGCCGCCGGGGTGAACGCGCGCGACGATTCGGCGCACCGCGGCGCGAAGATCGACTCTAGGGATATCCTGTTCTTCAACGGACTGGGGGACGCGGTGGCGAAGGTGTTCGGCTTCCTCAGGAGGGAAGCGCGGGTGCTCGGCCCTTCGCCCGCCTACTCCACCCTATCGTCCGCCGAAGCGGCGCACTCGGGTTACGAACACCTGACCTACCGGCTCGATCCCGAGCGCAACTGGATGCCCGACATGGAAGATGTCGAGCTCAAGGTCAAGTACAACGACTCGGTGGCCGGCATACTGCTGATCAACCCCGACAATCCGACCGGCGCGGTGTACCCCGAGGAGACGCTGCTCGAATTCGTGCGGATCGCGAAGACCTACGGCCTCTTCATCGTCTGCGACGAGACCTATGCGAACATCGTCTACGGCGGGGCGAAGACGGCCGCGCTTTCGCAGGTGATCGACGGGGTGCCGGGGATCGCGCTGCGCTCGCTTTCCAAGGAAGTTCCCTGGCCGGGCGCGCGCTGCGGCTGGGCCGAAGTGTACAACCGAAAAGCCGACGCGCGCTTCGACGCGTACGTCCGGAGCCTCCTGGACGCCAAGCGACTGGAAGTCTGCTCGACGAGCCTGCCCCAGCTCTGCATCCCCGACATCATGGGCGACCCGCGCTACCCGTCCCACCTGGTGCGCCGGGCGGCGATGTTCGAGAAGCGGGCCGAGGAAGCCGCCGCCGCGTTCGACGGGATCGAGGGAGTCACCGTGGTGAAGCCGCGAGGAGCCCTCTACGCGTCGGCGGTCTTCGACGGAGAGCGGCTAGCGAAGGCCGACGCCGACGGCAGGGAGCTGCCGATCGGCGTCGCGGAATTGGCGCGATTCATCGATGAAAAAACGAAAGACGTCGCCGCCGACAAGCGCTTCGTCTACAAGCTGCTCGCGTCCACCGGCATCTGCGTGGTGCCGCTCTCCGGCTTCATGAGCGACCTGCCGGGATTCCGCTTCACGCTGCTCGAGAACGACGACGAGAAGCGGGCTTGGATCTACCGGACGATCGCCGAAGCGGCGGGATCGTACGTAAAATGAAAAGAGCCCGTCCGGAGGATGGACGATCCTCGGGCGGGCCCGTTCGATCGGCGCGGCGGGCGGCTACAGCTTGAGCGCGAATTTCGCGCCGAAATAATAGAGGAAGACGATGGCGTTGCTCTCTTTCGGCAGCATGACGCCGACGGCGCCGCCCCCGAGGCGGAACACTTTGCCGAGTTTGAACCAGGCGGAAAGGTCCGGGATAAGCACCGCGCCGGTCTGAAGGTCGCTGGCGAGGCCGAAGATGCCGAAAACGCCGCCGCCGAGCTGGCCGGCGACCACGAACCTCCCGAGATCGATTTCGGCGAACGCGTTCGGCCACCATACGGATTCGACCAGCGCGGTGAACACGCGCAGACCGACGCCGAGGCGGACCGGTCCGGCTTCGCCGAAATAATAGGCTCCCGCCTCGGGAAGCGGGATGATGTACTGGGAAAAGAACGCGGTCGCGTCGGAGAAGCTCGTTCCTTGACCGTCGACCGAAGCTCCCATGCCCCGCGGAACATCGAAACCGATGTCTATGCGCCAATCTGCGAACGCGGGCGCGGCCGTAGCGGCGAGGAGCAGCAACGATAAAAATGCGGCTCGTTTCATAGCGTGGCCTCCTATTCACCCGTACCCAATATATCCCGTTCTTGCATCGATAGCGGCGTTTCAGCTATCATCAATTGGTTTTCACCTATAATCAGCCAAGGAGCACGCCATGGAGATATCCGCCCTGCAGAAGGCCCGCTACGCTTATGAGCCCAAGCTTCCCGCCGTCCTCACCGCCCCGGTCGAGGAGATCGCGGTGAAGTTCGGCGCGGCGACCGAATCGATCGCCGACCAGAAGGAACTGAAGGCGCTTTTCAAGAACACGTACGGCAAGCCCGTCGCGAAGTTCGCCGCCGGCAAGAACGAGAACGCCGGCAAGAAGCTCATCGTCGGCGTCATCCTCTCCGGCGGTCAGGCGCCCGGCGGCCACAACGTCATCGCGGGCATCTTCGACGGCCTCAAGAAGGGCAACAAGGCTTCCAAGCTCCTCGGCTTCCTGGGCGGCCCCTCGGGACTGGTCGAGAACAAGACGGTCGAGATCACCGCGAAGATGATGAACGAATACCGCAACACCGGCGGCTTCGACATGATCGGCTCCGGCCGCACCAAGATCGAGACGCCCGAGCAGTTCGCGGCGTCCCTGGCGACCGCCAAGGCGCTCAAGCTCGACGCCGTGGTCGTCATCGGCGGCGACGACTCCAACACGAACGCCGCGCTCCTGGCCGAGTACTTCATCGAGCAGAAGGCTACGACCCAGGTCATCGGCTGCCCGAAGACCATCGACGGAGACCTCAAGAACGAGCACATCGAGACCTCCTTCGGCTTCGACACCGCCTGCAAGACCTACAGCGAGCTGATCGGCAACATCGAGCGCGACGCGAACAGCGCCAAGAAGTACTGGCACTTCATCAAGCTCATGGGCCGCTCCGCCAGCCACATCACCCTTGAATGCGGTCTCCAGACCCAGCCGAACATCACCCTGGTGTCCGAGGAGGTCGAGGCGAAGAAGCAGTCCCTGGCGACCATCGTCGACCAGATCTGCGACTCGGTCTGCAAGCGCGCCGACGCGGGCCTGAACTTCGGCGTCGTCCTCATCCCCGAGGGCCTGGTCGAATTCGTCCCCGAGATGAAGAAGCTCATCGCCGAGCTCAACGACCTGATGGCCAAGGAAGCGGACGAGTTCGCCGGACTCAAGGGCTTCGAAGCCCAGGCCGAATGGCTGGCGAAAAAGCTCTCCAAGGGTTCCGCCGCGACCTTCGCGAGCCTCCCGGCCGAAATCGCCAAGCAGCTCCTGATGGACCGCGACCCCCACGGCAACGTGCAGGTGTCCCGCATCGAGACCGAGAAGCTCCTGATGGGCATGGTCGAAGCGCGCCTTTCGGTCCTCAAGAAGAAGGGCACCTACAAGGGCAAGTTCAGCTCGCTCGGCCACTTCTTCGGCTACGAAGGCCGCTGCGCCTTCCCCTCCAACTTCGACGCCGACTACTGCTACGCGCTCGGCTTCTCCGCCTTCATGCTGATCAACGCGGGCCTCACCGGCTACCTGTCGAGCGTGAAGAACCTGACCGCGCCCGCTGCCAAGTGGATCGCCGGCGGCGTGCCGCTCACCATGATGATGAACATGGAGCAGCGCCACGGCTCGAAGAAGCCGGTCATCCGCAAGGCGCTGGTGGAGCTCGAGGGCAAGCCCTTCAAGACCTTCGAGGCCAAGCGCGCCGAATGGGCCGAGAAGACCTGCTTCCTCTTCCCCGGCGCCATCCAGTACTACGGCCCTGCCGAAGTCTGCGACCAGCCGACCAAGACCCTCAAGCTGGAACACAATAAGAAATAAGACTGCCAAGGAAGCGGGCGGATGGCGGACTAAGCCTTCGCCATCCGTCCGCCGTTCATCGTATCGATGACAGGCGATTATTAAACAACGAAAACCTGCCACCGCAAAACCTAGGGAAAAACGCCTAAACGGCGTTGCTCGAACAGGTTTGCTTCAGACGGCCCGCAAGGCCTCGGATCGAGTCATATGTCCGTATTGCCCGTATATTTCAGCGTTTGGGTTTCGACTTCGCTGCTCTCCCTGGTATTCGTATATCTGCACAAAATCCATCCGGACGCGTTTCTCCGCAGCGGGATGGTTTCCTGGACATTCGCCGCGCTCCGGTACGCGTCGCTGCTCGCCATGGCGCTGGTCTTCGCCCCCGCGGCGAAGCCGATCGTTCCCGACCTTTTCGGGCTCTGGGCCGCGGTCTTCCTGGTGGAAAGCGGGTGGCGATTCAGGGGAAGCCCCATCCCGAAAGCATGGCGCTCATTCTGGATCGGCTATTCCTTCGTCATTCTTTCGGCCGGCTTGCTGAAGACCTCCCCGTTCGTCTCGGGCTTCCTCGACCATTACCCCGAAGGCGCGATGCAGCTCTACGCCGGCTATCTATTCCTGACGTGCAGGAGGGGCGGACGCGTCGGAAGGATGACCGTCGGCTTCACCATGATCGCCTGGGGACTGCATAAATTCGACTTCCCCTGGTTCCAGGCGCATCCGGCGTGGCTGATGACGGGTTTCTGGGTGACGGGCATGCTCACGCTCCTGGTGGGGATCGGCATCCTGCTCGTCTATTTCGAGGACGCGCGAAGCACGCTCCAAATCAACGAGGCGCGCTACCGCGCGCTCATGGAGCAGGCGCCCGACGCCATCGTCGTCTACGACACGGCTCTGCGCAGATTCGTGGACGCGAACGGCAGCGCAGAGACCCTGTTCGGCAGCACGAAAAGCGAACTGATCGGTTCCGATATCGAGCGATTTTATCCTGCGCGAAGTCCGGCCGAGCGCGGCATCAGAGACGAACTGGAGGAGCATCGGAGCAGGGTCCTGGCGGGAGAAAGCCTCTTCTTCGAACGCCAGATACTCCGCGCGGATGGGACGGTGGTCGAATGCGAAGCGCGCCTCTCCTTCCTTCCGTCCGAACAGGGAGGACTCATCCGCGCAAGCTACATCGACATCACGGACCGTAAGCGAAGCGAGGCACGCATCCGCGATTCGATAAGGGAAAAGGACGCGCTGCTGCGCGAACTGCACCACCGCACGAAGAACAACATGAACCTGATCGCTTCGCTGATCAGGCTGCAGACGAACGGGAACGGCGATGCTCGGCTCCTGGAAGCTTTCGAGAAAATCGAGAACCGCATCCACTCCATGGCGCTCGCCCACGATAAGTTCTACGACGCGGACGATTTATCGCGCATCGACTTCCGGGAATACATCATCGATCTTGTCGCCCATCTGCGGGTCTCGCTCGGAGTAGCCGAAGAACGCGTCCGCGCGGATCTTCGGCTCGAGCACGTCATTCTTTCCATCGACGCTGCCATCCCCTGCGGCCTCATCCTGAACGAATTAATCTCCAACGTCTTCACGCACGCCTTTCCGGAGAACCGAAGCGGCGCGATGACGATGGAAATGCGGACCGGAGCCGACGGCCGGTGCCTCCTGCGCATCCATGACAACGGAGTCGGACTGCCCGACGGTATCGACACGGGGCGCCGAGGACCGATCGGGCTCCAGATGGTGAAGATACTCGCCGAGCATCAGCTCAAAGCGAAAATCGAAATCGCGTCGGACGCGGGAACGACGGTCGCTCTGCGGTTCAAGGATTTCGCCGCAAATCGAAACGATCCAGGTTCATCACCTTGTTCCAGGCTTTGACGAAATCCTTCAGGAATTTTTCCTTCGAATCCCGGCAGGCGTAAACCTCGGCCAAGGCCCGCAGCTGCGAATTGGAGCCGAACACGAGATCGACCCTGGTGCCGCTCCATTTCTTCTTTCCGGTCTTTCTATCGAAGCCCTCGAACACCGCGCCTGATTCGGACACCGGCTTCCAGGCAGTCTGCATATCCAGCAGGTTCACGAAGAAATCGTTGGTCAGCGTTCCCTGTCGGTCGGTGAAGACGCCGTGGGGGCTCTGCCCGCAGTTGGCGCCGAGCACCCGCAAGCCGCCGACGAGCACGGTCATTTCCGGCGCCGTCAAGGTAAGGAGCTGCGCGCGGTCCAGGAGCAGCTCCTCGGCTGAAACGCTGAACGCGGCTTTCCGGTAATTGCGGAATCCGTCCCAGCAGGGTTCGAGCAGGGCGAAGGAAGTTTCGTCGGTCTGATCCTGGCGGGCGTCGGTCCTGCCGGGGAAGAAGGGAACGGATACATCTGAACCCGCATCCTTGGCGGCCTTCTCGATCGCGGCGCAGCCGCCCAGTACGATCAGATCGGCCAGAGAAACCCGCTTGTTACCTTTCTGACTCTTATTGAAGGCGTTCTGCACGGCTTCCAATTTCGCCAAAACCTTGCCGAGCTCCTTGGGCTGATTCACCTCCCAATCCTTCTGGGGAGACAGCCTGATGCGCGCCCCGTTGGCGCCGCCGCGATAGTCGGAGCCCCGGAACGTGGAGGCCGAAGCCCAGGCGACGGCAACCAGCTGGGAAACGGTAAGGCCGGACGAAAGGAGCTTCGCCTTCAGATCGGCTATATCCTGCCCGTCGATAGCTTCGTAGTCTGCTTTCGGGACGGGGTCCTGCCAGATCAGGTCTTCCTCGGGGACTTCCGGTCCGTAGTAGCGGGTGCGGGGCCCCATATCGCGGTGGGTCAACTTGAACCAAGCGCGGGCGAAGGCATCCTCGAACTCAGCCTGATTCGCCAGGTAGCGGCGGGCGATCTTTTCGTACGCGGGGTCGAACTTCAAGGACAGGTCGGCGGTGGTCATCATCGGCCGATGCTTCTTCTTCGGATCATGGGCATCTACGATCATGTCCTCTTCGGCAACGTCCTTGGCGAGCCAGATGTAGGCTCCGGCCGGACTCTTCGTCAGTTCCCATTCGTATTTGAACAGAACCCGCAGGTAGCCTGAATCCCAGCGGATCGGATTCGGCTTCCAGGCGCCTTCGATGCCGCTGCCGATCGTATCGCCGCCCTTGCCGCTGCCGAAACTGCTCTTCCAGCCCAGCCCCTGTTCCTCGAGGGGAGCGGCCTCGGGTTCCGGTCCGACGTGCTTCGGATCGCCCGCGCCGTGGGCCTTGCCGAAAGTATGCCCCCCTGCCACCAGCGCGACGGTTTCTTCATCGTTCATCGCCATCCGGGCGAAAGTCTCCCGGACATCCTTTGCGGATTCCATGGGGAGCGGCTGCCCGTTCGGGCCTTCCGGATTGACGTAGATGAGGCCCATCTGCACCGCGGCCAGGGGATTCTCCAGGTCCCGTTCGCCTGAGTACCTCTTGTCGCCGAGCCACTCCTTCTCCATGCCCCAATAGACATCCTCTTCGGGTTCCCAGATGTCTTTCCGGCCGCCTCCGAATCCGAAGGTCTTGAAGCCCATCGATTCAAGCGCGCAGTTGCCCGCCAGGATCATGAGATCGGCCCAGGATATGCTCTTTCCGTATTTCTGCTTGACCGGCCACAGGAGCCGGCGGGCCTTATCCAGGTTCACGTTGTCCGGCCAGCTGTTGAGCGGGGCGAAACGCTGGTTGCCGGTGTTTCCGCCGCCCCGGCCGTCTCCGGCGCGGTAGGTGCCGGCGCTGTGCCAGGCCATCCGGATGAACAGGGGACCGTAGTGGCCGTAGTCGGCCGGCCACCAGTCCTGGGAATCGGTCATGAGCGCGTACAAATCCTTCTTGAGAGCCCCCAGATCGAGCTTCTTGAATTCTTCGATATAGTCGAAATCCGCATCCATCGGATTCAATGACTCAGGATTCTGCTGCAGTATTTTCAGGTTGAGCTGATTCGGCCACCAGTCCTTGTTCGACGTTCCCGCTCCGGCCGCGGTGCGGCTGGTCGCTCCGGTTACCGGACACCTTC
>QKCO01000165.1 GCA_003245635.1 Treponema sp.
ACCTCGACGCGGCCGAGGCCGAACTCGACGAATTCCTCAATCGAGGCAAGCGCGGCCAGACCGATCGAAAATCTGCCGGAGGCGCATGGAGCGATCCGCGCCACGACGAACGCTTCGGGCCGTCCGACGACGACTTCAGGCCCCGAGGCGGACGCATGCCCGGGAGCGGTTCCGCGAAATCGGCGCCGGCCGTGCCGGAAGCCCTGCGTAAAGACTTCGACGAACTCGGCGTACCTTTCGGCGCTTCCGCCGAGATCTGCAAAAGCGCCTATAAGAAACTGCTGAAAACCCACCATCCCGACCGGCACGCCGGACACGAAGGCAACATGCGCAAGGCGACGGAAAAATCAGCGCGCATCAATGCGGCCTACCAGCGGATCGAAAGCTGGCGCGAAACCGGAAACATCGGCTAGCCTGCCGGATAGCTCAACTCGCGCCCGGCTCTCCCGCTTCGGCATCATCGTCGTCGAGCGCGTCGCCGTATTCTGCGAGCTTGCGGTGCAGCGTCTTGCGGCCGATGTCGAGGATTTCGGCCGTACGGCTCTTGTTGCCCTTATTGTTGGAGAGCGTCTCCCGGATGATCAGCTTCTCCGCTTCGGCGAGCGTCGATCCGACCGGTATCCGTATCCAGCCGGCGTCGCTCGAGGACCGGATCGACGGGGGTAGATCGTCCATCGTAACGATGGACGATTTCGCCATGACGACGGAGCTCTCCACGCAGTTGCGCAGTTCCCGCACGTTGCCCGGCCAGTTGTAGGCGTACAGCGCGGCCCGTGCCCGATTATCCAAGCCCTCTATCCGCTTGCCGTTCTCGTCTGCGAATTCCTTGAGGAAGGAAGCCGCCAGCAGCGGAATATCGTCCTTGCGCTCCCGCAGCGGCGGGACGTGGATGTTGACTACGTTGAGGCGGTAGAAGAGATCCTCGCGGAATGTCCCCTTTTCGATTTCGGCTTTCAGGTCGCGGTTGGTCGCGGCGACGATGCGCACGTCGGCCTCGAGCGTCTCCTCTCCGCCGACTCGCTCGAACTTTTTGTCCTGCAGCACGCGCAGTATCTTGATCTGCACGTTCTGGTCGATCTCGCCTATTTCGTCGAGGAAAAGCGTACCTTCGTTCGCGAGCTCGAAGCGGCCCCGCTTGCGCGCGACGGCGCCGGTGAACGCCCCCTTTTCGTGGCCGAAAAGCTCGCTTTCCAGAAGAGTGGCGGCGAGCGCCGCGCAATGGACCTTTATGAGCGGCTTGTCCTTCCGCGGCGAGAGGTTGTGCAGCGCGTCGGCGATCAGCTCCTTGCCTACGCCCGATTCGCCGGTGACCAGCACGGACGCCTTGGTCGGCGCGACCTGGCGCACCATGTCGAACACCCGCCGCATGAGCGCGCTCTTTCCGATGATCGCGTCGATGCGCTGCTTCTTCTCGAACTCTTCCTGCAGTTCGCGGTGCTGGCGGGCCAGCTCCCTATTCTGGAGCGCGCGCTTGACCAGGAGAGACAAGCGGTCGAGGTTCACCGGCTTGGTGATGAAGTCGTACGCGCCATTGCGCATGGCCTCGACGGCGTTCTCGACGGTGCCGTGGCCGGTGAGCACGATGACCGGCAGTCCGGGCGATTCGGCGACGATGCGTTTGAGCAGCTCTTCGCCCGACACGCCCGGCATGCGCAGGTCGGTGATCACCAGGTCGACGTCGCCCTTCTGAAACCGTTTCCACGCTTCGGTGCCGTCGGCGGCGAGCGCGACGTCGTAGCCGTCCATCTGCAGGGCGGCGGCGAGCCCCTCGCGTATATTCTTCTCGTCGTCGGCGATGAGCAGCCTGAAGGTCATTGATCGCTCCTTCCGTAGGCGATGAGCTTCGTTTCCTTTTGCGGCACCGGGAAGCTTATCGTGAAGGAAGTCCCTTCGCCGTCTCTCGACTTGACGGAAATCTCTCCGCGGTGCTCCTTTACGATCTTGAAGACGAGCGTCAGGCCGAGTCCCGAACCGCTCTCCTTGGTCGTGAAGTACGGCTCGAATATCTTCGCCAGATTTTCCTCGGGGATGCCGATTCCCGTATCGGCGACGGTGAGGCGGACTTCGTCCCCTTCCCGTTCGGTGCGGATGGTGAGCGTACCGCCCGAGGGCATGGCGGCGACCGCGTTCTTGACCAGGTTGAGGAGCGCCTGCTTCACGTAGCGCTCGTCGTAGCTGATGAGCGGCAGGTTCTTGGCGAGCCTGAGGTCGCAAACGATCTCGGCCGCCTCCAGCTCGTAGCGCATGAACTCGACCAGTTCGATTATGAGCTCGTTCACGTCGCCCTCGCGCAGCTCCATATCCATCGGCCTTACGGCGAACAGGAAATCGACCACGATTCGGTTGAGGCGGTCGATCTCTTCGTTCACGATGCCCAGATACTTGTCGATCAGATCGAAGGGCGCCGGCGGAGAGGCGCGCTTCGCGTTTCCGCGCGGACGGGGGCCCGGATCCTCGCACGCGCTTCTGCTCGCCTTCAGCGATTTCTGGATCAGCTGGATGT
>QKCO01000002.1 GCA_003245635.1 Treponema sp.
GGTGCCCTACGGCTACGCCGAATATCGGCGCATCGCCCCGGCCTTCCTGGAAGGGAAGCGGGACGCGGCGTTCTGGAAGCTCTTCGTTCCGGTCGTCTCTCGGGCGGTGCGCGCCGCCGCCGCCGGCTCCAAACGCGAACCGGCTCCGCTTCCGGCACCCGCGGAAACCGGCGCGGTTTCGCGCATTCGGGGGAAGCGGATGGAGCTGCGTTCGGACGGCGGATGGCAGCCGATCACGATCAAGGGCGTCAACCTGGGGCTCGCGCTGCCGAACAAGTGGTTCACCGAAATGCCGCGCGATCCCCTGCTCTACCGCCGCTGGCTCGGCATGATCGCGGACATGAACGCGAACGCGGTGCGGCTCTACACGCTCGCGCCGCCCGAATTCTACCGCGCCTTCGCCGACTTCAACCGCGCCTCCGAACGGAAGATATACCTGCTGCAGGAAATATGGCCGGACGAGGCGGTGCCCGACCACGACTATCTGGCGGACGCCTACAGCGAAGCTTACCTGCGCGAAATAAGGCTCGCCGTGGACGCCGTCCACGGAAAGGCGGACATCCCAGAACGGAGGGGCCGGGCCTGGGGCGCCTACGCGGCGGACGCCTCGCCCTGGACGATCGCCTACCTGATCGGCCGCGAAATGGAACCGGAGGAGATCGAAGCGACCAACCGCCGGCACGCCGGCTGGACCTACTCGGGCAAATACGTCTCGGCGCCGCGGGGCATGCCCGCGGAAGCCTGGATCGCGCGGAACTGCGACCAGGCCGCCGCCTACGAGGCGGAGCGCTACGGGCGGCAGACGCCTACGGCGGCCGTGGGCTGGCCCATACTCGATCCGGTCAGCCACGACTCCGAATGGAACGAAAAGGGCGACAAAAAGCTCGAATTCAACGACCGCGCGGTGTTCGACATCGACCGCATCGAGACGGGGCCGGACAACGAAGCCGGCTTCTTCGGAGCCTTCCACATCTATCCGAACTATCCGGACTTCATGAACAACGAAAAGTCCTACGACGACTACCGGGACGACGAGGGCAGGCTCCGCTACGGCGGCTACCTGCGGGAGTTCGCCCGCTCGGCGACCAAGCATCCGCTGCTGGTGGCCGAGTTCGGCCTGGCCAACGGGATGGCGACCGCGCATGTGAGCCCGGACGGCTACGACCACGGCGGACTGAGCGAGCAGGAGGCCGCCGCGGGCTTGCCGCGCCTGTACGAAGCCATCCTCAGGGAAGGCTACATAGGCGGCGTCGTGTTCGAGTGGATCGACGAATGGGCGAAGAAAACCTGGACGACCGAGGCGACCATGCGGCCCTACGACGCGCAGGTCCACTGGCGCAACCTCATCGACCCGGAGCAGAACTACGGGCTGATCGCGATGGAGGCGCGGGAACCGCGCGCGCCGATCGCGGAGCGGAAAAGCTCGGGGGCCGTCGCCGGCGCGAAGGCTTACGCGAATACCGACTTCCTGTACCTCGAATTCGATTTCGGCGCGAAGGCGTTTCTCGGCGGAGGCGGCCGCCTCCTGGTGGGGCTGGACACCTACGACCGATCCCGCGGCCAGTTCGCGTATCCGGGGGATGGAGCCGAGCGGGCGCCCTCGGGCATGGAATTCCTGGTAGAGGTCGAGGACGGCCGCGCCCGGCTGCTCGCGACGCCCGACTACAACGCGGGCGAATACCGCTTCGCCTCCCGCGCCCGGACGGACGGACGATTCGAGGCGATCGAGCCCATCGTCAACAAGGCGAGGGTCAGGAAGGACGGGTCCGCCGTCCCCGCGGTGCGCGCCGAGCGGCTCATCATGCGCTTCGGCGATTTCGACGACCCCGTCGCCGACGTCCGCGTCGAGGATGCGTCGCTGACACTGCGGCTGCCCTGGAACGCGCTGTCGGTGGGGAACCCGCTCGACCTGACGGTGCTGGACGACGGGCGGGCCTTCACCTATTTCCCCGGCCGCGACGAGCTCGAGACGACGCGCAGCGACGGCATCGGCGTATCGGCGCTGCTCCTCTCCGGCGGAAAGGCGGAAGCCCGATTCCCCGACGGAAAGGCCCCCTGGATCGTTCCGCCGCCCGTCCTGAATACGGAAAACTGGCGGGAACGGCCGAAAGCCGCCTATTATGGGATGCGGGACGAGTTCGCTCGCGTAAAGTGACCGAAAAGGCGAAAGAAGCATGAGAAAGAAAGATCAGCTCAAGACGGTAGAGAAGCTCGAGGAGACCATCCGCAGCCTGGCGGCGCGGAACGGAGAGCTGGAGCGGACCATCGGGGATCTGGAGGAGAAGCTCTTCCGCTGCCCGATCACGGGCCTCTACAACGAAGCCTTCTTCAGGCGATATATCCGCGGCGCGGTAGACATAAGCCTCGACGTGCAGGCCGACGGGGCGCTGCTGTTCATTTCGATCGACCGCTTCAGCGGCGTCAACCTCAGGCACGGTTCGGAAGGCGCGAACGAGACGCTCAAGAAATTCGCGAGCGCGCTTCCGAATTCGGTGACCCCGGACGCGGTCCTGTTCAGGCTGAGCGGCGCCCTCTTCGCCTGCTACCTCGCGTGGGCCGACAAGGGGCTCGGCGCGGCCATCGCCGAAAATATCCGTTCGACGACGGCGGCTTCGGAAATCTACCTCGAGCCGATCACCGTCTCGATCGGCGTGGTCAACATGTCCGAAGTGATGGACCAGAGCGACGAGGACCGCCAGCGCCTCGTTGAACGCCTTTCAGACCGGGCCAAGCGGCGCCTGGACATCGCCAGGAGAGAAGGCATGAACACGGTGCGCGCCGACGAGGACTTCGACGCGCTCGAGCTCGCCCGCAAGGACGTCGTCCTGGTGGACCAGGATCCCTTCCGCATCCAACTGTTCTCGTCGATGCTCAAGAACAGCGGCTTCGCGGTGAGGGAGGAGACGAACGGGGCCGACGCGCTCGAGTCCATCCAAAAAAAGCACCCGGCGCTGGTCATCGCGGACCTGTACATCCCGGGTTTGGACGCTTTCGCGCTCAGGGAAAAGATGCGCGAGCAGAGCGAAACGGCCCGAGTGCCCTACCTGGTCATCACCGAGCGGAAAAGCCCCGATATCGCCGAGCGGGCCTATGCCGCCGGAGTCACGCTGCTGCTCCAACGCCCCGTATTGATTGAGGAGCTTATCGGATTGGCGAAAAACCTGACCGAAGCGAGCGACCGCCATGCCGGTTGAATACCGTCTTCCCCTGTATCTGAGCATCGCTTTCTCGATCCTCACGGCGATTTCGGTCGTCGCTCTCTTCTCCGCGAAGCGCTACTACCGGAACAGGCACCGACAGGCGATGGCGATACGCAAAGAGCTGTTCGATGCGGTCTCCGGCGGGGAGATCGCGTTCGGCGACCGCACGCGCGCCGCCGCGTTCATCCGGGAATACGCGCGCCTGCGCGACGAAATCGAAATCCCGTCGACGATGGTTTCACGGATACGGGAGGAGCTGAAGCGCTGGGGGATGGACGAGCGCTGGCGCGCTCGTCTGCGCTCGGGACGCAAGGCGCGGCGGCTCGAAGCGGCGGCCCTGCTGTCGGTCTGCGGCGCGGCCGAAGCCGGCCCGGTGCTGACCGAAGCCTTCGAACGGGAACGGTCCGCGGTCGTCCGTTTCCAGATAGCGCACTCGCTCGCCCGGCTGCAGGTCGTCGAGGCCATCCCCCTGCTCGTCGGCACGCTGCGCGAAGGGGCCGAGTGGTACGCCTACCGGATGACCGAAATCCTGATGCTGTTCGGCGCGAGCCTGGGCCGCTACCTGGGCGACGAGCTCGACGCCGGCAACAAGCGGCTTTTCCCGCTCGCGCTCTCCTTCTCGGCGCGGTTCATGACCACCAGGCTGCGCGACCACATCGTCGGCGAAGCGGTCTCGGGAGGACCGTACGCGGCGGCGGCGGCGCGGCTTCTGTGCGAACGCTATCCCGAACAACTGAGCGAACGGCGTTTCCATGAGCATCCCGACGCGGGAGTGCGCGGCTGGGCGCTGGACGCGCTCGCCCGCTTTCCCGGACGGGAATCGCTCGCGCAGCTTATCGAGGCGGCCGGCGATCCGGCGATTTCCTCCCGCGCGGAGTCGGCGCTCGGAGCGATCGCGCGGAACATGCCGTCGCTGCTGCCGATCCTCTTCGACCGCTTCGAAACGGAGCTCGCCAACCCCGAAGTCAACAATCTGGTGCGGCTGAACGCGGTCTCGTCCGTACTTTCCTCCCGGATGGACTACTTCGTCTACGGAGGGCGGAACGTATCGAGCCTCCTTCGGTACCTGATCAAGCGCAAGCGGGTGTCGGCGATAGAAGGCTTTTTGCAGACCAACAAGAACGAGGATATCGAAACGACGATCGTCGAGCTCATGCGGGGAGAAATCGACGAGCGGGACAAGCCGGAGCTCGCAGCTAGGCTCGACCCCCGCATTCTCGAAAAGCTCGGCATCGAGCCTCCGCCGAAGGCTCAGCGCCGCAGTCCGCTGACGATCGACGCGGGCGGACGCGCCTTCCTCTGGGCGGTCATGGCGCTTTCGGTCTTCGGCGCGCCGCTCGCCTTCATCGCCTTTTTCCGCGTACCGGGCGAAGGGCTCGTACCCTCGATCCAGCGCTACCTGATCGGCTACGCATCCGCCTTCGCGTATTATTCGCTGGCGATCAACAGCGTATACCTGGGGCTGCTCGGGCTCTCGGTTCTGGAGCTGATCAAGGAACTGCGGCTGTGGACGCAGGCCCGCTCGTCGTTCCTGACCACGCAGCGCCTGATGTCGCCCGTGTCGATCATCGTGCCCGCGTTCCGGGAGGAGGATTCGATCGTCGAAAGCATCCGGTCGATCCTCTCGCTCAACTATCCGCAATTCGAGGTGGTCGTCGTCTGCGACGGATCGCCCGACCATACGCTCGAGCGTATCGTCCAGGCGTACTCGATGGAGAAAAGCGATTACCGGCCTTCCATCGCCATTCCGAGCGCGCCGATCAGGGGCGTCTACACGAGCGCCAAGCACCCGTTCCTGACGGTCGTGGACAAGGTCAACGGAGGCAAGGCCGACGCCCTCAATACGGGGATCAATTTCGCGAAGCACGACTACCTGTGCTGCGTCGACGCGGATTCTCTCCTGCAGGGCGACGCGCTGACCAAGATGATGTACCAGATCGTCGCCGAGGACCGGGAAATGGTGGCCTGCGGCGGCAACATCATCCCGGTCAACGACTGCGAAGTGCGCATGGGCAGCATCCGCGCGTACCGGCCGCCCCGGAAGCCCCTCGCCCGCTTCCAGACGGTGGAATACCTGCGCTCGTTCCTCGCCGGCCGGCTCGGCTGGACGGCCATCGATTCGCTTCTGGTGATCTCGGGCGCGTTCGGCCTCTTCAGGCGCCAGCGCGTGCTCGAGATAGGCGGATACCTCACCGGAGAAGGAAAAGGCAAATTCGATACGGTCGGCGAGGACATGGAGCTGGTCGTCCGCCTCTCGCGGCACATGCACGAGAAGAGGCTGCCGTTCAAGATCGGCTACGCGTTCAACGCCAACTGCTGGACGGAGGTCCCCGAGGACGCCGAAACGCTCGGCAAACAGCGCAGCCGCTGGCACCGGGGGCTCTTGGAGATCCTCCTCTACCACCGTCGCTGCGCCTTCAATCCGAAATACGGAACGATGGGGCTGGTGGCCCTGCCCTACTTCTTCATTTTCGAGACGATCGGACCCTTCTTCGAATTCTTCGGCTGGCTGTCGGTTCCGCTGGCCGCTCTTTTCGGCCTGCTCAACGGCCCGCTCGCGCTCTTCCTTCTGGCCGCGACGATCATTTTCGGCGTCAGCATTTCGACGGCGGCGCTCGCCATCAGCGAGTTCCAGGTCATGTACTACGCCTCAAGGCAGACGCTCGGACTGCTGGCTTTCTCCGTCCTCGAGAATTTCGGCTTCCGGCAATGGATGAGCTTTTCCCGGGTCTTCGCCTTCTTCGACATCCTGCGCGGAAAGCGCGAGTGGGGCAGCATGAAGCGGCGGGGCTTCGCCGCAGCTAAAACCGTTTCAGGAACGCCGGTCCCTCCGCGCGCCTGACGCCGGATCCCGTCAGTCCAGGCGCTTCTTGAAGCGGAGGATGCTGAAGACGATGACGGCCAGACCTATCCCCAGGAGCGGCAGCACCTGGGGCCAGAGCACGGAGAGGTCCGAGCCCTTGAGGTAGATGCCCCTGATGATCACGAAGAAGTAGCGCAGCGGCAGGACCAGGGTGATCGCCTGAACGAAGGGCGGCATGTTCTCGATCGGAAAGACGAAGCCGGAGAGTATCGTCATCGGGAACATGAAGAAGAAGATCGAGAAGAACATGGCCTGCTGCTGGTTGGCGGCGATCGAGGAGACGAACAGCCCCAGCCCGAGGGTGCTCAGGATGAAGACGCCGCAGAGGGCCACCAGGAGCGCGACCGACCCGCGCGGCCAGATGCCGAAGATGAGCCCCGCGGCGTTCACTACCAGGAGCACGATGACGAAGCTGACGATGACGAAGGGCGCAAGCTTGCCGATGATGAGCTCCGCGCTCCGCAGCGGCGTGACGATCAGCTGCTCCATCGTCCCCAGCTCCTTCTCCTTCACGACCGCGAGGGAGGTCAGAATGAGCGTGAACATCATCAGGAGGAGCGCGAGCACGCCGGGAATCATGAACAGGCGCGTGCGCAGGTCGGGATTGTACCAGACGCGCACGGCGGCCGACAGGACCGGAGCTCCGCCCGAAGCATGCACCGCCCCGACGCGGGAGGAATAGTCGGCGACGATCGAGGAGGCGTAGGAGAGCGCGATGGAGGCGCTGCTGGAATTAGACCCGTCGGCAGCCAGCTGGATCGATGCGGTCCGCCCCGCTTCGAGGTCGGCGGTGAAGCCGCGCGGAATGGTGAGGTTGATCTCGGCGCGGCCGGAGGCGAACGCGGCGTCGAGATCGGCGGGAGAGGCCGCCTGCTCGACCTGGCGGAAATAGTCTGATTTGACGAATTCGGCGACCAGTTCGCGCGCGCGGACGCCGCGGTCCTGGTCGTAGACGGCCAGCGGCACCCGATAGACGTCCATGTCCGCCGCGTAGCCGAGTATCAGAATCTGCAGGATGGGGGCGACGAAGACGATGCCGCGCATCTTTTTGTCCCGGGAGAGCTGCTTGAATTCCTTGACGATCAAAAAGCGTATTCTGCTCCACACCTTTCAGCTCCTGGATTTGGATAGCCGCAGGGCTCCGCCGCCGAGGAATACGACCGAGAGCGAGGCCAGGAAAACAACTTCCGGCAGTATGTCGGAGAGGGAGACGCCCTTCATCATGATCGCGCGCAGAATCGTGAGGTAATGGCGCGCGGGGAAAACGACGGTGATGTACTGGATGATCTTCGGCATGTTGCGGATGGGAAAGATGAAGCCGGAAAGGATGAAGGACGGAAGGATGGTCACCATCGCGCCGATCATGAAGGCGGCCTGCTGGGTATCCACGACCGAGGAGATGAGGATGCCGATGCCCAGGGAGCAGAGCAGGAAGAGCAGCATGGTGGAGAACAGGAGCGCCAGGCTTCCCTTGATCTCCACGCCGAAGAAGAAGCGGCTGGACGCCAGGACCAGGCAGGCCGAGACGATCGCGATCAGGAGGTAGGGCAGCGTTTTGCCGACCACGAGCTCGAACGCGTTGATCGGCGACACTTCGAGCTGCTCCATCGTGCCGTGCTCCTTCTCCTTCACCAGCGCGAGAGCGGTCGAGATGACCGAGGCCAGCGTCAGAATGAGGACGATGAGGCCGGGCACGAGCGCGTTGATGCTCTTGAGCTCCTGGTTGTACACCACCCGCGTGCGCAGATCGATGGCGGGAGCCGTGCCGAGACCGCCGAATCGGGACGCGCGCGCCTTCCTCGAGAAGGACGATACGGCGCCCTGCAGGTAGCCGAGCGCCGTGGAGGCAGTCGTCGAGTTGCTGCCGTCCACAAGCACCTGGACCTCGGCCGGGCTGCCGCGGTCCAGATCGCGCTCGAAGCCCGAGGGGATGGTCAGGACCATGAGCGCCTTCCCTTCCTGGAGATACTCGTCGCGGTTGCCGACGGCGCGTATGTCTCCGGCGTAGGAGAAATAGCCCGAATTGAAGAAGTTTTCGAGGAATTCGCGGGACCGCGGAGACCGGTCCTGGTTCCAGACGGCGAGCTTGATGTCCCGCACGTCCAGGCTTATCGCGTAGCCGAAGAGCACGAGCAGGAAGATCGGCAGCGCGACCAGGACGGTGATTGTGCCCACGTCGCGGGATATCTGGCGGAATTCCTTCACGACGATCGCCTTGAACCTAAGCGCGAGGTACATCGCCCCTCCCCTTCTCGTCGATCACGCTGATGAACACATCCTCGAGCGTCGGCTGGATCGCCTCGACCCGACCGACGGAGAACCCCGCCCCGGACAAGGTTTCGCGCACCTTCGGGCCGTAGGACTCGTCGGGCACCCGCACGTGCAGATACGTGCCGAAAAGCGTGGCCTCGAGGAGCCAATCGGCGCCCGCGAGCGTCTTCAGGGCGGCGGCCGGCTCGGAGCATTCGGTCTCGAGCACGGTCCCTTCCAGGCGCGACCGCTTCAGCTCCGTCGGGCTGCCGCGAGCCACGACGCGGCCGGAGTGCATGAGCACCAGGGAATCGCAGTATTCGGCTTCGTCCAGGTAGTGCGTGGTGACGAGCACCGTGGTTCCCTGCGCTGCCAGGCCGTAGATGATTTCCCAGAAGAGCCGGCGCGAGACCGGGTCCACGCCGCCGGTCGGCTCGTCCAGGAACACCACGCGTGGCGTATGGAGGATCGCGCAGCCGAGCGCGAGCCGCTGCTTGAAGCCGCCGGAAAGCTCGCCGGTCAGCCGGTTCCGTTCCTTTTCGAGCCCGGCCAGCGCGAGCACGCGCGCTTCGGCCCGCTTGAGTTCCAGCGCGGACAAGCCGTAGACGCCGCCGAAGAAATTGATGTTCTCCGCCACGCTCAGGTCCTCGTAGAGGGAAAAGCGCTGGGACATATAGCCGACGTTGCGCTTCACCGATTCCGGGTCGGCGGCGATGTCGAAGCCGGCCACGCGCGCGGAACCCGAAGTCGGCGTGAGAAGGCCGATGAGCATCCTGATGAGCGTCGATTTGCCCGCCCCGTTCGCGCCGAGGAGGCCGAAGATGGAGCCGGCTTCCACGGAGAAGTCGACGCGGTCGACCGCGGTGAAGGAGCCGAAGCGCTTGACCAGCGCGGCGGACTCGATGACCGGCCTCCTTCCATTTCCGCTCATTCGGTCTTCTCCCAGTCCCCGCCGAGCGCGAGGCTGAGGGCCACGCCGGCAGAGATAGCGCCGACGCGCGCCTTGGCGTAGTCGAGCCGGGCGCTCAAGAGCTGGAGTTCGCTGTCGCCGCGGTCGGAGGCGAGCGCGAGGCCGTTCTCGAACAGGGCGGCGGCGTTCTTGGCGCTTTCCTCCGCCAGGGAGACCGCCGCCGAGGCGGCGTCGAGTCGGCTGCGGGCGGCTACCAGCCCCAGGTACGCGTCTACAAGGTCCTCGGTCACC
>QKCO01000114.1 GCA_003245635.1 Treponema sp.
AGGCGGCGAAAAGTAAAGCGCCGGGGTCAGGGCATGCGCAGAAGGTCCCGGGGCTTCGAACCCTGGGCCGGGCCTACCAGGCCCCGCTCCTCCATGAGCTCCACCAGGCGCGCGGCGCGGTTGTAGCCGATCTTGAGCCGCCGCTGGATGAAGCTCGCGCTCGCCTTCCCCTGCTGCGCCACGATCTCGAGGGCTTTGTCGTACAAGGGATCCTCCTCGTCGCCGAAAAGGCTCGGTTCGGGATTCTCCTCGTCTTCGTCGTCGTAGAAGATCTCCTCGTCGATGTAGTCCGGCTCGCCGAGCGTCTTCACGTATTCGACGACGCGCTCAACCTCCTCCTCGGAGACGAAGGCGCCCTGCATGCGGATCGGGAAGGGATCGGTGACGCCGGCGTAGAGCATGTCGCCCTTGCCCAGCAGCTTCTCGGCCCCGACCATGTCGATGATGATGCGGCTGTCCATCTTGCCGGCGACCATGAACGCGATGCGGCTGGGAATGTTCGCCTTGATCAGGCCCGTGATGACGTCGATGGACGGGCGCTGCGTGGCGAGCACCAGGTGGATGCCGACCGCGCGGCTCATCGCCGCCAGACGCGCCACCGTGGACTCGAGTTCCTTGCCCGTGGTCGCCATGAGATCCGCGAACTCGTCGATGACCACGACGATGTACGGCAGGCGCTCGGTCGCGATGCTCCGCTCCTTGATGCGCCGGTTGTAGCTTCGGATGTCGCGGACGCCCATCGAATCCAGAAGCGCATAGCGCCGCTCCATCTCGAAGATGCAGTACTGGAGAGCCTGGAAGGCGCGCTTGGGTTCGGTGATGACCGGCGTCAGCAGATGGGGGATGTCGTTGTAGAGCTTGAGCTCGACGATCTTGGGGTCGATGAGGATGAGCCGGACCTCCGCCGGCGACTTCTGGTACAGGATCGACAGGATCATCGAGTTCACGCAGACCGACTTTCCCGATCCCGTGGCGCCCGCGATCAAAAGGTGCGGGGTGGATACCAGATCGATGGAGATCGCCTCTCCGGTGATGTCCTTGCCGAGAATCATCGGGATTTCGGGCTTCTTGCCTTCCCGGTGCAGCTCGCCCTCGACCATTTCCTTGAAGGAGACGATGTTGCGCTTGCGGTTCGGCACCTCGATGCCGACCGCGTGCTTGCCGGGGATCGGCGCGACGATGCGTACGGACGAGGCGGCCAGCCGCAGTGCGATGTTGTCCTGCAGATTCACGATCTTGGAAAGCTTCACGCCGGGAGCCGGCAGGATTTCGAACATCGTGATGACCGGCCCCTTGCGGATGCCGGTGACCTCTGCCTGGATCTTGAATTCCTCGAGGGTATTCTTGAGGATAAGCGCGGAGTCCCGGGTCGCCTGATCGATGATCCAATACTGACCGTCGGGATACGCGGTCAGTATGCCTTCGACGGGGATGCCGTACGGGGCGTTGGAGCGGCGGCGCGGCGGCGGCGCGGAATGCTCGCCGGCCATAGCCGCGGCGTGCTCCGCGGCGGCGCGGGACTTGGCTTCGGCTTCCGCCTCGGCGGCTGAAAGCGCCCGGTCGAGGTCGCCGCCGCTGTCCGGCCCTTCGGCCGCGGCGGGCGACGGCTCGGCCGAAGCGGGCGACGGCTCGGCCTCGGCGGCGGACGCGGCTTCCGGCGCCGCGGACGTTTCAGCCTCCCCGCGCGTCGGCGGCTCTTCCGGAATATCCGAGCCGACGGCGATTTCGGCGAGATCTTCCGCCGTTTCCGGGGATTCAGGCGCATCGACCGCCTCGACCGGTTCTATGGGACCTTCAGCGTCCGCCTCGGCATCGTCGCCGAGAAAGATCGCCGGATCGACGGGCTCCAGATCGGACGGCTCCTCGACCTTCGACTCTTCCTGCGGTTCGGAGACCGGCATCGAAACGCCCGCCGGCCGGGACCGCCCTTCGCGCTCCGCGGCGACGCTGGCGAGTTCCTTGAGGGCCGGCAGCTCGGGATATCCGCGGAAGGCCGGCTCGGGCAGATCGTCGCCGGCCGGGATATCGCCTCCGACGGAAGCGGCGGCCAGGGGAACCGGCAGGAAGCGCAGCCTGATGCCTTCGGAAACCGGCTCTTCGCGCGGTGGATCGAACCTGACGGACCGCTTGCGCCTCCCGAAAATGAGTTCGGCCAAAGCGACGATGATCAGCCCCTCGACGACGGCGGCCGCTCCGACCAGAGCGGCGACGCCGGTGGGACTGAGGAACGATGGGATCGAAAGCAGCGGGAAGAACTCCTCCGGCCGGCGAACGACGGCCGCTCCGAGCGCCACCGTCAGGAACGGGAAGACGGAAGCGGCGAGCGCGAACAGACGGGCCGGGCGGTAGGTAGGATCGGCGAGGATGACCGCCGCGAGCAGGAGATAGGCCGGCACGAGGAAAGCGGCCAGTCCGTAGACACGGGAAAGAAAAATCCCGGCGAAGAATACGGGACTGTCGTATCCGAGCACCGCGGCGAAAATGGACAGCGCCAGGACCGCCGAAGACGAACCGAGGGCGACGGCCCCTATGAGCGCGCGGGGGAATTGAATTCGGGTTCGGGGCACGAGCGAGATTTCCTCCATCTATTCATTATCGGCGGATTCCGGCGGGTTCATTGAGCGGTCGCGGGGAAAAAACCGGCGACGACGCGGGCGAGCGGTTCGTTGCGGTAAAGATACCCGTATACGGCGGCGGACGCAAGAACCTTGCTCGCGTATTCGCGGGTCTCCTTGATCGGCACCGTCTCGAGGAAGAGGTCCTCAGGCAGCCCCGCTTGCGCCGAACGCCATCTGCGGACCCGGGTTATGCCTCCGTTGTAGGCGAACAACGAAAGCACCGGACTCTTCAGCCGCTCGTTCAGGTTCGAAAGGTACCAGGCTCCCAGCGCGAGATTCGTCGCCGGATGGCTCAAATCGAGTCCGCCTTCCGGAAGATAGCGCAATTCCACTTGCTTTCCGATTCTGCGGGCGACATCCTCCGCGGTCGGCCGCATCAGCTGGGCCAAGCCTTCGGCGCCGGCCCGGGAAACGATAGAGGACATGAAGGCGCTCTCGATGCGGACCAGGCCGAACAGCATGTCCTCGGAAAGGCCCCAGCGCGATGCCGCCTGCCGTATCTCGAGCGGGTACGCGCGGGGGTACATCAGCTCCATGTCCGCGCGCGTCAGCGCGTAGCCCGGCCGTCGCGCGAGCAAGCCGACGGTCCTGATCGAATCCCCCGGCAGCCCTTCCTGCGCGAAGCGGGCGGAAAGCGAGCGCAGATCGTCGGCGCTCAGCTCGCCGAGAAAGTACAGCGCGTACCCATAGACGCCATCGCCCAGTCCATAGTCGAAGAAGGCGAGCAGAAAATCGACGGCAGGAGAATGAACGGTTTCGGCTTTGGCGGAAGCGGGGGGCGGAACGGCCGGACCTGCGGCAGAATCGTCGGCGCCGAAACGGTTCAGGGCAGCCTCGGCGGGTACCGGATCCAGCGACTCGCCCAGCTTCGCAGACGCGAGCGCCCGGTAATAGAAGGATGCGGCGTCGGATTCGAAGGCGATGCGGAAAAAAGATCGGGCGACGGCGATCCGAGAACGCGGCTTATCCGAACCGTTGCCGAGCAGACCGTCCCCGAGCATCTCCAGGGGACGGTCGGCTCCGATGTAGCCTTCCTCGACGGCCCTGCCGATGACGTAAGCGTACCGGGCTACGACCTCCGGCTCCGCCGCGGGACGGATCAGCCGGAAGGTTTCGACCAGTTCGCGCCAATATTTTCCGGAAACGAGCGCGCCGCAATACGATTCGAGAAAATCGGAAAACGAATCGGCGTTCTTCCAAAGCGGCACGTACTTGCGCAGGAGCGGCACGGCGGAAACGGGAGAAAGCGCGGCTGCTCCGTCCAATACGTACCAGAGGCACGCGTCCCGCTGCGTATCGTCGGGAACCGAAGGCAGCGCGCGGGCGAACAGCCGGTTGGCCGCTTCGGTGTCCCCCGAGGACCGGCGCATCCGCCCCGCGTAGAAAAGCAGCCTGAAGCGCGAGGAATCGGTCAACGTCGAGCGCGACGCCCAGGATTCGAACAAGTCGGCGCCCTCGTCGGCAGCGCCTCCGTACTGAAAGGCCTTCCCGAGGTCCGCAAGCGTCTCCGGGTGGGCCAAGACGAAATCGGGTCCCTTAGAGATCGATTCGCGGAAGAAGGACAGAGCCTCCGCGTAGGAACGCCGGAATACCGCGAAGCGCGCGCGGGCGATCCGTTCGAGCGCGGGGCCTTGCGGGCCCCCGCCCAGGAAGCCGGAAGCGGATTCCGCAACTGCGGCGAGCACCCGGCCGTATTCAGCCTCGACCGGCGCATCGTAAAGATAGGAGGACAGGACGATTCTGCGGTCCTCCGCGGCCGCGGCGAGCGCCTGGACGGCGCGCTCGGCCCCCGTCGCAGCCGGATCTTCGGCCGTGAACAGAGACAGCGCGCCGGCCGGGTCCCCCGCGCTCAGGCGCGCGGAGCCGAGCAGAGCCCGCGCGCCCCGATCGCTCGGGAATTCGCGCTCGTACCGCCCGACCGAGGCGAGCAGATTGTCCTTTTCGGAGCTGCCGGCGCGGACCGCGGCGGATTCGAGCTCGATCAGCATGCGCGCCGCCTCGCGGCGGGCGAAGGATCCCGACCGGTCCCAGGCAAGCGACAGCAGCGCGGAACGCGCCTCCTCCGGCGCGCCGAGACGATCCGCCCGAAGCGCGACGAAGAAGGGAGCGTTTTCATCCAGTGAAGCCAGGACGTTCCAATCGCTCGGTTTCGACTCGAGCACGAAATCGATGTCGCCTACGGATAGACGCGCGGCCGCTTCGGCGCGGGGCAAGCCCAACACGTCACCAGCCCCGCACGAGGCGAGCGCAGCGAACGCGTAGGCTAGAATGAAAACGACGGAGGATCTACTTCTTCGGAGGAACCTTGATGAAGGAGCCGGAAATAATGAGATCGGGGTTGCGGATATTGTTGAAGCGCGCGATGCGCGGGTAGAGCCAAGGATTGCGATAGAAAGCCTCCGAGATATCCCATAAGGTATCGCCCCAGCGGACCCGATACCGGAATCCGGCCTTCGGAATCGTTTTGGGCACCTTGTACGTTTTCACCGGCGCGACCGGCCGGGTCCGGCGGGCGGCCGCTTCGGACTTGGAGACCGGAGCGGGAGCGGCGGGTTTCGGCGGCTCGACGCGCACGGGCTCCACCGCAACGGGCTTCGGCGCCGCGGGAGCGGCCTTCGCCGGTTCCGGAGCGGGCTTCGGCGCCGGGGGCGGCGCGGGAACCGGCTTCTCGACGGCGGAGGCGGCGGGCTTTTCGGCAGGGGCGGCGGGCAGTCCGCTGAACACGAAGTACCAGAGCATGGCGCCGGCGCCGATCAGCACGACCAGCGCTATCAGGACCACGGGGATCAGGGGGAAATCGGCGCGGGCCGGACGGGCGTCCGCCGCGGCATCCCGCGCGTAAAGGCCGGGGGGAGGAGCAGATGGCGATTCGGTTTCGAGCTCGAAATCGGGGACTTCGTAGGTTTCGCCGTCCTCCATCGAATGGAGGAGCACGTTCAGCTGCTGGCGGCCGCCGGCGCCGGCGTCGAGATCGACCGCTTCGGCGACCAGCTCGTCGGCCCCGTCCGAGCCGATGACCAGCTCGATGGAAGGCTCGCCCTTCGGCTTCTCGACGATGTTCTCGACAACGAGACTGCCGATGTAGGAAGCATCGGCCATGCTGCGCGAATCGCTGCGGTACAGATCGATCTGCACGCTGCGCTGCCCGTCATGCACGGTCGTGAGGACCAGACGCTTCTTTACGGTGGAGCCTTCCTCGAGGACAGGATAGAACTCCCCGTTCGCGATCTTGATACCGATGCTCGAAGCCATCGACCGCACCTTCCTTATATTTTAATGTAGACGCGCCGGCATGCTTTGTCAACGACGGAAAACTTTTACGATAATCGGCCGAAAAGCGTGAATTCTTTAGCTGCCGGCGGCTTTCCTTGACAGTCCGTAAACCTATACCGATAATGGCCCTATGTTCGGAATCGTCCCCATACTCGCGGTCGTCGTCTTCCTCGCCCTCGTCTTGATCGTCCTGTTGCTCGTGACGGGAAGAAAAAGCGACCGCAAAACAGACGCGCGCAAGAAGCAGAAGACGAAGGGGCGCGACGCGCTCATCCGCGACGCGACGCGCAAGCTCGCCCAGAATCCGAAGGATGCCGAATCGCTGGTCGCGCTCGGCGATCTGTACTACCGCGAGGAAGCCTGGGACAAGGCGCTCAAGACCTACGAAGTGCTCATCGAGCTCTGCGGCTCGAATCCCGATCTCGACGAGTTCGAGATCAACATGCGGTACGGGATGGCCGCCCTGAAGCTCGGCAGGACCGAGGACGCCCACAAGGGACTGGTGATCGCCCGAACCCTCAAGCAAAGCAATTTCGAAGTCAACTTCAACCTCGGCGTGCTCGAGTTCAACAAGAAAAGCTACGAGAAGGCCATTCAGCTGCTTCAACAGGCGCGCACCCAGGACCCCGACCACTCCCCTACCCTGCGCTACCTCGGCCACGCCCTCTTCCGCATCAAGAATTATCGGGATGCGCTGGCTCTCCTGCGCAAGGCGATCGATCTGAGCCCCGAGGATAAGGAATCCCTGTACGCCGTCGGCGAATGCTACTACGAGCTCAACAACACCGACCAGGCCATCAAGATATTCACGCACCTGCGCGCCGATCCCGGCCTCGGCCCCAACGCGTCGCTGTTCGCCGGAACCATCCACCTCAACCAGCATCAGTTTCCCAAGGCGATCATGGACTTCGAAATCGGGCTCAAGCACGAAAACCTCAAGATCGAAGTCTCCGTCGAACTCAAGTACCGCCTGTCGATGGCCTACCTCAAGCAGCAGGAGATCGGCCGCGCGCTCGGGTTCCTCCGCGACATCCAGACCACCTACCCCAACTACCGGGACGTGCCGGCGCTCATCGCGAAATACCAGGAGCTCAACGCGAACAAGAACCTTCAGATTTTCCTGATGGCTCCGACCGGCGATTTCGTCACCCTCTGCCGCAAGGTGGCGCTCGCATACTTCCCCCACGCGAAGGTGAAGATCCTCGACATTTCGGTGAACAAGAACGAATGGGCGGACATCCTGGCCGAAGTCGAGACGCGGAAATGGCAGGATACGGTCTTGTTCCGCTTCATACGCACCCAGGGGTCGATCGGGGAACTCATACTCCGGGACTTCCACGCGCGAATCAAGGAAGTGAAGGCGGGCAAGGGCTACTGCCTGACGACCGGATCGTTCACCGAAGAAGCCCAACGCTTCGTCGAGGCGCGCCTGATCGACCTCATCGAGAAGGACCGGATCGGCAAGATCCTCGACTCGGTCGACTCCGGCGTGGCCACCCTGCCGATCGGCTGACGAGCCGCGGGCAGCCTTACAGAGCCTGCTACCGCCGCGGCGGCCGCACGACTACCAAGCGGCGAGGCTCCTCCAGGAACGGCACCGGTGTCTCGATCTCTTCCCATCCGCCGACCAGACTCCCGATCGCCGACATCTCCTCGGAAACTTTCTCTTCCCGGGCCTTGTACGCGGCGAGCGAGCCGCCGGGGGCTAGCAGGCGGAAAAGGGCCTTCACCATCGGCGCCTCGAGCGGCCGGAACGCCCTGAACGTCACGAGGTCGTACCGGCCGGCGCGGCCGCGCTCCACCTCGGTCTGCTCGACATCCACGTTCTGCAGCTTCAGCACGGCGACCGTGTTCTCGAGGAAGCCCACCCGCCGGCCCATGCGCTCGAGCAGGGCGAAATTGACGCCCGGAAGGCAGATCGCGAGCGGGAGGCCGGGAAGGCCGGCGCCGGACCCCGCGTCGGCCACGATGGGCACGCCCGGAGGCAGCAGAGAGCGGATCGCCGACAGCGGCGCGAGGCTGTCGAGGATGTGTTTGACGATCAGCTCGTCCCGGTCCTTCGCGCCGACCAGCCCGTAGGCGGGATTGAAGAGCTCGATCTCCGCGACGTAGGCGCGGAGCAAGCCGAGCGCGCGGGGATCCGCCACGGCTTCGGCGGCGATGTTGTCGCCGGCGGAGGCGAACCGGGAGGAAAGCTCCGCAAGGCCGCGCTCGAGGATATCTCCCATCGTGCTACTTCTTGCCCTTCTTTTCCTGCATTTTCTTCAGCGCCTCGGCGAAGGGATTGTACATCGTACCATCGTCGTCCGCTGTTGAAGCGGGACCGCGGCCGCCGAAGCCGCCGCTCCGCGCGGGAGAGGGCTGCGGCCGGCCGGGCCGTTCCGCGACGGCGCTCGAGCCGCGGGGACCGTCCTTCTTCACCACGAGCACTCTCTTTCCGCCCGAGGCCGCGCCCGCAGCGGGGCGCTCCTCGGAGCGCGCGCGCTGGCCGCCGCCCTGGAAGCCGCCGCCCTGCCTGCCGGCGTCCTGCCGGGCCGCGTCGCTCTTGAGCGATACGCTGATGCGCCGGCGGTCGGTATCGAGGCCTATGATGGTGAACTCGCGGACGTCGCCGACCTTGAGTACCTCCATCGGATCCTTCACGTAGTTGTCGCTCATCTCGGAAATGTGCAGGAGCGCGGTCTCCTTGATGCCGAGGTCCACGAACGCGCCGAAATCGACGACGTTCTTCACCTTGCCGGTGACCTTCATGCCGTCGTGCAGGTCCTCGAAAGTGACCACGCCCTTCTGCATCACCGGCTTCGGGTAGCCTTCGCGCGGATCGCGGTTGGGCTTCTTGAGCTCGTCGATGAGATCGGAGATGGTCGTGTCGCCGACGGAGTACTTCTCTTTCAGAGCCGAGCGCTCGGCGGAAGGGATATCGCCCTTCGATTTCAGGAGGTCGTAGATCTCGCGGGCGATCGCGTAGTTCTCCGGGTGCACCCAGGTGTTGTCCAGCGGATCGGCGCTCTCGGGGATCTTGAGGAAGCCCGCGCACTGCTCGTAGCTCTTCGGCCCCATGCCCGACACGTCCATGAGTTCGGCGCGGCTGGCGATCCGGCCCTTGGAGTCGCGGTGCTTGACGATCTTCTTGGCCAGCGAACCGTTGATGCCTGATACGTACTTCAGGAGGGACGCGCTGGCGGTGTTGAGGTTGACGCCGACGTTGTTGACCACCGACGAGACGACCTCGTCCAGGGTATCCGACAGCTTCTTCTGGTTGACGTCGTGCTGATAGAGGCCCACGCCGATCGACTTCGGGTCGATCTTCACGAGTTCCGCCAGCGGATCCTGGAGGCGGCGGCCGATGGAGATGGCGCCGCGGATGGTGAGGTCGAGTTCGGGGAATTCCTCGCGGGCGATGTCGCTGGCCGAATAGACCGACGCGCCGTCCTCGTCGACGACGGTATACAGGATATCCAGCTTGTTGTCGGCGATGATGGCGGCGACGAGCTCCTGGACGTCGCGGGACCCGGTGCCGTTGCCGATGGCGACCAGCTGCACGTTCCAGGCCTTGATCCCCTCCAGGATCAGGCGCCGTCCTTCCTCCATCTTATGGTTGTAGATCACGAAGTTGCCCAGGTACTTGCCGGTGTCGTCGAGCGCGGCGCACTTGGTGCCGGTGCGGATGCCCGGGTCGATGCCGAGCACGCGGGTGCCTTTGATCGGCTGCTGCATCAGGAGGTTCTTCAGGTTCTGGCTGAACACGGAGATGCCGTGGTCGTCGGCCGCGTCGCTCTGGTCGCCGCGCAGCTCGCGCAGGACGGCCGGAGAAAGCAGCCGCTTCAGGCCGTCCTCGACCGCGGTCTTATGGTAGTCGTTGGCGAGCGTGTACTTGCGCTGCAGCAGTTCGGTCGCCGCGTTCTCGTCAACGTCGAGCGTCACTTCGAGGGCTCCCTCGCGTTCGCCGCGGTTGATCGCGAGCACGCGGTGCGCCTTCACCTGAGAGAGCGGCTCGGAGAAATCCCAGTACATCTGGTAGGTCGAGGTCTTCTTCTTCTCCTCGTCGCCGACGCCCTTGACGATGATCCGGCCGTCCCGCAGATAGAACGACTTCACCGAGGCGCGGTTCAGCGGATCCTGGGAAACGCGTTCGGCGATGATGTCCATCGCGCCCTGCAGCGCGTCGTCGACGGAGGCGACCGACAGTTCGGGATGCTCGGCGTCCTCCTTGACGAATTCCGCGGCTTTCTCCCGGAGCGCGCCGGCGGCCAGCTCCAGCATCGCGTCGGCGAGCGGCTCAAGCCCCTTTTCCTGGGCGGCCATGCCGCGCGTCTTCTTCTTCCGCTTGTAGGGAGCGTAGATATCCTCGAGCTCGGCGAGCGTCGCCGCCTTCACGATATTGCCGTAGAGTCCTTCGTTCAGCTTGCCCTGTTCGAAGATGCCGCGGACGATCTCGAGGCGGCGCGTCTCGAGATTCTTGCCGCTGGTGAAGCCGTGGTCGACGTCGCGGACTTGAACCTCATCCAGGCTTCCGGTCATTTCCTTCCGGTACCGTGAGATGAATGGGACGGTACAGCCTTCGGCGATGAGCCCGACGACGGCGGAAACTTGATTGACGCGGACGCCGAGGCCCTCCGCGAGACGCTTCATGATCTCGACCTCGTTGACCTTGAGGCCGTCGATGAACTCTTGAGTTATTTCCATGGCCCGAGAATTGTACACGAAGGGCGCAAAAAGGCAAGGCACCCGATTCGGGAACCCCGGGCCGGCGGGCTTGTTGACGGAGCCCGGCTCGGGTACACTGGCGGCGAATGAAACGACCGATTCCCTATACCGTCGTCCGCGAGGACGCGGACATCGTCGCCGTCGACAAAGCCGCGGGCATCGCCGTGCTCGCCGACCGCTGGGACGATTCGAAAGAACGCCTGGACGAGCTTCTCAACGCCGCGTACGCGAAAGCGATCGACGCGGCGCCGGAAGCGGCGCCGCCCCTTCCCTTCCCGCACCGCGTCTTCGTGGTGCACCGGATCGACCGCGACACTTCGGGCCTGGTGGTGTTCGCGAAGAACGCCGACGCGCATCGCGCCCTCTCCGCGGCCTTCGAATCGCGGAAAGTCGACAAGACCTACCTGGCCGTCGTGCACGGAAATCCCGCCTGGCGCGAAACCGAATGCGACCTCCCGCTGAGACCCGACGGAGACCGCGAGCACCGCACCGTCATCGACAAGGCGAACGGCAAGCGCGCGCGCACAGCCTTCCGACTTCTCGGCTCATACGGGCACCTGTCGATAGTCGAAGCGAAACCGGAAACCGGCCGGACGCACCAGATCCGCGTGCACCTGGCCGCGCTCGGCCACGCAATCGTCGCCGACCCGCTCTACGGGGACGGCCGCCCGGTGAAGCTCTCTGCCTTCAAGCGCGGCTGGCGCGGGGACCCCTTCGAAGAACGGCCGATCCTGTCCCGCCTCGGCCTGCACGCGGCGAAGCTCTCGCTTCCCCTCTTCAAACCCGCCGACCGCGAGTTCGGTCCCTACGAGCTGAAGGCCGAGCTCCCGCGGGACATCGCCGCGCTCATCGCGCAGCTCGAAAAATCCGCGGGCGAGGACTTCGACCTCTCGGGCTACCGCTGACCTTTCTTCTTTACTCCGCCGCGCGGCGGCAGGCGCGAAGGACCGGCGCTCGGTGTTCCCGCCGCCGCCGCGCGCGGCGCCTTCGTTCCCGGCAGGCGGAACACCAGCGCTCCCGACTTGGCGTCGCGTTCGCCCGCATCCGTAGAACCCTGCGGCGCCGGCAGCGCCGCGAGCGAACCTGAAGCGTAGGCCTCCACCCCCCGAGCGTCCCCTGACAGAAGCACCAAGCCGCGCGCGGCGCAGGCGTAGCGGCCGAACGAGCCGTCGGGCAGCGGAAAGGCGTCGGAGACGACGCGGATCTTCATATCGGACGCGGCGGCCGTCGGAGCCTTCGGCGCAGAGTCGGGACCGGCGTACAGGAAGCTCAGCGTCGCGCGCTCCTTCGGAATTCCCGCCGCCGCGGAAAGCCGCAGCAGCCGCTCGGGAGCCTCGTCCGTATCGAAAGCGAAGTGGCACCATTTCGCGCCGCGTCGGCCCCCGGGCAGGGGGCAAGTCCCCGCGTGCGGACAGGGCGAAAGAGGGACGCGGCCGGCTTCGATGAAAGCCCGGCGGAGTTCGGATAGGAACGATCCGGAACGGGGAATGCCCGGCTCGACCACAAGGATTCGTCCGTCATCGCGCGTCAGGCCGGACAGGAAGGAAGCCTTGCGCTCAGCCTGCTCCGGCACCGGATGCCGATCGTCCCAGAACAATTCATTCAGCACGTTCGCTGCCGTCGTGAGCGCGGCCTTGGGACCTTCCACGCGGGCGCCGATCGGCCCCCGGATCGTCCTTATCTTCCAGCGGCAGCCCTCGCCGCTCAGCGCGGAGAACAGGGAGGCTCCCGCCTCGAGCACCTTGCCTGTCCGGTCGAGGCAGCGGAATTCGAGTTCCGTCCCGCGGAGGTCCGGCCGGGACAGCCAAAGCGCGATAGCGACGGTGAGAGGCCCGGCGCCCAGATCGGTTACGACATCGCCTTCCTTCAAATCGAGCGGCAGCGAAGTAAGGAGCCGGGACAGCCGATACACGTTCCAGGGCAGGAAATAGCGGAGGTAAGCCGACAGCTCGGCGGGCTTTCCCAGGTAGCCGCCTTCCCGGTCCGAGCGGTCGGCGGTAAGAAGCCGCGAAAGGGCGGCGACGTCCCGGGGCAGCTCCGCTCGGAAGCGGGAAGGAAGCGGAAAAACCCGGTCTATGGTTTCGAGCAGACGCGCCGACTCCGCGCGGAGTTCGGCGGCGAGCGGAGGAAACAATTGGTCATGCATGGGGAAGCTCCTCGGAGCCGGACTCGCCGTCGTCGAGGCCGAGCGCTGAAGCGGCGTTCGACTTGAGGCGGCGGGACAGAAAATAAGCGGACACGAGATCCGAGCGCAGCGCATCGACGATCGCGCGCGCATCCTGCGCGGCGCCGGTCATTTCAAGCAGTAGTTGGCCGCGCGCGCCTTCGATGGTAAAATGCCGCTCGTAGAGCAGATGCTTCAGCCGTAGCAGAAGGGTCACGTCACGGCCCGAATAGACGCGGCGGCCGAACGCGTCCTTGCGCGGCTGGAGCAGCGGGATCTCCTTCTCCCAGTAGCGGAGCGTGTGCGGCTTCACGCCGAGAAGCCGCTCGACTTCGCCGATCTGGTAGCCGGCCACGCGCGCTCCCTACCGGCCTTTCTTGCGGCTGGGCGCCGAGCGCCTTCCGCCGCGCGGCATCTGGCCTTTTCCGCCCGGCTTGGCGGCCGCCGCGGACCGGGAGGATTTGGGCTTGATCGACTCGACGGGAACTCCCTTCGCGGCCGCTTCCTCGGCGGCGGCCTTCTTGGCGGCGACCCGCTTTTCCTCCATATCCTTGCGCGCCTGGATCGGATCCTTGCGCGAACCGCGGAGCTCGATCTCGATCGGTACCATGGAGAAGCCGAGGTCCTTCCGGATCCGGTTGCGGAGGTACGCCACGTACGGCTCGGTCACCGCGTCCGGACGCGAAACGAAAAAGGCGAACTTGACCGGATTGGCCGAAAGCTGCGTGGCGTAGCGGACCTTGAAGCGCGTCCGCGGGCCGATAGGCGGCGGATAATCGGCCAGCCAGCGCTCCAGGGCCTGATTCAGCGGGCCGGTGTCCACGCTGCGGGTCAGCTGGGCGAACATGCGCAGCGCCGTATCGAGCAGCTTGTCCACGCCCGAGCCGTCGAGCGAGCTCACGGGGACGATCGGAGCGTATTCCATCTGTCCGAACATGAAGCGTATGCGGTCGGAGACGGCCTCGAAGGTATTCTTCACCGCGGGCATCTTGTCCCACTTGTTGAGCACCAGGATGACGCCGCGGCCGCGCTCGTGCGCGAGAGCGGCGATCTTCTTGTCCTGGTCGGTCAGCCCCTCCTCCGCGTCGATCATGAGGAAAACCAGATCGGCGGAGTCCAGGGTCTTTATCGCCCGATTGACCGAATAGTACTCGACGTTCTCGGTGACTTTGTTCTTGCGCCGTATGCCCGCGGTATCGAGCACCGCGAAGCGCCGGTTCTTGTAGTCGAAAGCGCCTTCGACGACGTCGCGCGTCGTACCGGCGATCTCGCTTACGATGGAAGCGTCGCTCGAGGTGAGCCGGTTCGACAAGGTCGATTTTCCGGTATTCGGCTTTCCGATCAGCGCGATCTTGATGGCACGGGTTTCGTCGTCGTTCTCCTGGACCGCCGAGAAATCCAGACGCGCGACGATGGCTTCCTCGAGTTCGATGATATTGTCGCCGTGCTCGGCCGACACCATCAGGATATCCTCGAATCCGAAAGCGAGGAGGTTCCAGGATTGGGCCTCGCGCCGGCCGCCCTCGGTCTTGTTGACCGCGACCAGCATCCGGTCCCGGTAGGGACGCAGAAACTCGATGAACTGCTCGTCCTCCGGCGTCGGGTCCCCGGCTTCGAGCACCAGGACGACCAGGTCCGCGCGGGAAAGGGTATCCATCGTCTTTTCGACGACCAGACCGTCGAAGCCTTCGCGGTCCAGCTTGAAGCCGCCGGTATCGACCAGACGCACCGGCTTCCCGTACAGGAAGGCGTCGGACTCTATCGGATCGCGGGTCACGCCCGGCGTCGGATCGGTGATGGACCGCCGTTCGCGGAGCAAGCGGTTGAAGAGGGTCGATTTGCCGACGTTCGGACGGCCGGCCAATACGACGACCGGCAGATTGCGGTATTTCTTTTCGAGGTCGAATTCCATGTCGCGTGTTTCTCCGACGGCGCAGCGGCGCCGCCTTTTGGGGTTACAATTCGCTTTTCAGCGAAGGGAAGCGCACGTCCATCCAAGACCGGACGAGCGCTTCGACATCCCGGTACGAACAGAGCTTCAAGGCCTGCTCCGCCAGGGACGCGCAGTCGGCGGCGCTCGAACCGCGGATGATGCGCTTCACCAGCGGGATCGATGCGGCCGACATGCTGAATTCGTCCAGGCCGAATCCGAGAAGAACGGCGGTCGCCATCGGATCGCCGGCGAGCTCTCCGCACATCGCGGCGGGGATGCCGGCGGCGTGGGCCGCGTCGATCGTCGTCTTGATGAAGCGGAGGACGGCGGGATGGAAGGGCTGCGCCAGATAGGCCACCCGTTCGTTTCCGCGATCGGCCGCGAGCGAATACTGAACCAGATCGTTCGTCCCGATAGAGAAGAACGCGGTCCGCGCGGCCAGGATGTCGGCGGTCATCGCGGCGGAAGGGATTTCCACCATCAGACCGACGGTGAGGCTGTCGCAGCACGTGTGTCCCTTGGCGCGGCACTCCGCCTTCGCTTCCTCGAGCACCTCCAGGGCCGCCTCGTACTCCTCGATGCCCGAGATCATGGGGAACATGATGCGCAGGTCGCCCGCCGCCGACGCGCGGATCAAAGCGCGCAGCTGGGTCTTGAAGAGTTCGCGGTGCGCCAGGCAGAAGCGGATCGCCCGCCAGCCGAGCAGCGGATTCTTCTCCTCTTCCTGGAGTTCCGGAATGATCTTGTCGCCGCCTACGTCCAGCGTCCGAATGGTCACCGGCTTCCCCGGCAAGGCCTCGATGACGCGCTTGTACGCCTCGTACTGGCTCTCCTCGTCGGCCTTGTAGCCGGAGGACAGGAAGAGGAACTCGGACCGATAGAGGCCGATCCCCTCCGCGCCGTGGTCGAGCACGTGGTCGGCCTCTTCGGGAATCTCGATATTGGCTTTGAGCGCGACGCGCCTTCCGTCCGTCGTGACCGCCGGCAGATCCCGCTCCGACAGCAGATTGGAGACGTCGGCCCGCATCCGCTCGGTGAGGCCGCGGTAACGCTCCACGACGGCCTCTTCGGGGTTCACCAGCACGATGCCCGACGAACCGTCGACGATGACGAAATCGCCGCTCGCGATCTCCCTAGTCGCTTCCGTCAGCCCGAGCACGGCCGGAATTTCGAAGGCACGGGCGAGGATTGCGGTATGGGAGGTGCGGCCGCCCATGTTCATCGCGATCCCCTTCACGCGCTTCTTGTCCATCACCAGCGTGTCTGAAGGCAGCAGGTTGTGCGTCACGAGAACGACATCGTCGGGAAGCTCGGCAAGGGACATCTTCTTGACGTGCAGGAGCCGGTTGAGCAGACGCTGGGAAACGTCGCTGATGTCGATCGCGCGTTCGCGGAGGTACGCGTCTTGCGCCGCCGACATCTTCTGGTACAGATCGCGGGCCAAATCCCACACGACCCATTCGATATTCCGCTTCTGCGCCGTCAGCCGGTCGCGGATCTGCTCCATGAGGTCCGGATCGCCGAGCATGAGAAGATGCGCTTCGAAAATTTTCGCGTGCTCGACGCCCATTTCAAGGGAAGCCCGCTCGGCGAGTTCGCGCACCTCCTCTTCGGCGGCGCGCACGGCATCGGTGAGCCGAGCCCATTCGGACTCGATATCCCCCACCCTGATGCCGTATCGGGGAATTGACGGAGACTCGTCGTCAGTATACAGGAAGGCTTTCCCCATCGCCACGCCGGGCGCGGCGGAGATACCCCGTAACTCCTTCATTGCGCTAAGGATATCCTATACCCGACGGCGCTGTCAAACCGTCGACGCCCAAGGCGCGCATGCGCTTGACCCCGCCGCGCTTCCCCCGTATCATTCTCCCGTGGCCGCACGGAATACGTCCCCTAAAGCGAAAAGCAAAAACAACGGCTCGGGCTGCCTGCTCATGCTCGCCTTCCTCATCCTCATGATCGTGCTGTTCATGGTGAATCGGGAGACTATAGCGAAGAATCTGAAAGACACGCAGTTCATAGAGCGCATCCTCAACAAAAAACCGGCTGAAAAGACGCCTGCGCCGGAGAAACCAGCGACGCCCGAGAAGCCGGCGGCCCAGCAGCCGGCCCGCCCAGAGGGGACCTCCACGCCAGCCAAGAACGACGCGCCGGCGACCGCTCCCGAGAAGCCCGCCGCGGATATGCCGAAGGAACAGCCGAAACCCGCCGAAGCGCCGCCCCAAAAGACGGCCCCGAAAGACGTCCCCGCCGCGAAACCCGCTCCGGAAAAGCCGGCCGCGAACACGCGCGAGCGGATGCTCTGGTACGTCCGCATAGACAACGACGGCGTCATCGCCCGCGTCGGCGTGCGGCGCCCGCTCCCCACGACCGATTCGCCGCTCGTCGACGCGATCGGAGCGCTGCTGAAGGGGCCGACAGCCGCGGAATCGAAAAAAGGCTACTCGTCGTTGATCCCCGCCGGCACGAAGCTGCTCTCGGCCACCGTCCGGGGGACGACCGCGTATCTGAGCTTCAACGATGCGTTCCAATTCAACCCGTACGGCATCGAAGGCTACGCGGCCCAGCTGCGGCAGATCGTCTGGACAGCGACGGAATTCGATACGGTCGCGGATGTCCAGATACTCATCGAGGGACGACGGGTCGACTATCTCGGAGCGGAAGGAATCGTGATCGGCGTGCCGCTCACCCGCTCATCGCTCGAAAGACCGTAACCAGCGCCTACGTCAGCTCGACGGGAACCGTGAAGCCCTCGATCGAGACCGCCGCCCGGCTTTCCGCGTCGAAGACGATCAGCGCGCCGTTCAGGGACGCCTTGCCGACGGCGCATTCCATTCGCAGCGGAATGCTCGTCCTGCAGCGCTCGAGGCAGATTTTCGCATCCATGCCGATGATCCCGTCGACCACTCCGCTCATCCCCAGATCGCTGATGTAGGCGGTCCCCTTCGGCAGAAGACGCGCGTCCGCGGTGCGCACGTGTGTGTGCGTACCCGCGACCGCCCCGGCCAGGCCGTCCAGGTGGAAGCCGAACGCCTCCTTCTCCCGCGTCGTCTCGGCGTGGAAATCGACCAGCGTGATAGCCCCTTGCCCGCGCAGCTCCTCGGCGAGCGATGCGGCGGCGCGGAACGGACAGTCGATGGGGGTCAGGCCCTGCCGCCCCTGCGCGTTGACGACGCCCCAGAGGGTCCCGTCCTTTTCGTACAGCCCGGAGCCCCGACCGGGAACGCCTGCTGGATAGTTCGCCGGCCGGAGCACGCGTTTTTCGGACTCGAGCGTCGGCCAGACCTCCCGCTTCTCCCAGACGTGGTTCCCCGAAGTCACCACGTCGGCACCGGCGGCGAGTATGCGGGCGAGCGTCTCGGCGGTCAGGCCGAAGCCGGCGGCGGCATTCTCGCCGTTCACGACGACGAAGGACGCGCCCCTCTCGGCGGCCAGAGGCCGCAGCGCGGTCTCGAGCGCATTGATTCCCGCCTCGCCGACGACGTCTCCGATCATCAGTGCCCTAACCTCGCCCATTCCCGTCCCTCCCGCCGAAAAAAAAGGCGCGGCCCATTCGGCCGCGCCCCAACTGATCAAATAGCCGTCCCGCAGGAAACGCGCCTGCGCTTACTAGCGCGCGTATTCCACGATGCGGGTTTCGCGGATGATCGTGACCTTTATGCGGCCCGGATAGCGCATATCGGTTTCGATCTTCTTGGCGATCTGCTTCGCCAGATCCTTCGACTGGTCGTCGTTGACGCTCTCGTTGTTCACGAGGATGCGCAATTCGCGGCCGGCCTGGATCGCGTACGCCTTATCCACGCCGGAGAAGCTCTCCGCGATGGACTCCAGATTCTCGAGGCGCTTGATGTAGTTGTCCAGCGTCTCGCGCCGCGCACCGGGACGGGCCGCCGAGATCGCGTCCGCGATCTGAACGATGACCGACTCGATGCACGAGGGCTCAACATCGTTGTGGTGGCTCCCGATCGCATTGATGACGCGCGCGTCCTCGCCGAGCTTGCGGGCCATCTCCATGCCGATCTCGGCGTGGTTGAGGTCCGAATCCGACTCGACGCCCTTTCCGATATCGTGCAGCAGGGCGCCCCGCTTCGCGATCTCCCGGTTCGCGCCTACCTCCGCCGCGAGCATGCCCGCGATGACGGCGACTTCCTTCGAATGATACAGAACGTTCTGGCCGTAGCTCGTGCGGAAATACAGCCGTCCGAGCATCTTGATCGAGTCCTGCCCCATATTGTGCAGCCCGAGATCGAACAGGACCTTCTCGCCTTCCTCGAAAATCTTCTGAGAAATCTCCCGGGTAACCTTCTGGACGACCTCTTCGATGCGGGCCGGGTGGATCCGTCCGTCGGTGATGAGGCGCTCCATGGCGACCTTGGCGATTTCGCGCCTGACCGGATCGAAGCACGAAATGACGACCGCTTCCGGCGTATCGTCGATGATGACGTCCACGCCCGTCAGGGTCTCGAGGGTGCGTATGTTCCGACCCTCGCGGCCGATGATCCGGCCCTTCATCTCGTCGTTCGGAAGCGTCACCGTCGTGACGGTCACCTCGCTGGTCACTTCCGTGGCGAGCCGCTGCACCGTCGTGATCAGGATATCCCTCGCCTTCTTCTCGGCGGAGAGATTCGCTTCCTGCTCGATCTTGTTCAGGAGCGCCTGCGCGTCGTGCTTGGCCTCATTTTCCAGACTCTGGACGATGAGGGCTTTCGCCTCTTCTACGCTCAGGCCGGAAATCCGCTCGAGTTCGGAACGATAACGCTCCTCCTCGTGCTCCAGCGCGTTTTCGCGTTCGTTGAGCGTCTTATCGCGTTCAACGAATTTCTCTTCCTGTTGCTCAAGCTGGGCGGTCTTCTTGTCGATCGCCTCTTCCTTCTGCAGCACCCGCCGTTCGTAGCGCTGCAGCTCACCTCTGCGTTCCCGGATTTCCCTTTCTTGCTGTGTCCGTTCCCGAATTAAATTGTCTTTCGCTTCGAGAAGGATCTCCTTCTTCTTGGCCTCAGCTTCTTTTATCGCATCCTGCTTGATGCGTTCGGCCCGCTGTTCGGAGGCCGAAAGTTGGAATCTGGCGTACAGCCATCGAATGAACCAGCCTAAGGTCAATCCGGCGAGAGGGAGGATGATTATCCACAGTCCCATAGGACCCTCCTACCTGACTAGCCGTATTAACCGATTATAGCAATGCAGGGATAAAAGTCAAGCAAATCATTGATTCGGAATTACATACGGAATTCGGATCCGAGATAGACCCGCCGGGCCATCTCGTCGTTGAGGATCGCCTCCCGATCGCCGGCCGCGACGATCGTACCTTCATTGATGATATAGGAATGAGTCGTGATGTCCAAAGTGTCTCGGACGTTGTGGTCGGTGATCAGGACGCCGATTTTCCGTTCGGAAAGACGGCGGACGATATTCTTGATTTCGTACACCGCGATGGGGTCGATGCCCGCGAACGGCTCGTCCAGAAGCAGGAATTTGGGTTCGATGGCGAGCGCGCGGGCTATTTCCGTCCTGCGGCGCTCCCCGCCCGACAGGGTATAGCCGGGCTGCGCACGCAACCGTTCGATGCCGAACTCGTCCAGCAGCACCTCGAGCTTCGCCTTCTTCTCCGCCTTGGAGAGGTCCCCGCGCGATTCGAGTATCGCCCAGATATTCTGCTCCACGGTCAGCTTCCTGAAGATGGAAGCCTCCTGCGGCAGATACGAAATGCCCCGCCGGGCGCGCTTGTACATGGGCAGATGGGTGATCTCCGTTTCGTCGAGCGACACCGATCCGCCGTTGGGCCGATAGAAGCCCACCACCATATAGAACACGGTCGTCTTGCCCGCGCCGTTGGGACCGAGCAGACCGACCACCTCGCCGTTGGTCATGGAGAAACCGACGCCGCGCACCACTTCCTTGCGTCCGAAGCGCTTGCGCAGACCGTCGACGGTGAGCACATGGTCCGCGTCAGCGTTCATCCCGTCCCTTTTCCTTGATCGATCCGCTGATCGAGCCTTCCATAAAGATGTCGTCGGTCTCCAGATCGACGCGCATGCGGTCGGCGCGGAATTCGTCGCCTTCCTTATACACGACCGGCATGCCGGCGAGATCCAGCTTCTTCTCCTCGCGGCGGTAGAGCGCCCACTCCGAACGGCACACCAGCTCGTCCTTGAACAGACGCACGCCGACCTGCAGGACGGTCGTGCCGCCCGCGTCGTTGTACTCGATGAAGCGGCCCTTCGCGATGACGCCGTTCTTCTTGTCCTCGAGCGTCGAATCGCCCTCGAGCCGGGCGATCTTCGCCGTCCGGTCGTAGCGGAGCCGCTGGGTCCTGAAATAGACGCCCTTCTTCTCGTCGACACCGGTGACCGATCCGGAGCAGTCGACGTAGCGATTCCCGTCGCCGGAAAGCTCTATCCGGTCGGCGTTCAGCACCAGGTCATCGGTGGAGACCTGCGCGGAGCCTTCGAGTATCGTGCTTTCCCGGCCGGAAGCCCGGCTGCCGCTCATCGATTCGGCGCGGAAACGGAACGACTCGGCCCGCGAGGAGAGGAGGGAAAGGCAGAAAACGGCGGCCGCGAAGATACGGCGCCTCACCGGAAGTCCTCCGTGCCGGACTCCGCGGAACCGGACTCCGCGGTGCTTGGCGACTCCGGCGGCTCTTCGGGCGCGGATTTATCTTCTTCCACCATGGTGCCGAAAACCGAGCCGGTAAGCGTCCAGCTTTTCGAACGCGCGTCCGCCGTGAAGCCGCGGCCGCTCAAAAAGGACCCGTCCGACTTCTTCACCAACACGGGAGCGTCCGGCGAGCCCAGAAGCACGCGGTCGTCGTTCTTCCAAGTCAGCTTGTCGGTCTCGATCACCAGATCTTCCTGCGGCACAGAAAGGCTCACGGCACCGTCCAGCGACACGTCTCCGGATTCCAGGTCGACGACCGCGGAAGAGGCCCCTCCGACGGCGCCCTGCGAACCGTCGCCCGCGTACTGGGCGAAACGAGCGCCGGACACGACCATGCGCCGCTCCTTCTCGTAGCGCTCGACCGAATCGGCCTGCAGGCGCACGACGGGCTTGCCGTCGCGCACGCGGATGTACTCGACGTCGCTCATCGCTATGTCGGGCACGGAATCGGGAGCCTCGTCGGAGAGGCTCCCGTAATCGAACGAACAGGAAAGGGAGAAAGCGGAAACGATGAATAAGAGCGGCGCGAGCCGTCCTTTCATTGCGGCGGGCCCCGCTTTAGGAACGACCCGCTTTATGGTCGCGGGATGAAGCCACGAACTCGCGGAACAGGGGATGGGCGGAGGTGGGCTTCGACTTGAATTCCGGATGGAACTGAACGCCGACGCCCCAGGGATGATCGGGCCATTCGACGCTTTCGACCAGGCTTCCGTCGGGGGTGAACCCCGCGAGCTTCAGGCCCGCGTCGGTCATTTCCTTGCGGAAGACGTTGGCGAACTCGTAGCGGTGCCGGTGGCGTTCCCAGATGGTCTTCTCTCCGTACGCGGCCAGCGGCTTGGTCTTGGGTTCGAAATCGGTCTCGCTCTTGCCCAGCCGCATCGTGCCGCCGTAATTCTTCACGTCGATCTGCTCTTCGAGAAGGCTCACGACCGGATGCTTGGTGTCGGGATTGAATTCGGTCGAGTCGGCGTCCTGCCAGCCGAGCACGTTTCGGCCCCAATCGATGACCATGATCTGCATTCCCAGGCAGATGCCGAAATAGGGAACCTTGCTCTCCCGGGCCCACCGGGCGGCCCGGACCATGCCGTCGATGCCGCGCTGGCCGAAACCGCCGGGAACCAGCACGCCGTCGACCGCGCCGCCGGGAGCCTCGGCGCCGAGCAGGGTATCCGGATCGACATCGCCCTCGAGCTTGGAGGAATCGACCTTCACGAGCTCCACGCCGACGCCGCATTCGAGTCCGGCGTGGAATAGGGCCTCGTAGACGGATTTGTAGGAATCGTGCAGCTCCATGTATTTGCCGACGATGCCGATCCGGACCGAACTCTTCCGAGCCCGGAACTTCTCCATCATGGACTTCCACGCGGACAGGTCGGCGTGGCGGCTTTCCACGCCGAGCTTGCGAAGGACGACCTGGTCGACCTTCTGGTCGAAGAATACGAGCGGAATCTCGTAGATGGTCGTGTCGACGTTGTAGGAAGTGAAGACCGCGTCCGGATCGACGTTCGTGAACAGCGCGATCTTGCGCCGGGTGGATTCGTCCAGGAGGGCCGGAGCGCGGCAGATGAGCACGCCGGGCTGGATGCCCTGCTCCTGCATCGCCTTGACCGAATGCTGGGTGGGCTTGGTCTTCAGCTCGCCGCCGGCGACTTCGGGGATGAGGGTGAGATGCACCGAAAGGGCGTTCTGGGGACCGAGCTCGTGGATGAGCTGCCGGGCCGCCTCGAGGAAGGGGATCGACTCTATATCGCCTACCGTTCCGCCGACCTCGACGATGACGACGTCGACGTCGGCGTCCTTGCCCACGGCGAGGATGCGGCCCTTGATCTCGTCGGTGATGTGGGGAATGACCTGCACCGTGCGGCCGAGGTAGCGGCCTTCGCGCTCCTTGCGGATGACCGCGTCGTACACCTGCCCGGTGGTGATGGAATTCGCGCGGGAGAGCGGACTGCGGGTGAAGCGGGCGTAGTTGCCCAGATCCAAGTCGGTTTCCGCGCCGTCGTCGGTGACGTACACCTCGCCGTGCTGGTAGGGACTCATGGTGCCCGCGTCGACGTTGATGTACGGATCGCACTTGACCATGCGCACGCTGAGGCCGCGGCACTCGAGGAGCGCGCCCAAAGAGGAAGCCGCCACGCCCTTGCCGAGGCTGGAGCAGACGCCCCCGGTGACGAAGATATACTTGTTCATGTAACCGGATTATCTCCGCAGGCGGGCGATTCGTCAACGGATGCGCGAAGGAACGGAGCGTGTTGCCGCGCGTCTAACGGATGCGGTCTTCGCAGTTTTTCGTCTCCAGGTACAGGACCGACCCGGCCAGCGATTCGGCGGCGTGCCCGGCGGGAGCCTCGCAGGATAGGGAATCGAAGATATCGGCCTCCACGCGGATCGGAGCGCCGAGGCGAAGCGCGAGCGCGATGCCGTCGGACGGGCGGACCTCCATAGAGTAGGAACGGAACCCCTTCCGGTATAGGATTTTGCCCAGGAAGCCCTCGTCGCCGCGCGCGTAGATGCCGAAAGCGATGAATTTGAAGCCGTGGCGCGAGAACAATTCCGCGAACAGGTCGTGGGTCAGCGGCCGGGGCGGCTTTATGCCTTCGATTTCGATGATGATCGCGCTCGCCTCGAACGCACCGACGGGGACCGACAGGTACCGTCCATCCGCCGAATCCCGGAGCAGGACCAAAGGAGTATCCCCATCGTCGGCCAATGCGACGCCGGCTACCGAAAGCATGATATTTCGCGGAACCATATCGTCGATTATACCACGCCGCAAGCTTGAAGTCGGCATTATGCGGGCAATCGATTGACAGCCGATAACGGCGTCCTTACACTTTGACATCAGAGGAGCTGGTTTGTATGGCGGACTTCGTTACCGACGGCGATTTCGAGCAATTCCGAAAGCTGATATACGACGAGAGCGGCATCCATTTTTCGGCCACGAACCGGTCGATACTGGAAAGCCGCCTCAAGGAACGGCTTCGGGAAAAGAAGCTCGAGCATGTTCGCCAGTACTACGACGTGATCGTGAAGGACAAGGAAGAAATGAAGGCCTTCCTCGATTCGATCACGACGAACCTGACGCGCTTCTTCAGGAACCAAGCTCATTTCGACGCGTTCGAGAAATTCATCATCCCCGAGCTGATGAAGATCAAAAAGCCGGCAAACGACCACAAGTTGCGGATCTGGAGCGCGGGATGCTCGACCGGCGAGGAGCCGTACACCATCGCCATCATGCTCAAGGATCTGCTGCCCCCGCCCTGGACGGCGGAGATCATAGCGAGCGACATCAGCCTGAAATCGCTGATGGTCGGCAAGGAAGGGTTCTACGCCGACTCCCGCATCGCCGGCATCCCCGAGGCCACGCTCAAAAAGCATTTCGACCGAGTCGAAGGCGGCTACAAGATCCACGACGAGCTGAAGAAAATGATACGCTTCGACTACCACAACCTTAAGAACGACTCGGGGCAGCGGAACCTCGACGTGGTTTTTTGCCGCAACGTTCTGATCTACTTCGACGAAGCGGCGCAGAAGGCGGCTGTGGAACGCTTCTGGGACGCCATGGCGCCGAAGTCGTTCCTCTTCATAGGCCATTCGGAATCGCTGTTCGGCATGAACACGAAGTTCGAGTTCGTGAAAACGGAATGGGCCTGTTTCTATCGTAAATTCTTATCATAGCGAGCAAGGAGCTTTTGTGGCCGATACCGTTTCCGTTCTGATCGTCGATGACTCGGCGCTCATGAGAAATCTGATATCGAGGATGGTGGAAGCCACCCCCGGAATGAACGTCGCCGAACGGGCGATGAACGGCGTATTCGCGCTCCAGAAAATACCGCGCTGCGATCCCGACGTCATCGTGCTCGATCTCGAGATGCCGGAAATGAACGGCATCGAGTTCCTGAAAGAACGCAAAAGGCTGGGAATCGAAATACCGGTCGTCATCTTGTCGTCGATAGCCCGCCGAGGGGCGGAGATCACGATGGAGGCTCTATCCCTGGGCGCGAGCGACTTCATCATGAAGCCGACCGGAGCGGCGTCCGAGGACGTCCGATTCGTCAAAGACCAGCTGATGGAGATGCTGTTCGCCTACGGCGCCAAGTATCGGGCGAAGCGGGGCAAGACCACATCGACCGAAAAGCTCGAGGAGCTCGAGCGAGCGCGAGAGACCGAAACACGCCCCAGGCCCACGATGCCGCGCCCGATGGGGCTCCCGAGCCGGGTTCCCGAACCGGCCCCCGCAAAGCCGACCCCCGCGCGCAAGCCCGGACCGACCGAGCTCATCGCCATCGGCATTTCCACGGGAGGACCGAACGCGCTGCGGGAAGTGTTCGCGAAAATCGACGCGGATCTTCCGCAGCCCATACTGGTGGTCCAGCACATGCCTCCGGGGTTCACCGCGGAATTCGCGAAGAGCCTCGACCGGGTCTGCCCGCTCGAAGTCAAGGAAGCGGCGGACGGGGATGTCGTGAAGAGCGGCCGTATCCTGATCGCGCCCGGCGACCGGCATATCGAAGTCGAGAAGAAGCCGCTGGCTACCATCGTCCGGGTCATCGAGACCCCGCCGGTGAACGGACATCGGCCTTCGGCCGACGTGCTGTTCGCGTCCGTGGCCAAGGAATTCGGAAACCGCGCCCTGGGAGTCATCATGACCGGCATGGGGCGGGACGGAGCGAAGGAAATCGGAAGTATTTTCAAGGAAGGCGGGATAACGCTTGGACAGGACGAGCATTCGTCAGTAGTTTATGGTATGCCCAAAGTAGCCTACGAAATGGGTCATATAAGCGAACAGGTGACGCTGGCCGATATGGCCGCGCGAATCTGCTCAATCGCCAAGGAGAAGCGATAAGCGAAGGAGGCCCTCGATGAAGAAAGCGTATCGATGCAAGGACTGCGGAAACGAAGTGGTTCAGGATTCGACGAAGAAGGCGCCCGACTGCTGTGGCGAAACGATGAAGGAAATTCCCCTCGAAGCCTGCAGAGGCTCGGGACAGGAAAGCGGCCTGACCGGCGAAGAACCCTGCGAAGACTTCACCGGCAAACAGAGCTGACCCAAAACGAAGGCCCCTTCCGGGGCCTTCGCCGTTTAAACATCAGTCATCGGCAGGCGGCTCCGTTTCGTTGATCGTTCGAGTGACGATCGGAACGTCCTTTGCCGGTTTCGCCTTCCTGAAGAAGTAGACCCCGAAAAAGCCGAGCACCAGCCCGAGGACGCCGCCCGACGCGCGGGCCGCTTCGCTCGCTCCGGGAAACAGCACCGCGACGAGAGCGAAAAAGAGAATGAAGGCCACTATAGGCGGGAGCAGCACCAGGAACGCGTTCGAGGCGGTAGCCCCCGCGCTGACGTTGATCTCGACCAGCTCGCCGAGCTTCAGATCCAAGCCTCTGCGGTTCTCCGCGGTGAAAACCTTCCCGTTGGCCTTGCACTCCTCGTTCATGCAGCCGAAGCAGCCGCCGAGCTCACCGCCCTGAATCGTTACCGTCGTCCCCGTTATCTTCGTTATCCTTCCGATTTCCTGCATCTTGAGCCTCCGGGCATACGACCCGTATACGTTCGATAGACGAGGCGCGCCCCTCGTCGTCCGCTTCGATCAACACGCCCTGCAGCTCCGGCCGCGCCCACGCGTCGCGGGTCCAGTCCGGAATGCCGGTCAGAAATTCGTTCACCCGGGACGCGGGATCGCAGCCGCCGACCGAATCCGCGCTGCCGGTCCGTCCGGCGTCGCAGATCACGGCCGTGCCTCCCGGAAGAACGGCCTCGTCGGCCGTCTGCACCCGGCCGTGCGAGCCGACCATCGCCGTGCAGCCTCCCGCGGCGGCGCGGAAAAGGGAAAGCTTCTCCGCCGTCGCGCTCGCGTGGAAGTCCACCAGCACGAACGGCGTTTCTCGCCGCAGGCGCTCGAGCAGTTCCGGGAGCAGGTCGAACGGGCTGTCCGCGTGCATGCGGTCGAACCCCGACTGCCCCAAGAGGCTCGCGACCGCGACCTTTCTGCCGCCCGCGTTGAAGACGCGGGAGCCCCATCCGGGCGCCTGCGCGCTCAGATTCGCCGGACGGAGCACATAGGGCATCCGGGAGATGTTTTCGACAAGATCCTTCTTGAAATAGACCGAGTCGCCCATCGTGATCGCATCGACTCCGAGCTTGCGGATGTAGGCGGCATGATTGCGCCCCAAGCCGGCCCCCCCGGTCGCTCCATCGCAGTTGGCTACGACGAAATCGACGCTGCGCGAACGGCGCAGTTCGGGGAGCGCTTTCTTGAGGCTGTATATGCCGGCCTTGCCGACGACTTCCGCGACGTACAGGATCCTCAAACCATTTCCCCCTCAGCGCCGAGGAGGAGGCAGCTCCCTGAGACGGCGCTCGAATTCCGACGCGGCCCGGCCGTCGCCGAGTTCCGCGCAGGCGTCCTTGAGATTGTAGAGCGCATCCCAGTAATTGGGATCGATCGTTACGGCGCGCTCGAAGCAGTCCCGAGCCTCGCCGTACGCGCCCTCGGTAAAATACAGCACGCCGAGGTTGTTCCACAAGCTCGATGAGGACGCATTCCGCTCGAGGGCTCCATTGTAGAAGAACTCGGCTTCCTCGTACTGCTCCCGCTCGTAGTGGAGCAGACCGAGCGCGCCCCAGGCTTCCGCGTTGTCCTCGTCCAGCGCCCGGCAGCGCTCCAGGCTGTCTTCGGCGCTGTCCAACTCGCCGCTCCGGTGCTGGGCGATGCCGAGATTCAACCACAACAAGGGATTCCCGGGTTCCATGATCAGGGCCTTCCGGAACAAGGGAATCGCGTCGATCGGCCGGTTCGCCTCGGTAAGGGCGATGCCGGAGTCGTTCAGTGATGCCGCAGTTTCCATAGGCTCCTCCTGCTTGAAATATAGTCCAAACGGCCCCGGGCGGCCAGTGCGAACGTTCGTATTGATCGGGGCCGGCCGCCGCGGTATATTTAAGGGGACGACGGAGGCGAGCCGCCCCGCCGCCGGATCGCTCCGTAGGAGGATCCACCATGACCGGGCCATGACGGCCGGCGCACTAAGGAGCCTTGCATGAAAGGCAATAGAGTCTATGTCGATCTGGGAACCATCTTCGACGAAATCTTCGACGCGGCGCGCAATTTCAGCGACGAATTCCAAACCAATTTCGGGCAGTACGGCCAAAAGTTCGGGGAGCGCGGCCCCTTCGGAGAGAAGGGCCCCTTCGGAGAACATGGTCCGTTCGGCGGGAAAAGCCCCTTCGGCTTCTCCCAGGACGAGAACGTCGACTATTATCCGAGCTATTCCTACCCGCCCATGAACGTCTACATGACCGCCGACCGGACGCTCGTGTTCGAGTTCGCGCTCGCGGGCTTCGACGAGAAGGATATAGGGCTTTCCTTCCAAGGCGACTACATGGTGTTCTCGGCGACGATGTCCCTGGAGGTTCCGCCCGACGAGGGCGTCCGCTACTTCAAGCGGCGGCTCAAGCTCAAGGATATCGACAAGCAGAAATACTACGTTCCCGCGGACAAGTACGCCCAGGAAAAGGTCAAGGCCGTCTTCCGGAACGGCATCCTCAGGGTCACGATTCCTCCGAAAGAGGAGCCGGAAACCAGCGGCGGGATCAAGATCGAGATTATGAAAGACGGCGAATGAGCCGTTGCAGATAAATAAAGCGGCCGCCTCAGTTGCCTGGGGCGGCCGCTTTTATTTCAGGCCGGAGCCTTCGAGGCTGCCGAAGGACCGTGTTCGGGTTCCTTCGGCAGCCGATCTTGACCGCTAATGCTTATCCTTCACCTTCTCCTTTTCCTTGACTACTTTCGCTTCCAGCTTGTCGATGAGCTTGTCGATCGCCGGGTTGAGCTCGAAGTCGTGCTCGGCCACGTGGATGGACAGCCCCCAGCGGAAATTGACGGTGCACTCCGCCTTGAAGTCTTTTTCCTTGGTGAAGGTGAACAGAAGGTCTATGATCATGTTTTCGGCGTTCGGGATGCGGGAGATTTTCTTTTCCAGGAATTCGCGGGTTCCTTCTCTCAGAGCGAAGTGGACGGCCTTAACGTCGATGTTCATACTTGCCTCCTAAAAGCCTGATTAAAATCCGCCCCGCGGCGGCATGCCGCGCCTTACCGGTCGTAGGACGAGCCGAGAGCCAGTTCCTTCCGGTATTTCGCGACGGTCCGCCGCGCGAGCGGAATCCCTTTACGCGCAAGAAGATCGGCCAGCTCCTGATCGGAGAAGCGCTTCCCTTCTTCCGCGATTATCTCCTTGATGATCTCCTTCACACCTTCCTTCGAATAGCGCGACCCGCTCGAGCCGGCTCCGCTGATCGAGTTGGTGAAGAAATGCTTTATCTCGTAGATGCCCCACTCGGTCTGGATGAACTTGCCGTTGGCGATGCGCGACACCGTCGTCTCGTGCACGCCGATCTCCTGGGCGATATCCTTGAGCGTGAGCGGCGCCAGATGCTTCGGACCGCTCATGAAGAAGCTGCGCTGGAATTCGACGATGGCCCGCGCCACGCGCAGCAGCGTGTGGTTGCGCTGATTGACCGAACGGATGAACCAGCGCGCCTCCTTGATGTTTTCCTTGACGAAATCGCGGACCGGCTTCTCGCCGTCCTTTCCGTCCGAAATCTTCATGAAGAAGGGACTGATGCCGAGGACGGGAATCTCCTCCTCGTTCAGGATAATGACGAATTCGCCTTCCTTCCTGACCACCTGGATATCCGGAACGACGTAGCGCGTCTCGCTCGTGTCGTACTGGCGGCCGGGGAACGGAGACAGCTCCTTGATGCGCTCGAGGGCCTCCTGGATCTCCGATTCGGGCTTCTTCATGCGCTTGGCGACTTCGGCGATCTTGCCCCGCTCGAGAAGCTCGAGGTGATCCGAGATGAGCTCCTCGACGCGATCCGGAGGATCGCTCATGAGGCGCGCCTGCACGAGCAGGGATTCCCGATAGTCGGCGACGCAGGTCCCCTGAGGATCGAGCGCGCGGATGAGGCCGATCATCTCGGACAAGAGCTTTTCGGAAACGTTCTTGAAAAGCAGCTCGGGGCGCTCGACGTAGAAGCCGTCGGTATCCAAGTTCTGGACGAGACGCTCGCCGACGATGAAGCGCTCGTCGTCTATCGGCTGGAGCCGAAGCTGCCAAAGCAGATGATCCTGCAGGGTTTCGGACCGGGAAAGCACGCCCTCTATGAACTTGCGCTGCTCGTCCGAATCGTCGTCGCTGCCGCGGCGCGCGAAACCGGAGTCGGAGGTTGCCTCGAAATAATCGTCTTCTTCCCTTCGGGGCGTATAGTCGTCGAGGGACACCATGGACCGGTCTTCGACCACCTCGAGGGCGGGGTTGCGCTCGATTTCTTCCTGGATGCGATCGCGAAGCTCAACGACGGGCAACGCCATCAGCTTGATCGATTGGAAGAGTTGCGGGTTCATTTTGAGTCTTTGCTCTTGAACGAAAGAAGGCCTCTGAAGCTGCACTACCCGAACTCCTCCACGGATCAAATATTCGTCCGAGGCCGCCCCTTTGTCAAGTTAATAGGCGGCCCTCGCTTGACGCCTCCCCGGTCCCCCACTATATTCGGGCCCGGAGGACACGATGAAGGATATCGACGAACGCTTGGCCCGGCTGGGAACCGCGGTGCCCGAAGTGCTGCTGCCGAAAACGGGGACCGATTTGGAGGCTTGGGCGGTCGTCGCCTGCGATCAGTTCACCCAGGATAGGGAATACTGGAGCCGCGTCGAGGCGCGGGCCGGAACCGCCCCCTCCACCCTCCAGATGATATTCCCTGAAGTCTACCTCGAGGACGGCGACCGCCCCGCGCGCATCGCCGCGATCCGTTCCGCCATGGAATCGTACCTTGAGGACGGGACCTTCGCGCCTTCCGTCAGGGGATTGGTCTATATCGAGCGGAAGACGCCGCTGCAGCCGCTTCGCCGGGGACTGATCGTCGCCGTCGACCTGGAGCGTTACCGTTGGCAGCCGGAAGAACGCCCGCTCGTCCGGGCGACCGAAGGCACCGTCAAGGAACGGATCCCTCCCCGAATGGAAATCCGCCGCGGCGCTCCGGTCGAAAGCCCCCACGTGCTGATCCTGATCGACGACGACGAGCGCCGTCTGGTCGAAGGAATCGGCTCCCGCGCGAGACGCGGGAAGCCGCTCTACGATACCCCGTTGATGCTGGGCGCCGGCTCCATATCGGGTTGGCTGGTCGATGCGGAAGCAGACCTGTCGTATTTCGCCGACGAGCTGGAACGGCTGGCGGACAAAGCGGCCAGCCGCTACGGCGCCGCGGCCGGGACGGACGAGGAGCCGTTCCTATACGCCGTCGGAGACGGCAACCATTCGCTGGCAACGGCGAAGGCGGTGTGGGACGAATACAAGGCGGCGCACGATGCCGAACCCTGCCTCATGGCGCATCCGGCCCGCTGGGCTCTGGTCGAAATCGAAAACATCTACGACGAGGGCATCGAATTCGAACCCATCCACCGAGCGATCTTCGGCGCCTCGCTTTCCGAGGTCGAAGACGCGCTCGCGGCCTTGCCCGGATTCGCGGCGCGGACCGTCCCGGACGACCGAAAGCTTGCGGAGCTGGTCGCCGACGGCAAGGCGGACAAGATGCGGTTCGGGCTGGTCAGCGCGGAAAGCCGCGTCCTGATCGAAAGCGACGCGAAGGGCCTTTCGACCGATGCCCTGCAGCCTCTGCTCGACCGTTTCGTCGCGGAGATGGCGGGCCGGAGCATCGACTACCTCCACGGAGAAGAAGAGACCATCCGAGTCGGCCGCGGCGCGGGAGCCGTGGGCATCCTGCTCCCGCCGGTCGGAAAAGCCGACCTGTTCTCCACCGTCGCCCGGTCCGGCCCGCTGCCGCGCAAAAGCTTCTCCATGGGCGAGGCGATCGAGAAACGTTTCTATCTTGAATGTCGCCGGCTTTTCGGCTAGTATCTTCCGCACCGCCGGCGTGGTGAAATGGCAGACACGGTGGACTCAAAATCCACTGCCTTCACGGGCGTATCGGTTCAAGTCCGATCGCCGGCAATAGAGCGAGCGCGCCGCAAGGCGCGCTCTTTGCTTTTTAGGCGCGATCGGACTTGAACGTTCCGGCGCGCTCCGCGAAGCGGAGGAAGGCGGACGGGGTCATGGAGGCGATACACCGTTTCTATTCGCAGAGACGGGGACTAATCTGGCATTCGGAACTGATTTGAATCGTCCCTGATGACGTGATCGAGTTCCAAACGAATAAGTCCCCATCGATTTTCGGGATAGATACAATTTTTACGAAATTGTTCGTATCAAATTCAATTTCAGCATACTATCGATTAAATCTATGCTAAAATATGGTATCAATGTCTGACTTTAATGTGTTTTAAGAAGAATAATCCTGAGTATCTATATTTAAAAGACGAAAGTGATCAATACTTTATCCAAGAGACTCAATTTTGTTAGGTAGTAGTATTATGTTTCTTATCAAGAATGAGCAGGCTAAACCACAATGA
>QKCO01000082.1 GCA_003245635.1 Treponema sp.
CCGCTGCGGTAGCGAGGTAAGGCGTACAGGATGTACGCCGCCAGCGCCCGAGGCGGCCCGGAGGCCCTCGACAGGAAGTCGAGGGGCGGAGGGCAAATCCGGGTTGCCCGAGAAAAAAGCTGAAGGTCGCCGCGAGGCGGCCTTCTTTAGTTTAGAGTCTGCTGCGCCGCAGGTCGGCCGAGTCGCCGAGCCTGAAGAAGTCGATCTGTTCCGTCAAACGATCCATGAGCGAAGCGTTTTCGCCCGTCAGGCGCTGGACTTCCCGCTGCGCCTCCGAAATCGAAGCGAATCCTTGCTGCATGTCGCCGAAATCGCCGACAGCGTGGTCGATGGCCTCCCGGATGCTCTCCACCAGCGTCCGTATCCGGTTGGAGTTCGACTGGATGCCCGAAGACGTCTCCTTGATCACCTGAGCGGAATTCCTGAGTTCGGAGACCCCGGCGAGGGTCTGCTCGCTGCCCTTCGAGACCTCGATCGTCGCCTGGGCGATCTCGTCGAAGGCCTGCACGAATTTCTGAGTGCTATCCGAGATCGCTGAGAGTACTTCTCCGCTCGCGCGGCTCGAAGCGCTGGTCCGGCCGATAAGCGCCATCATCTCATTGATCCCAGCCGCGATGCCCTGAGCATTCTCGGAGGTGGACATGGCCAGTTTCCTGATTTCGTCGGCGACGACGGCGAAACCCTTTCCCGCGTCTCCCGCGTGGGCGGCTTCGATCGCGGCGTTCATCGCCAGCAGGTTGGTGCTGGAGGCGATGCTCTCGATCACCGAAAGGAGTTCCTGGATATCGGCGAACTTCGCCGCGACGTCGCTCACGTCGGCGCCCATCGCCCGGACCGTCTCCCCGCCTTCGTGAATTCTGCCGAGCAGATCGTTCGACGAATCGCGCTCCCTGGACGCGATATCCGCCACGCTGTGCAGGGACGCGGCCATTTCCTCTATGGCCGCCGAACTTTGAGTGATCGCCGAGGTCTGTCCCTCGATCCGCTCGTCGAGAGTCGCGATGCCCGAATCGATTTCAGTCACGGCGTCTTCCGCGCCCTTCATCCTGACGGCGAGGCTCCCGAGCTCCTGCTGCATCCGCTCGGCGGTGGAGGAGATTTCGCCCATCGACTTCGCGGTGCTCTCGGTATCCGCGTTCAATTCGGAGGAGAGCCGCGTTCCCGATTCCGAGGTGCTGCGGACGCCCTGCAGAATACCGCGCAGATTGGAGAGCAGCGCATCCTCGAGGGTTTGCCTGAGCTCCATGAATTCCCGGGTGGACGATGCCACGCTCACCTTATCGACCAGGTTTCCCGCCGCAATGCCGGAGAGCGCCGTCCCGAACGACCGCAGCGGTTTTACGAAGGTCCGCGTAATGAGCAGGGAAATCAAGATGCTGAACAAGGCGAAGCCGATAGCGATCAGGAGAATGGCCTGTTGAGTGCCCGTGGCGGCGGCCAGGACCTCGTCCTCGTACGAACTGATGGCGATGATCCAATCCCAGGGCGCGAAATAGGTGAAAACCGAAATCTTATTCCTCGGACGCGAATCCTCCGGGTTTTTCCAGGGATAATGTTGGATGCCGGTCTCCCGCCCCTTGAGAGCGGTCCCGGCCGTCACCATCTCGCGGACGAAGGAATTGCCTTTGGAATCGCGGGAATCCATAATGTTTTCCCCATCCCTCTGGCGCCCCTGAGATAGAATATAGTCGCCTTTCGAATTGAGGACGTAGATATAACCCGATGTTCCGATCTTGATATCGGCCAATTCGTTCAGGATGACGTTCTGGATCTCCCCTTCCTTCACACCCACGTACAGGGCGCCGATGATCTTTCCCGACCTGTCCCGCAGGGGTTCGTAGGCGGTGATGTACCACGCGTTCACCACATAGGCCCGGCCGTGGTAGGTTTCTCCCTCCATGACGGTGCGGTACACTTCCGATTCCACCGGGATATAGGTGCCGACTGCGCGCTTCCCGTCCAGGGTGAGCACATTCGTCGACACCCTGAGCATGCCCTGCGGAATCATCTGGAATACCGTTGCGGTTCCGCCGACCCGGCCTTTGATCTCATCGACTATGCCGAAATCGTTCAGTATGGGGAGGCCGCCGATGGTCATGGTCGGCAGCCGTATCGATTCCGTCTTTCCGGATATCTGGTTCTTGCCCTCGACCTCAGCGGCCCCCGGAGCCAACGAAACGGCCCCGCCCGAATCCAGGACGTACCGAGCGAATTGGAGGTCGGAATCGACCTTCTGCATCAGCTGATCGAACCGGGCGCCGATGCTGATATAGGTCGTAAGCGTTTGATTCCTGAGCTGCGCGTCCTGCTGCTTCAGTGCCTCCGAACTAACGATCGAAGTCGTAACAAGATAGAGGATAACAATCGGCGTGAGAACGAGAAGCGAGATACCGGCCATCAGCTGAAAACCTACGGTGAAGCCTTTCCTTTTCATAAGTCCCCTATGGAAGAGCAGTCTATCTTCCATTGTAGTTAAAGGAACTTGTATATCAAGGCGCGGCTTCCCAGCGGCGGCTGCGCCGCTTCGCGGTCTTGCGGTACGAGGCCGCTGCTCCGGCGGCAGCACAGTTTCATCCGGCACGTGCCCGATAATGCTATACTGATCGCCGATGCATACCCGAAAGACGGCCATCCTGATTACGCTGCTGATCTCGATCACCCTCTGCCTTCTCCTTATTTCTACGGTCCTGCTTCTTCGGATCGGTACGAGAGCGGCCGACGTTGCCCTTCGGGAGGCCGATTCGGATTTCAGATGGCATCTCGTGATGATCGCGAAACGGACCGATTCGCCTTTCTGGCGCTCCGTATACGAAGGCGCCCGCGAAGAGGGCATCGCCCGGGGCGCGGCGGTCGAGCTCGTCGGGCCTTCTTCCGATGCGGACAAACGGACAGACGCGTTTTGGCTTGACTATGCGGTGGCGGCCCGGGCGAACGGGGCTCTTTCGTATCTGTTCGATTCTCCGGAAACCAGGGAGGCGCTCGCGCTCGCGAACCGGCGGGGCATTCCGGTCATCTCCTTGGAGAGCGACACCGTACCCGATGCCCGCCAATCCTTCGTCGGGGTGAACAGCTTCGAGCTCGGAAAACTGCTCGGCAGCATCATTGTCGAGTCGGTGGACAAAACCGGAACGGCCCTGGTTCTTCTTGAGGACGCGGATGGCCATGGCCCCGAGGCGATCATGCTTTCGGCGATCCGCGATACGGTACGGAGCCGTTCGTCCATCACCGTGCTGCCCTTCGATACGGCCGGAGGAACCGAAGGGTTCGAGGCATCGATCCGACAGCGGCTGCTGGAAGACCGGAACCTGGATGCGGTCGTCTGCCTCAACGTGGAAGATACCATGAGGGCGGCCCAGGCGGTGATCGAGCTCAATCAGGCGGATCGCGTTTCCATCATCGCCTTCCGGGAGAGCAAGGAAATTCTGGATTTCGTGAGGAAGGGCGTCGTCCGTTCCGTCGTAGCCCTGGACGCAGCACAAATGGGGAGAAAGGCGGTGGACGCGATGATCGAGCTCCTGGAGACCGGACACGCCAACGACTACGTCATCACGGATATGCATGTGCTCGATCGGCGGAACCTGGCGGCTTCGCGATGAAGCTGCGCCGAGCGTACAGCATCCGGGAACGTCTCTTCTATTCGTTTTTCCTGACCGCGGCGCTCATGTGCATCATGGTGTTCTACAGTTTCATCGTCATCAATTCAGTGGCCCTATCCATTTCCCGAGCCTATAAGACGAACGCGAACCTCAACGAATATCAGAATGCCTTAAGTCTCGTGGAAGCGAGCATGGAAAACTATATCACCCTCAAAACCTTCGAAAGCATCGAGAGCTACTACAGCTGGCGGGGGAAGCTGGATACGCTCGCCCTCTCCTTCCACGTTCCCCTCTCCGACGATCCGATCCTGCTGCGGGAATACAAGATGCGCAGGCTCATGGAGTCTTTCCTCGAGTATGCCGACAAAGCGGTCTACGCCCGACGGGGCAACAACATGAGCGAATACGCGCCCGCCTATTCTACCGCGCTGCGCTACTACGGATATCTTTCGGAAGCGGTGGTCGATCTCAATTCGCGCTATTTCCAGCGGAACGTGTCGGGCTACAACCTCATCTTCCAGGATACGAAGCTCGTGGAGCTTCTGAGCATGCTGCTTCTGGCCTCGGTAGTCGGATTGAACTTCCTGCTCGTATTCGTTCTGGTTGACCGCATCACGGTTCCCCTGGTGGATCTTTCCAACGCGGCGAACCAGCTCGCGGCGGGGAATTTCCACGTCGAGCTGGGCAAGGTCCATTCCAACGACGAGCTGGGGAACATCAACCGGGCCTTCGACCGCATGACGGTGAGCATCCGGGAATACATCGCGACGATCCGCGAACAGACTCTTGTCGAAAGCCGGCTGCGGCAGCAGGAGCTGGAGATGCGGGAGCTCTACAAGGATGCCCAGCTCAAGACGCTCCAAGCGCAGATAAATCCCCACTTCCTGTTCAACACCCTCAACGCCGGCGCCCAGCTCGCGATGATGGAGGGCGCCGACGACACCTGCACCTTCATCGAGAAAACCGCCGACTTCTTCCGCTACAACATCCAGAACATGAACAAGGATGCCCTTCTATCGGAGGAAATCGCCCTGGTGGACAACTACATGTACATCATGAAGGTGCGTTTCGCCGACCGCATCGACTATGAAAAAGACATCCGCCTGGAAAATCTCGAGATTCCGATGCCCAGCATGATTCTCCAGCCCCTGGTGGAAAACTCCATCAAGCATGGCATTTCCGACATGAAGTCCGGAGGCAAGATTACATTGCGGGTTTATGGCGGCGATGGTACACTGACGATCGAAGTCAGCGACAATGGAAGGGGGATGGCCGAAGACACCCGGGACCGGCTTCTCTTCGGCTCCTATTTCTACGAAAACGGCGCAGCCTCCTCGGACCAGTCCCCCTCGGTGGGGATCGGCATGATCAACGTGATCACCCGGCTCCGCGTTTTCTTCAACGACAAGGATCTCTTCGATATCCGCTCCAACGAGAATGGGCCAGGCACTACTTTCGCCATAAGGATACGGAATGTATAGGGTCCTTCTCGCCGACGACGAGCAGATCGTGATCGACTCACTCGGCTTCATCCTGGAGCGGAATTTTCCGGGACAGCTGGAGCTCGTTCCCGCGCGCTCGGGAGCCGACGCTGTCGGCGCGTGCCAAGCCGGCAAGATCGATATCGCATTCATGGATATAAACATGCCCGGCCTCAACGGAATCGAGGCGATCAAGGCGATCAAGGCTTTCAGCCCAACCATGGTCATCATCGTGCTTACCGCCTTCGACCGCTTCGACTACGCCCGGGAAGCGGTGAATCTCGGCGTTTTCGAATACCTGTCGAAACCCGTCAACCGGAACCGCATCTCCGAAACCATGCGCAGCGCCATGAGCGCCGTCGACGCCCTCCGGCGCAAACAGAGCACGGATATCCAGATTCGGGAAAAGCTCGATTCCGTCGTCAACATCGTGGAAAGCGACTTCATCTATTCCCTCATCTTTCCCGGCGATCGAGCGGGGGATCTCGAATCCTATCTGGATTTCTTCAACATTACGGATACTTCGTTCTATTTTCTTTCCATCGAGCTGCAGGAAATGGAGGAGGATACCCGTTCGAAAGCGTACGTTACGGTTCGCGATATCCTCACTGCCGCGGAGACGTGCATCGTCGGTCCGCTGATGAGGAACAGGGTGGTGGTTTTCGTGCCTTACCCGAAGGGGGCCGACCCCGATCGCGGCATGGAGGAGCTCCGGTCCGCGGTGAGGATCCTGCATGTGCGCTTGAGTTCGCGTCTCGGCATCAGCGTGAGAATCGGCGTAAGCGCCGTGGAAACCGACATAGCCCGATCGCTCGCGGCCTATAACGACTCCCTGAATGCGATTCTCCATTCGGATGGATCGAGCGGCGTGTTTTTTTCGATCGACGATATGGCCCGCGCCCGCGGCGCGGCGGACTATCCCTACGAAAGCGAGCGGAAACTGCTGGACCGCGCGGAAGCCGGAGATTTCCAATCCGTGCACTCGCTCCTTTCAGGGCTGGTTTCATGGATCGCCGAGCGCCATCCGGGCGATGCCGGGATCCTGCGCTATAAGATGCTGGAGATCCTTTCGGTGGTGCGCGCCGCCGCCCGGTCGCTGGAAGCCGGCTTCGGCGGATTCCAGGCGTGGAAGGATTCATGGAAAGATCTCGAAGCGCTCGCCGAGCCTCGGGACCTCGAGTCCTGGACGCGCAACGGGCTCGATGAATGCATCGCCGAAATCAACGCCCACAAGCTGAGCCGCATGAGTCCCACCATCGCGCGGGCCTGCGCCATCATCAGGGAGAATCTCGCCTCGGAGCTGCTCCTCGATGATATAGCTCGGCAGGTCGAGATCAGTCCCTTCTATTTCAGCAAGCTTTTTAAAGAAGAAACGGGGGAGAATTTCATCGATTACCTAACGTCGGCGCGCATGCAGAAGGCAAAAGAGCTCCTCCGAGATCCCGCAAGGAGCATCAAGGAAGTGAGCCTCGACACGGGTTATGCGGATCCGAACTATTTCAGCCGGCTGTTCAAGAAAATCGTCGGTTTGACCCCAACAGAATTCCGCGAGCACCAATGAGACGCTTTTTCCCGCCCTCCCTGGCAGCCTGCGCCATCCTCGGCTTTCTCGCATTCGCTTCCTGTGTTCCGGAAAAGGAAGCGCCGCCCAAAGGGGCGAGCCGGCGGCTCAGCATCGGCTTTTCCCTGGACTCGCTCATCGTGGAACGCTGGATCAGGGACAGGGATGTTTTCGTCTCCACCGCCAGCTCCCTCGGTGTCGACGTGATCGTGCAGAACGCGGCGAACGATGAGCGGCTTCAGGCAAGCCAGATCCGCTACCTCATCGACAAGGGCGTGGACGTGCTGGTGATCATCCCCCAGAATGCGGATATCCTGGGCGACATCGTAGCGCGGGCGCATTCCAAGGGCATCAAGGTGATTTCCTACGACCGGCTGATGCGGAACAGCGGCGCGGATCTCTACATCAGCGTGAATTCCATCGAGGTCGGAAAGATCATGGCCGAGGCCATCGTTAAGGAGGCTCCGGCGGGAAACTACGTATTCATCAACGGCCCCAAGTCGGACAACAACGTAAGCCTCGTGCAGGAGGGCGCAAGATCGGTATTCGTGAAATATCCGGGTATCTTTTATCTGCTGGACTTCTACGCGGACAACTGGAGCTATGACCTCGCCTTCCAGCAGGTCTCGCGGCTTCTGGAGGAAGGGAAGCGGATAGACGCGCTGTTCTGCGGAAACGACGGGCTTGCGGGAGGCGTCATCCGGGCTCTTTCCGAATACCGCCTGGCCGGCAAGGTTCCCGTCGTAGGGCAGGATGCGGATATCGCCGCCTGCCAGTACGTGGTGGAAGGCTCCCAGCTCATCACCGTGTACAAGCCGATCCACGATCTCGCGAAGAGGGCGGCGGAAGCGGCGGTAAGCCTAGCCGGGGGCAAGGAAATAGAAGTCTCGGGAACCATATCCGACGGCAGCTCTGAGATACCCGTCATTTGGCTGGAGCCGACGGAGGTGAACCGGTCCAACATCGACGAAGTGGTGGTCGAATCGGGCTTTCATTCCGGGGAAGAGATCTACCGGAACGTGCCGCGGGCGAACCGGCCCGCGGCCTGGCGGTGAACCGCGGCGCTGGAAAATATTGACAGCAATATTTTCCAGCGCCGCTACGAACGAGTCCCCCCGCAGGGAACCGTTCTCCAGCATGTCGCAATAATATCCAGCAAGATACTCTCTGCGGCCGGAATTTCCCGGATACGATATTCCTAGCAAGTTCGAAAGAGAACTTTCCTATTTCGCAAGGAGGATTCGTATGGGAAAAATCGCAAAGCTCGCCGTCGCCGCGCTCTCACTTACAATAGCCGCTTCGGCCTTCACCGGCTGCGCGCCGCAGAAACCCAAAGTCCAGGTCGGCATCGTGCTTCCCACGAAGGATGAGCCCCGCTGGGTGCAGGACGAGGCCCGCTTCATGGACGCCCTCAAGGGACAGGCAAATGTGGAGCTCCTGTTCAGCCAGGGCGATTCCGGAAAGGAAAAGCAGAACGTCGAGACCCTGCTCACCAAGGGGATCAAGGTCCTCATCATCTGCCCGCAGGACGGCACCGCCGCCGCGGCAGCCGCCGAGGCCGCCAAGAAAGAGGGCGTCACCGTCATTTCCTACGACCGGCTGATCACCAACACCACCGCCGTCGACTACTACGTGACCTTCGACTCCGTGGCCGTCGGCCGCGCCCAGGCGCAGTACCTCGTGAACCAGCTCCCCGCCGGAACCAAGGGCGCCTCGCTCTATCTGTACGCCGGCGCCGCCTCCGACAACAACGCCTTCCTCTTCTTCCAGGGCGGCTGGGAAGTGCTCCAGCCCCTCATCGCCGACGGGACCTTCATGATCAAGAACTCGGCCGAAGCCGTGGCTCTCCAGGGAAAGAAGAACCTCGAGCGCGCCGAGATGGCCAAGATCATCGGCCAGATCAGCACCGAGTGGAACTTCGACGTCGCCAAAAAGAAGGCCGCCGACAACCTGACCGCCGCATCCGCCAAGGATAAGGGCGTCTGCTACATCCTCGCGCCGAACGACGGCACCGCCCGCGCCATCGCCGACGAATTCGCCAAGGACAAGGACGTTTCCAAGTACTACGTGTCCGGACAGGACGCCGAGAAGGCTTCCGTCCAGTACATCATCGACGGCAAGCAGTCCATGACCGTGTTCAAGGACGTCCGAACCCTCGTCCGCGACGCGGTTACGATGGCCACCGACGTTCTCGCCGGAAAGACCCCGGTCACCACCGGTTCCTACGACAACGGCAAGAAGCAGGTCGCCGCGAAGCAGACGGAAGTCATCACGGTCGAGCAGAAGAACGTGAAGTCCGCCCTGATCGACTCGGGGTACTATCCCGCGTCCGACTTCACCGGCCTCTGATCGAACGCGGCCGACGGACTGCATAAAAAAAAGCGCTGATCTTTCGCTCGCGATGGATCGGCGCTTCTCTATTTTCTTCAGCTATACGGACAAGGTGGATCTATGGGGAAAACCATTCTGGAAATGTCGCACATCACGAAGGAATTTCCGGGGGTGAAGGCGCTCGACGACGTAACCTTCAAGGTGGAAGAAGGCGAAATACACTTCCTGGTCGGTGAGAACGGCGCCGGCAAATCCACCCTGATGAAAGTGCTCAGCGGGGTCTATCCCCATGGAACGTATGAAGGCGATATCATAATCGGCGGACGGATACAGAAGTACAATTCGATCAGGGATTCGGAGCGCGCGGGGCTCGCCATCATCTACCAGGAACTCGCGCTCGTGCCCGATCTTTCGGTATACGAAAACATCTATCTCGGAAACGAGCAGCGGAAAGGGAACGGAAAGGTCATCGACTGGAACGAAACCATCCGCAAGGCCAAGCTCCAGCTCGAGAAAGTCGGGCTCGAAGTGGACCCGAGCGCAAAGGTGCGGAGCCTCGGCGTGGGGAAGCAGCAGCTCATCGAAATAGCGAAGGCCCTCAGCAAAGAGGTGCGCATCCTGATCCTCGACGAGCCGACGGCCGCTCTCAACGAGGACGACTGCGACAACCTGCTCGATCTCATCGTCGAACTCAAGAAGCAGGGCGTGACCTGCATCATGATATCCCACAAGCTCAAGGAAGTGCTCGCCATCGCGGATACCGTTACGGTCCTGCGGGACGGCAAGACCGTTGCCACCCTCAAGCGGGATGAGCTCGACGAGGAGGTCATCATCAAGAATATGGTCGGCAGGGAAATCGAGAATATCTATCCCGAACGGCCGAACAAGAAAATCGGCGATGTCTGCTTCGAGGTGAAGAACTGGACGGCCTACGATTTCGGCGTCAGCCGGGAAATCCTTTCAGGCGTCGACCTGCTGGTGCGCAAGGGGGAAATCCTCGGCCTCGCGGGGCTCATGGGCGCCGGCCGCACGGAATTCGCCCTCAGCGTGTTCGGCAATCCCCGGGGATACAAGCTGTCCGGCCAGATGTTCCTGAACGGCAAGAAAGTCAGCTTCACCCATCCCAAAGACGCGATAGACAACGGGCTCGCCTATGTTTCGGAGGACCGCAAAAAAGACGGGCTGATCCTCGAGCAGGACGTCAAGCAGAATCTGTCGATCGCGAGTCTCCAATCCCTCGTCACGGGGGCGGTTATCAACAAGAACGAGGAAATCCGGATCGCCGAGGAATACCGGAACAATCTCAAGATCAAGACGCCCAGCGTCGAATCCAAAGTGAAGAAGCTTTCCGGCGGGAACCAGCAGAAAGTGTCCCTCGGGAAATGGCTCCTGGTCGAGCCGGATATCCTGATTCTGGACGAACCCACCCGCGGCATAGACGTCGGGGCGAAGTATGAAATCTACACCATCATGAACAAGCTGGTCGAAGAGGGCATGAGCATCATCATGATCTCCTCGGAGCTTCCCGAAATCCTCGGGATGAGCGACCGCATATACGTCGTGTGCGACGGACGGATCACCGGCGAGCTTCCCCGGGAGGAAGCCTCGCAGGAAAAGATCATGAAGCTGGCTACGGTATAATTCGAGGGGGCAGTAATGAAACTCAAAGTGCTAAAGCAGAACGCGCGCGAATACGGCATGTACATCGCTCTGATGATCATCATGGTGCTTTTCACCATCCTTTCCGGCGGCATCTTCATGTCGCCCCGGAACTTGAGCAATCTCTTCGACCAGACCGGATACGTTGCGGTCCTCGCCGTGGGCATGACGCTCATCATAATCATCAGGCACATCGACCTTTCGGTCGGCTTCGTCGCCGGCTTCGTAGGCGCGATCGCGGCGGTGCTCATGAAGGCGGGAGTCCCCCTCCCCGCCGTCTTCCTGATCGCCTTGGCATCCGGAGCATTGGTCGGCCTCTATCAGGGCTGGGGCGTCGCGTTCATGAGCGTACCCGCCTTCGTCATCACCCTGGCGGGCATGTTCATCTTCAGGGGAGCCCTCCTCCGGCTCACGGAAGGCACCGGCACGATCATCGTGGACAGCAAGTTCTTCAACGCCCTCGGCAACGGCTTCATCCCCGATATCGTCGCGGGCGCGAGCATCCACGTGCTCACCATGATCATCGGCCTCATCGCCGTCGCCGCCTTCATAGTAAGCGAATTCCGAACCCGCAATCAGAAGAAGAAGTACCGTTTCGAGATCGACACCCTGGACATGTTCGTCGGGAAGCTCGTATTCATCTCGGCCCTGATCCTGTTCTTCTGTTGGCAGCTGGCCCAGTACAACGGCATTTCATGGACGGTGGTCATCGTCCTGGTAGTCGTGGCGATTTACCACTTCCTGATGAACAACACCGTGCTCGGGCGCCACGTGTACGCCATCGGCGGCAACCCCGAGGCGGCGGAACTCTCGGGCATCAAGGTGAAGCAGGTGACGCTCTTCGTGTTCTCCTCCATGGGATTCCTCGCGGCCCTTTCGGGCATCATGTTCACGTCCCGCCTCCAGTCGGCGACCACCACCGCGGGCGTCGGCTTCGAGCTCGACGCCATCGCTTCGGCCTTCATCGGCGGCTGCTCTCCCTCGGGCGGCATCGGAAAGGTCACGGGCACGATCATCGGCGCCATCGTCATGTCGTCCCTCTCGAACGGCATGAACCTGCTCGGAGTCGGCATCTCGTACCAGTACATCGTGCGCGGTCTCGTGCTCGTCATCGCGGTACTCTTCGACGTGCAGTCGAGGAAGGTGAAGCTGTAGGTCCGAACGCCCGCCCGCCAGGAGCGTCGATCCGGCTGACAATCAGGCCGCTATCGGATAGAATCGCCCCGCTCGCCCGCGTCGGCGGGGAGCGAGGAGAGACATCGTGCCGGAGCAGCGCAACGAAGCCGAGAATTTCGGCGATTCGGGCAGAACCGCGGTCAAGACCGAAGAGCATTACCGGGCCAACGACAAGCGGAAGACCTACCTGGTGGAAACGGCGTTCGAGAAGGCGCTCTGGTCGGCCAGGTTCCTGGTCATCCTGGCCGTGGTGGCCAGCGTAATCGCGGCCCTGGCGCTTTTCGTGATCGGCGCCCTGGATATCGTCAGAGTGATCGGCGAAATGGTCGCCTACTATGTGCACGGCGACCACGGGATCGACCTGCATGGGGCGGTGATCGGAGAGCTGGTGGGGAGCATCGACATATTCCTGATCGCCGTGGTGCTGATGATATTCAGCTTCGGCCTGTACGAGCTTTTCATCAGCCATATCAACGCCGCCGACGGTTCGGAAAGCTCCAACATCCTGGAGATCGGATCGCTGGATGTATTGAAGGACAAGATCGGTCAGGTGATAATAATGGCCTTGATCGTGCAGTTCTTCAAAATCATGCTGCAGCTGCATCCGTCGACGGTGACCGAGATGCTGCTGTTCGCGTGCGCCGTCGCGGCCCTGGCCCTGGCGCTCTTCCTCATGCACCTGGGCAAGAGATTGACGCACGGCGGCCATTGAGGGCCGCGGACGCGCAACGCCCGAGGCGCCGAACCGGGTCCGGCGCCTATTTTTCTATTCGGTTGCGCCCCTTGTCCTTGGCGACGTAGAGCAGTTCGTCGGCCCTCCCGATCAGCTTGGCGGCATCGTCGTCAAGGTTCTCGGCGACGCCGCCGCTGACCGTCACCTTTCTGTTCGCATCGAATTCCCATTTAAGCTGGGCCAGGTTTTCTCTTAGCCTGTTGGCGAGTTCATAGGCCGACTGAAGATCCGTTTCAGGAAGGACGACCAGGAACTCTTCACCGCCGTACCTTCCTATGACATCGGTCTCCCGAAGATTGTTCCTCAAAGTTTCCGCGCATCTGACCAGAACGATGTCTCCCATCTGATGGCCGAAACTGTCGTTTATGCTTTTGAAAAAGTCGATATCGAATATGATGATGGAAAGGCTGTTGCTGTAGCGCTTGCTTCTTTTGACTTCTTCTTCCAAATAGTCCGTGATGTATTTCCGGTTGTATATCTTCGTCAGCCCGTCCCTGATTGAGATAGCCTTCAAGGACTCGAGGGCCCGATCCGCGATCTCCTCTTTTTCTTTCAACCTGTCTATCATGATGTTGAAATAGTTCGTCAGATCCCCGATCTCGGTGCCGATTTCGGTCTCGAGCTTCTTGACTCCGACTATCCTCGCATCGGAAATGACTTTTCTCATCGAGTCGGAAAGCTCGGAAATACTCGAACTCGTTCCATGCTCGGCGATATTCAAACCGATCTTTTCATGTTCGATGGAAACCCGGACAGGCACAAAGCGTTTGATGAGACGGAGAATCAGGTAAGCCAGGCCGAAGCTCCAGATAAAACAGGAAACGACGCCCAAAGCCTGAACGCCGACCTGCTCGATGCGGCTTAAGCCGGACTCGGCCAGAAAGCGTTCTCTAATGAAGAGCCCCGTCGCGAGAGTTCCCCACACGCCGGCGAAAGCATGTACGGGAACGGCCGAAACCACATCGTCGATTCCGATCCGCTCGAGGAAGTACGTCCCGTAGTAAACGGCGAAACCGGAACCTATTCCGATGACGAGCGCGGAGACGGAACCGACGTAGGCGCAGCCCGCCGTAATGCCGACCAGGCCAGCTATCACCCCATTGATGATCATTTCGGGCTCGGGGAGTTTGCTTTTTCCTAAGAACATGCTGAGAAACATCGCCGTAATACCGCCGAAGGAGGCGGAGATAATGGTATTCAAGATAATTTCCGCAACATGGGGGTCTGCCGCTAATGTGCTCCCTCCGTTGAAGCCGAACCATGCGAAGAAAAGGATAAATACGCCCAGATACGCAAAAACGATGTTGTGGCCCGGTATCTTCTGGGGCGTTCCGTCCGCCGCGAACCTGCCGATTCTCGGACCGATGACGATCGCGCCGGCAAGGCCTACCCACCCCCCGATGGAGTGGACCACGCTGGAGCCCGCGAAATCGAGAAAGCCCAGCCGCTGCAGCCACCCGGCCTGACTTTCATAGAAAAAGCCGCCCCAGGCCCAGTGGCCGAAAATCGGATAGATCAAGGCGGAGGTTATGAACGACATTATCAGATAGGTGCTGAAGCGCGCCCGCTCCGCCACTACCCCGGAATCGATGGTCGCCGCGGTGCCGACGAATACGGCCTGGAACACGAAGAAAGTCGCTTTCCAGCTGTCGTCGTCGAGAGCGGTGAAGAAATCGGACATGCCGAACAAACCGGAAAAGGTCCTTCCGAACATCAAGCCGTAGCCGACGAACCAGAAGGCCGCGACGGAAAAGATGAAATCGGTCAGATTCTTTATAGCGACGTTGATGGAGTTCTTCGCCCGGGACAATCCCGTTTCCAACGCCATGAAGCCGGCCTGCATCAGGAACACGAGCATGGCGGCAATGAGGACCCAGAGGATATCGTCCAACGTTTTACCATTGGTGAAAACCTCGGCGACTTCCCGGGGAAAAAGCCGTGAAGACGAAAGCAAAAGCATTATTGAAACGACGAACGGCTTCATCGACCGTCTATATAGCAAGATTCATACCATTTTAACAGAATTAACACAAAATAAATCTAAATCATAATAATGAAAAGAGATAGCATTGAACTGCATTAAGCGTCGGAGAGAAAATGAGTACGGATTGTTACATTTTTGAGGGAGTTGAGGATTAACTTACATTTATGTAGCTTAGTAGAAACGCCTCTGCATCGGCGGAGCATAGACACTCTCCGCCGATACGGGCTCGCGTCGGGCGAAGGGACTAGAAGCGCAGCAGCTGGTGGAAATGCTTGATGATCAGCATGCTGAGGGCGGCGCAGGCGGCCGTCGCCGGAATGGTCAGAAGCCAGGCCCAAACGATGGTGCGGGCGGTGACCCAGCGGACCTTCGCGGCGGACTCCACGGCGCCGACGCCCATGATCGAGCCGGAGATGACGTGCGTGGTCGACACCGGGATGCCGAAGTGCGCGGTGAGCTGCAGCACGGCGGCAGACGAAGTCTCAGCGCAGAAGCCCTCCAAGGCGTGGATCTTGGTGATCTTGGTGCCCATCGTCTTGACTATGCGCCAGCCCCCCAGCATCGTGCCGAGTCCCATGGCGCCGTAGCAGGCCAGCGCGACCCATCCCGGCACTTCCTTGAACTCGGGGAGGACGCCGCCGGCCACCAGGGCCAGAGTGATGATGCCCATGCTCTTCTGGGCATCGTTCGTGCCATGCCCGACCGAGAAAGCCGCCGCCGACACCAGCTGAAGATATTTGAAGATATCCTTCACCTTGTGGGGATTGACCTTCCGGAAAACGATGAAGATCAGCGTGGTGAAAAGCGAAGCGCCGATGAAGCCCATGACCGGGGCTATGATGATGAAGCAGACGATCTGGATCACGCCGCCTGAAAACAGGCCGCCGAGTATCACGACTTTCGGCCCAACCGCCACCAGGCCGGCGCCCAAAAGGCTACCGATGAGCGCATGGCTGGACGAGGTAGGAAGGCCGAGGAGCCACGTGATCAGATTCCAGAGCACCGCTCCCAGCAGCGCGGCCAGCAGAAGGGGCAGCAGCGTATCGATGGGGACCAGCTTGATGTCCACGACGCCCTTGCCGATCGTTTTCGCGATCGCGGTTCCCAGCGTGAAGTAGCCGACGAAGTTGGCGAGCCCCGCCATGACGACGGCCTGGAGCGGCGTCAGCGTCCGCGTGATGACGATGGTGGCGATGGCGTTCGCCGCGTCGTGGAAGCCGTTGAGGAAATCGAAGATCAGCGCGATGCCGATGACGACGATCAGAAGGATGGTCAGCGACATACGCGGTTAACCGATCTTCACCATCACGCCGCGGATGGTCTTGCCGACGCGATCCACCGAATCGAGGATGTTCTCCGCCAGCTCGTAGACTTCCTTGAACTTGATGATATGGACCGGATCGTGGTCGTTGCTGAACAATTGGGCGACGGCCTGGGAGAACGTGTCGTCGCCGCGCTTCTCCAGCTCGTGCATGACGCGGATGATCGCCTGCACTCCCTTGCGCCCGGGAAGCGCCTCGATCGCCTTGACCAGCTCATCGCTGATGCCCACGATCAGATCCGCGAAAGTCTTCAACACGGCGGGAACTTCCCGGATGTTGTAGAGCTCCAGCTTGCGGGCGAGACCGTAGACCGAATACACGGCCTGGTCGATGCCCATCGCGATCTGGTGTATGTCTTCCCGATCCAGCGGTGTGATGAAGGTAGCGTCCAGCTCATCGATTATCTGCCGCTCGATCTTGTCCCCGACTTTCTCGAGCTCCTTGATCGTCACCACTTTCTTGAGAAAGACCGCGTTGTCGCTGATGCCCAGGCAATCGACCAATTCGCGGAGACAGCGGGCCGCTTCCAGCAGGTTTGCGGCCTGCTTGTCGAGCATCGAGTAGAATTTGGTCTCCCGAGGAAGAAGGAGGTCGAGAACGTTGAACTTCGCCATTATAGGTATCCCCGATTTATGAGAAAATTGATAAAATACGGTTAGCAGAATAGTTCGTCTAAGAGTAAAAGTCTAGACGAAAGCGGGAGCCGACGATTCCGGCATCCTCGCGGCCCCGGCAAGCCGGAGCCTCAGCCATCACTTCCGTGCGTTCAGCTTGTAGAAAACTTCCCGGCTCCCGGCAACCAGTCCAGCGTTCCATTCGAGGTACCTTCCTTTGACTTCCCGCATCTTTCGAACGAAGGACGATGGCTCCGGATCGTAGGCGCGGTCCAAATACGCGGCCGCTTCGGCGTACAAGGCGTCCAGGTCGACTTTGACCGGTTTTCGGTCGCGCAGGACGACCTCACCGTCGACGACCGCGTGCCGTACGTCGCGGCCGTTCGCCCGGTGGATGAAGGCGTGGAGGATGTCCGCGCACGGAGACAGCCAGGGCGCGGCCTCGATATTCCGCATATCGACGGCGATGAGGTCGGCGAGCTTTCCGGGTTCCAGCGTCCCCAGGCGATCCCCCAGGCCGAGCGTCCGCGCCGCGCTGCGCGTACCCATCGCGAGGACCTGCCGGGCGCTGATCGCGGGCGTGCCTGACAGGTCGTAGCCGGACATCCGGTGCAGGAAAAAGATCATGCGCAGCTCATGCAGGGCGTCCTCGTCGTCGTTGATCTGCTTCTCGTCCAGCCCGAGCGCCACGTTCACGCCGGCCTCGAGCATGGCGTAGACCGGAGCTATGCCGTTCCGCATGGCCAGGTTGCAGCTGGCGTGGTGCGTGACTGAAACGCCTTTGGCCGCCATGAGAGCGATGTCCGATTCGTTCGCGTAGACCGCGTGTCCCAGCACGAGGTTTCCGTCGACGATTCCCAGATCGTCCAGGTGCGCGAGGAGGCTCTTCCCGTATTTCCGTTCCCCGTACTCCTTCTGGTAGGGCGTCTGCAGAGCGTGGATGTGCATCGGCAGTCCGCCGAAGGAAGCGGAGAGCTCCCGTATCCGGTCGTAGAACTCGTCGGTGCAGCCGTGCGCCCAGGTCGGCCCGAGGAGGATGTTGGACATCCCGCCGTGGAGCGTGTTCCGCAGCTCGGAGAACAGGGCGATGAAATAGTCCTGCGCCGCTTTTTTATCGAAGAAAATGAGCGGCTCGGTGAATTCCCGCAGAGGCGGCGGCAGCGTGCGGAAGAAGCCCTCGTCGTCGTTCGCAAGGGCGTTGACGTCCTTGATGCCCGGAGCGTAGGCGGCGCGGATGCCCGCCTCGCGGTACGCGCCCAAGGTCGCTTCTGCCCGGTCCCGCGCCGTCTCGTCGAAAAGGCGGACCGACTCGATATGGTTGATCGTCGTCGAGCCGTTACGCAGATGCTTGACGGCGGTCAGCTTCGCGTTAAGTTCGGGGGGAAGATCGACCGCGCCGACCCAGTCGTACAGGCAGTTCTCGAGAAAATCGTAGGGGATGCCCTTCTGGACGTACGAGACGCCCCTGCCGTGGGAATGCGCGTCGATGATGCCGGGCATGACGAAGTCCGTCCCGTCGCCGATAACTTCCGCGTCGCCGTGCCGCGTTCGGAGCTCCGCCCAGCCGCCGATCTCCCGTATCGTATTATCCTCAATGTAAACTGCCGAATCGCGGAGCAATCCTTTTTCCGCGTCCGAAGCATCCGTCAGCACGTATTTTCCACGCATGAGAAGCGGCATAGGGAACCTCCGAGCGATACGAATACACAGCTTATACCTTTTCTCCGCGGACGCAAACCGTTCGCGCGAAACTCCCTCCAAAACAGCAACGCAATACCCAAGATGCAATTATTGACAGCACACCTCAAGCGGCTGACACTTAAAACAATCAGCGTTGCTGAAAACCAAAGCAGGAACGGCAAAGCGAAAGGCGGGATCATGAAAATCAAAGCGCTTTATTTGTATCTTATTCCGGCGCTGTTCGTTGCCGAGCTGTCGTGCCAGACGACGACTCCCAACCCGCAGGATTATACGAATGCCCCCTTCGTCCTGAAATTCAAGGACGTAGATGAATTCCGGGCTTGGTACGATGCGCATGTCGGAGAAACGTTTCTGACGCCTCGTCGTGATTTTTCTTACTGGAACCCATACTCGCTCGACCAGATAGAGTTTTATACCAGCAAGAAACTACTGACCTGTTACCTGTTCAAGGACGAAGACAAATTCCGGACCGTTTTGAAAACCGGGAAAGACCCGGCAGCCGCCGCTATGGCCTCACTGTTCGGCGCGCCGCCGAAAGGAAAGTCCGCGTCGGCGGAAAAGAAAGAAGAGCTGGAAGTGTATGGAAACGTCATCTGCTTCATCAAGCCGCCTCCCGCCGACTTCGGCGGACAGGACGAACAGGCGCTGGGCAAATTGCTTCTGTCCAACGATCTGGCGGCGATTGAGGCCCGACTGAAATCCGGCCTGCCGCTCGGCAGCATCGCCGCTTACAACAGTAAGTCCGATGGATTGTACCGCTGTCGTCTCTTGGAACTGGCCATCCGCACCAACGAGAATCCGGCCAAAATGCCGATCACCCCCCTGATGGACCTGCTGCTGCGCTACGGGGCGGATATCGATGAAGCATTCAACCAGGATAAGACGGTGACGCCCCTGATCTGGGCGATCAAATACCGGCTCCCAAGCATGGCCGCGGCGTTGCTCGAACGGGGAGCCGACCCCAACCATACGGTGCTCGGCCTCGCGACGCCGCTTTTCGGCGCCGTCGGCGCCAATAATATCGCAATGACTCGCCTGCTGCTGGAACACGGCGGCGATCCCAATATTCCGAACCAGGCGGGCGAAACGCCTATCTTCCTGGCCAGGGGCTCCGACATGATCGGCCTTTTAGTCAAGCACGGAGCGCGGCTGGACCTGAAAACGAAACAGGGCAGCACCTTGATCGATCTCGCGATGACCCGGGACAATGCGGCCTTGGTCAATCTGCTGCTGAAGAACGGCGCCGAACTCAGCCTGGAAGCGATCAATAAAACGCATGGATTACATCATCTCGCGACCACCGGCGATCTGGCGCTGGTGAAGCGTTGCGTGGAGCTTGGCGCCGACATCAATGAAATCGTCCAGGAAGGCAACGTTCTATACTGGGCCAATTACCGCAGCGACAATACGGCCATGATGGAATATCTGATCGGCAAGGGCGCGGTCATCGACACCGAACCGTACCCGGAAAAAACCATTCTGACCAACGCCGCCTGGCACGGGTATCTGTCCAATGCCGCGCTTCTGATCAAGCACGGAGCCGTACTGGATTATCCGAAGGGCAAGATTCCCCAGGCCGTCGAATGGGCTCTGGAAAACAAGAAGCAGCGGATCCCCATGCTCAAACTGCTGATCGCCGCCGGCCCCCGCGTCAAAGACGACGCGACCACCCTCCTGCACATGGCGGTCCCTTACAACGACGTGGCCCTGTTCGAATACGTACTGGGACTGTTCGACCATAATCTCAACCTGCGCAATGCCGGAGGAGAGACCCCGGTCATGATAGCCGCCGCGTGGGGAAACATGGACATACTGCGTTATTTGGTCAAAGCCGGCGCGGACCTGAGCCTGAAAAGCAAGAAGGGGAAAACCGTCCTGAATTATGTCCAGCCGAAATCCGCCGTGGAAAACTATCTGAAATCGGCGACCGCTCCCTGACGGGGGACCCGATTGAAGGAAAGAGGCGGGGATCGTTTTCCGATCCCCGCACGACGCCTTTCATTTTTACATTATGATCGAGCCGGAGCCGTCTCAGCCGGCCGCCTCGCGGACTGGAACGGCTGCTTCGGCCGGAACCCGGTTGCGGCCGGCGATGGTGAAGCGGCTGACGATGGCGGCGGCGATCAGAACCACGCCTATCAGGTCGGTCCGCCAGCCCGGAACGATCAGCATCAGAGAGCCGGCCAGCAGCGCGATCCGCTCGAACCACAGCGCATTGCCGAACAGATAACCCTGTGCCGCGCCCGCAAGAGCGACGATGCCTGCGGTTGCGGTGACCACCGCTATGGCTACGCGGGTCGGATCACCGTCGAGCAGCAGCGCCGGGTTGTAGACCCACATGAAGGGGAGGATGAAGCCGGCCAGCGCCAAGCGGAAGGCGATCAGGCCGGTGACCATCGGATTCGCCCCCGCTATACCCGCACCGGTATACGCAGCTATCGCGACCGGCGGGGTCACGTTGGCCAGCACGCCGAAGTAGAAGGCGAACATGTGCGCCGCCATCGGCGTCACGCCGAGCTGGATCATCGCCGGCACCACCATCGTCGCCAGCACGATGTAGACCGCCGAGGTCGGCAGCCCCATGCCGAGGATCAGCGAAATGAGCATGGTGATGATCAGGAGCGGCATCAGCTGGCCGCCGGACCAGGTGACCATCAGCGTGGAGAGCCGCATCGCCAAGCCGCTCAGCAGGAGGATGCCGACGACGATGCCGGCGGTGGCGCAGGCCATGGCGACCTCGAGCATCGAGTTGCCGCCCTTCCGCAGAGCTTCCCACAATTTATCCGGCCCCATGCGCGTATTCCCGCGAAGCCAGCTGATCGCGACCACCGCGACGGTGGCCCAGAAAGCCGACAGGATGGGCGTGTACGAGACGACTACCAGCAGGTACATCAGCAGGAGGAGCGGCAGGATCAGATGCCAGCCGGACAGGAACACCTTCGTGGGATTGGGCAGGTCGCTCCGAGGAATGCCGCGGATGCCTTGCTTGGCGACCTGGAAATCGACCATGCAGAAGACGGCGAGGAAGTAGAAGAAGCCCGGGATGATGGCCGCCTTCATGATCGAGTTGTACGAGGTCCCCATGATCTCGACCATGATGAAGGCGGCCGCTCCCATTACCGGCGGCATGATCTGTCCGCCGGACGATGCGGCCGCTTCGACCGCGCCGGCAAAGGCCGGCTTCAGGCCCGCCTTCTTCATGACGGGAATCGTGAAGGTTCCGGTGGCGGCCACGTTGGCCACCGCGCTGCCCGAGACGGTACCCATCAGCAGGCTGGAAAGGATAGCCACCTTGGCGGGACCGCCGCGCAGCCAACCGAAACCGGCATAGCTCCAATCGATGAAGAACTTTCCCGCGCCGGACACGTCCAGGAAGGCAGCGAAGATCACGAAGATCGCGACATAGCTGGCCGAAGTCTGCAGCGGCGTTCCCGCGATGCCCGAAGTCGACGCGTACAGGACGCTGACCACCCGTTCGAGGTCGTAGCCGCGGTGCGCCAGGGCGCCGGGGAGGTACGGTCCGGCGAAGGCGTAGCCCAGGAAGACCAGGGCGATGACGGGCAGCGCCCAGCCCATCATCCGGCGCGTCGCGTCGATGACCAGGACGACCGCTACGCCGCCGAGGATCGTCGTCGTCAGGGTCGGATCGCCGGCCCCTCGATCGGCGATGTCGAGGAAGTTGATCGCCATATGCAAGCCCAGGGCAAGCGCGCCGGCGATGCAGGGAAGGTCGATCGCCCAGCGGAACCGGGCGAACCGGGAACCGGCGGGGAAGGCCGGCTTGATCAAATAGATGATCACCAGCGCGAAGGTGAGGTGGAGATAGGCCTGCTGGAGAGTCGCCAACAGTCCGCTCACACTCAACCACAGGTGGAACACAGCATAGAGGACGGCGACAACGCCCGCCAATGCTTTTGCCGGTTCATCGCGAAAAACCGGCAGCCAGCTTTTTCCAGTCATGGGTCATACTCCTGTCCAGCTTGGAAATGCCAAATACGTCGCCGCGAGGATTGCACCGGCGGCGGGAGAAGAAAAGGTCCGGCGGCCATCCGAACCCGCGGGAACGGACGGCCGGTAGGCCTTATTTCAGCAGGCCCTGCTCCCGGTAATACTTTTCAGCTCCGGGATGGAACGGCACGATGCCGACCAGCGGCTGCACCGCGTTGTTCCTGTTCCAGTACTTGCCCAGAGCGTTGGCGCTGCTCAGTTCATCGGGATGCTCGAGAATCGCCTTCGTGAGGGCATAAATCGCCTCGGGGGACTCGGAAGCGGCCGCGACCATGACCGCCGCGATCATGAAGCTGCCGGGGATGTCGGCAGGATGGCCTTTGTATACGCCGCCGGGAATCGCGGTTTTGGTCCAGTAGGGGTTCTTCTTGATCAAACCGTCGAGCACTTTATCGTCTGGCATGATGAAATCCACGTCCTCGCCGTTGGTGCTCGTGATGTCGATGACGGTGGCGGTCGGAGTGGAACTGATCTGCAGAACCGCGTCGATGCGCCCGTCGCGCAGGGCGCCGGGGCCGTCACCGTGGCTGATGTATTCCGCTTTCCAGTCCTTGTTCATGATCAGGCCGTGCGCCTCGATCACTTCCTTGCCGATAGCGTTGCCGTCCGACCCCGTCGAGCCCAGGGAGACCTTTTTCCCCTTGAGATCATAGATCGTCTTGATGCCGGTCTTCTTGAGCGTGTAGAGCTGCCACGCCACGCCGTGTCCCGCCATCACCCCGAGGTGCTTGGCCTGCGGACCGGACGCCGCGAACTTCGAAAGGCCCCTAGCCGCCTCGTAGGCGGTCTGCGCCGACGTCAAAGCGACCTCCAGCTTGCCGTTGTTGATCAGCTTCACGTTGTCGGTCGATCCGCCGGTGATCTCGGCGTTGATCTGCAGCTGCGGGTAGTATTTGCCGACCACGCCGGCCATCGCGCCGGCGAGCGGGAAGAACGAGCCGCCGGCGCTCGAGGTGCCCATCGACATGAACTCCCTCTTAGGCGCCGCCATCTGAGCTGCGGCTTCGGAACAAATTCCGACCGACAGAAGCGCGCCGAGACCCAGGACCGACAGACTTTTGCTGAGCGACGATCTTTTCCTCATAGGTAAAACCCTCCTTGTACGCTATGCCTATTATGGCATATCTGCTATAGCAGACATAGCGTACAAGAGCATTTGAGATCTGTCAAATTTTTTATCGAATTGCGACGAGGAGAATTCCGCCTGCGATTCCGCCGAAGCGGGGATGTTGAGGCGTTCGAGAATGCGCTTGAAAATAATCCTCAGTTCGCGCGGACCAGCCGATTGGCGGCAACGACGAAATCGGCGAAGGCGGCCAGCGGCATGGGCTTGGCGAAGTAGAAGCCTTGCAGATAGTCGCAGCCGAGGCTGGTCAGCAGCCGGGCCTCTTCGGCGGTCTCTACCCCTTCGGCGACGATATTCAGACCGAGCTTCTTGGATAGGCCGACGATGCTTTCGACCAGGGCCCGATCCTTCTCCGAACTGAACATATTGTGGACGAAGGATTGGTCTATCTTGATGGTGGTCAAGGGGAAGCGCGACAGATAGGTGAAGCCGGAATAGCCCGTCCCGAAGTCGTCCAGAGCCAGCCCCTTGCCGAGTTCGTAGAGCTCCTTCAAGAGGGACAGACCCCGGCCGCCCATATCCATGAGGACCCGCTCGGTGATTTCGATGGAAAGGGGGAAGTCGATGCATTCGCCGACACGCTGAACCCAGCGCCGGTGTATATCGTCCTCGATGCAGAGCAGCCGGGGCGAAGCGTTGACGGAAAGGTAGAGGCCCGCCCGATAGGTTTGGTTGAAAGCGCGCAGGCGGGAAACGGCTTTCTCCAGCACCTGGAGATCGATGCGGGAGACGAGGCCGCGTTCCTCGGCGATGCTCACCAGGAGATCCGGCCGGACCCAGCTGCCGTCGGCGCGCTGCCAGCGCACCAGGGACTCGCAGCCGGCGACCCGGCCGGTCGCGGCATGCATGATCGGCTGGAAATGGACTTCCAGTCCGTCGGCCTCGACCACGGCGGCCAGGTCCTGGTAGAGCTGGTTGCGCTGGTCTACCGCCGCGTGCATGTGGATCTCGAAGAAAACCAAGCCATGGTCCCCTGCGGTTTTGGCGACATGCATCGCCTGGTGGGCCTTCAAAATAAGGCTCTCGGGGTCGGCGGCATCGTCGGGGAAAAGAGACACGCCGATGTTGGCGCTGGCGTGGATGGGCTTGCCCAAGATGGAGTACGGCTGGGAGACCATGGTCTGCAGTTCGCCGAGGCTATGGGCGGCGTCCTGCGCAGAACCCAAGTCGCTGAGGACCACGACGAATTCATCGCCGCCGTACCGGGCTACGGTGTCCGTCGAGCGCAGCCGATCGCGCAGCCGCTGCCCGAAGCCGGTCAGGAGAAGATCGCCGATCCGATGCCCGAGGTTGTCGTTGATCGTCTTGAAATCGGCTATCTCGATGAAGGCCACGGCCACCAGCTCCTTGGAGCGCCGGGCGCGGGAGAGGGCGCTTCCCAGACGGTCGGCCAGAAGCCGGCGGTTGGGGAGACGCGTCAGCTGATCGTAGTTGGTCTGATACTCTATCCGGCGGCGCGAAACCTCCTCGTCGGTGACGTCCTGCACCGCGCCGATCAATTCATCCGCTTCCGCCCCGATCCCCGGCTCGGCCTGCATGCGAAGCCATACGGCCGCGCCGTCCGGCTTCGCCAGCTCGAGGCTCGTGTCGACGGGCTGGCGGTGCCGGAGAGCATAGAGGAGAAGGTCCTTGAGCCGGGCGTTGCCGTCCGCATTGAAGGGAGGTTCCCAGCCATCGATATCGGGGAGCCCGGCCCCGTCGGGCAGGCCCCAGAGGCGCCGCGCCCAGGTGGTCAACTCGCTGAACCGGCCCTGCCGGTCCAGCCTCCAGCCGCCCACCTTCGAGACGTCCTCGACCTGCTTGAGGAAGCGCTCGTTTCGAAGAAGGGCTTCGCGATGGACCTCGTCCTTGCCGCGCTCGCGGTTCAAGAGAAAGAAGACGAGCAGCCCCGCCAGCAGGCAGGCGGCGGCGATTACGTCGATCGAGACCATTCGCGCGCTCAGGGAACCGCCGGAAGGGATGGCTCCGGCGATTTCCCAGCTGCCGTCGCCTACCGGGATGGTCTTGCGGATGGCGCCTTCGGACGCGAATACCGCAGGGTTGCCGAAAAAAACCTCGCCGGACATGCCGAGCCCGTCGCGCCCCCGTATCGCGATGGTCCGGTCGTCCTCGAGCCGGTCGAGGCGCGCTCGGGCATAGAGGGATTCGGTCAGGACCGGAATGGAGGCCATGCCCCAGAACCGGCCGCCGGAAAGGAAAACCGGAGCGCGGATGACGAACGCCTCGCCTCCCTGCACCAGGGTCAGGGGACCGGCGAAGACGATCGCGCGGCGCTCGATGGCGTAATCGATGGCGACCAGCTGGTCGGGCGTGCTGCGGTAGTCCAAGCCCAAAGCGGACTCGTTGCCCTGCAGGGGGTAGACGTACTTTATTATCAAATCCGGCGCCGCGGCCATGTTGACGAGCCCCGGGTAGCGTTCCATGACCGCGCGGGCGTAGCCGGCGAACCGGGCCTGGGAAATCTCGGGGTCGCTGCCGATGAACGCTGCCAAACTGTTGACCAGGGAGACGTCGCGCTCCAATTCGCTCTGCATGCCGAGGATGATGGCGTCGAGGCGGTCGGAGACGAGGGCCGCGGACTCGCGGCGCTGCAGGCTGCGGGCATCGCGCAAAAGGACGGCGTATAGGCCGCCCAGCAGGACGAGGAAAGCCAGTCCTGCCGGAATGAGGTCCTTCCGCACGATGGAGCGTCGACGCACCTTACCTCCAACTCGCCCTTGCCCGGCATCGAACCATCCCGAGCCGACCGGAGGCGTATCGATTAAATCACGCCCGGCATGCTACCTTGCGCAGACGCGTCTGCCGCTGCATCCCCCCATCGGCGATATAGGCGTTGAATGAACTATAGCATCGTCGTTCGGGAAAGACGATCCGTCCGGGCCTTTTTCGCGCTATGCGCCGCCCGCTCCGGTCGAACCGCCGCCGTCTTTTTCGCTCGCCTTCTTCTCGTCCGCGGCCAGCTTCCGATTGTAGACGAACAGCGCGACGGCGGCGATGAAGATGCCGTCGAAGAAGGTCTTTTCGAGCTTCGGGTCGAGGGAGAAGCCGGCGAACTGTCTCAGGAGCGCGTACGCGATCAGAAGGACGCCGAGAGCGGCGGTAAGGGCGAGCAGCCAGGAGCGTTTGAGTTTCATGCCGGAAGTATACACCATGATCGTCGCAGGCATACCGGTCACCGTCGCGCGCAAAGCGGTGCGCGGATTCAGGATCTCGGTGCACCCGCCCGAGGGGGAAGTCCGCGTTTCCGCGCCGCTTTCCATGGGAGCGGAAGCGATCGGGGCGGCCGTCGGCGAACGGCTCGATTGGATACGCAAGCATCGCGAACGATTCCGCGCGGCCCATCCCGCCATCTCCCGCTCGTTCGCGTCGGGCGATACCGTCTATTGGCTCGGCCGGCCCTATACGCTTGAGTTGTCGCAAGGGCCGGGACGAAACGGCATCCGGGAGACGGCGGAGGGGCGCCTCGAGATGCGCGCGAAAACCGGCTCGAGCTCCGCGGACCGCGAAGCGATCCTCTACGAATGGTACCGGGCCAAGCTCAAGGAACTGCTTCCGCCCCTCCTCTCGAAATGGGAAACGGCCCTTGGCGTCTCTGCGGCCGAATGGGGGCTCAAGCGGATGCGGACGCGCTGGGGCTCCTGCAACCCGTCGGCCAGGCGGGTCTGGCTCAGCCTGGAATTGGCGCCGAAGCCCCTGTCCTGCATCGAATACGTCGTCGCCCACGAACTGGCGCACCTGATCGAACGCTCCCACGGGAAGCGATTCAAGGCGATCCTGGACCGCGCCCTGCCCGACTGGCGGGCGCGCCGCGCGCTGCTCAACGGAAGAGGTTCCGCCGATTCTATTTGATCGCGCCCATCGTCATGCCCCTGATCACATACTTCTGCAGGAAAATGAAGGCGATCATGATCGGGATGCTCGCGAGCATCGAAAAGGCCATCATCGTCGTCCAGTCCGTGACGAATTCGGAAAGCAAACTGTAGATAGCCATGGTAAGGACGCGCTTGTCCCACGACTCGACCAGGATCATCGCGAACAGGAATTCGTTCCAGGCGAGCAGGAAGGTATAGAGGCCGGTGCCGACCATGGCCGGGACGCTGAGCGGGATGGTCACCCGCCGGATCGCACCGAGCCGGTTGCAGCCGTCGACCATGGCTGCTTCCTCCAGCTCGGTCGGCAGATCGCGGAAATAGTTGCGCAGCATCAGCACGCAGAACGGCAGACAGAAGGACAGGTACACCAGGATCAATGCGATCAGCGAATCGTAGAGCTTGATGTTCACGATGACCATGAAGTACGGCAGAGACAACAGCACCAGCGGAAAGGTCTGGGTCACCAGCAGGAACATCACCAGCAGCTTCTTGCCGCGGAAATTGAAGCGGGCCAATCCGTAGCCGGTCAGGCTGCCGAAGAACAGGGAAAGGAAGGTAACTACCAGGGATACCAGGTAACTGTTCCAGAAGCAGCGCAGGTACTGCAGGTTTCCGAGGACCCGCGCGAAGGACGCCAGGGAGAAATTGACGGACAGCCAGCGCGGGGGGATTTTCATCACTTCGACATTCGGACGCAGCGATACCGAAAGCATCCAAGCGATAGGGAGCAGGAGCACCGCGCTCAGAACGACCAGCAATAGGTAGATCGGAAGCCGGTAGGCGAAAGTCGTGCGCTTCAGCGCTGATGCGTTAACCATTCTAGACCCCCTCCTTTCCTATGTGCCGAATGTACGAAAGGCTGAATACCAGGAGGAGCAGGAACATCATGACGGCTTCGGAGGACGAATAGCCCCATTTGAGGGAACGGAAGGCCTGGTTGTAGATATGCGTCGTCAGGACTTCCGACGAATTCATCGGACCGCCGCCGGTCATGGCGAAGACGATATCGAAATGGCGGAAAGTCCAGATCGTGTCGAGCAGGCCGACGGTGAGGATGGTCCCGCGGAGCCCGGGGATGGTAATGTGGAAAAAGCTTTTCACGCTGCCGGCGCCGTCGATGCGCGCGGCTTCGTAGAGTTCGTCAGGAATGCTCTGCAGCGCGGCCAGCAGCATGACCATGGTAAACGGGAAGCCGCGCCATACATTCACCGCGGTTACTGAAAAGAGAGCGAGCGACGGATTGCCCAGCCAGTTGACGTTGTTCGCGCCGACAGCGAGGAGACCGATGCCCGAGAGCAATCCGTTGAGCATGCCGAACGGGTTGTAGATGAGCGTCCAGATCATCGCGGCCACGGTCGGCGCTATCAGCCAGGGTATGATCAGAAGACCCCGAAACAGACTGCGTATCTGGGATTCGATCTGCTGATGCAGCAAGAGTGCGAGCGTCATGCCGATCAGGAAATGGAAGAGCACGCTGAAGAAGGTGAAGATGAAGGTCTGCAGCAGCGCCTTCCAGAAGATCGGATCCTTTAAGAGGGCGGCGTAATTCAGCAGGCCGACGAATTCCCGGCCGAACGCGTTTCCCTCGAAGAAGCTCAGGATGAACACCTGCAGCAGCGGATACACGAGCAGAGACACCAGAATCGCCGTCCCCGGAAGCACGAAGAAATACGGCTGCAGAGCCTTTAGCGCGGTTCTTTTCAAGCCGAAGCCGGTAGCGGGCATGCTGTTTCCCTCCGGAAGCGGGGCCCCGGATCGAAGCCCCGCCGTTGACGCTATCGCCGATTATTTCTTGAAGATCAGCTCGTTCCATTTCGCGGCGGCGTCGTCCAGGGCTTGCCGAGCGGTCTTGTTTCCGTTGATGAAGTTCTGAACTTCGATCGTCATCACGCGGTTCAACTCAACCTGGAAGGGCAGATGAGGAATGGCGTTCGCGTTCGGAAGGCCCATCTGCTCGATGAATACCTTCATGTACTTGTCGTTCTTGATGAATGGCTTGTCGGCGCTCACCTTGTTCGCGGGAAGATCTCCTGTCATGCTCGCCCAGGTTTCGGACCCCGACGGACCGGTGAGGAATTTGACGAAGCGCCAGGCGGCGTCCAGACGCTTCGGATCGGCTGCGGTGCTCGACGGGATGGAAACGAGCGAGCCCCGCACGACAGTGCCGTTGGTCGAGCCCCAGGGGAGCGTGGCGATCTCGAAATTGGCGTTCGGGTTGAGCTTCTTCTGGATGGCGACACCCCAGGGTCCCTCGAACATCATCGCGATATTGCCGGCTCCGAAGTTGCCGCGCTTTTCCTTCTCGCCGTTCTGGAGCACGCCGGGAACGGTTACCTTATCCTTGTTGACTAGCTGCGCGTAGAACTCGAGTGCTTTGACGCCTTCGGGACTATTGAAGACCGGCCTGTTCTCCGCATCCACGATCTTCGCGCCGGCCTGGAACATGAGGGGATAGATGTCATAGGTCATGTTCGTGGGCGGCTCGGTGGCCAGCGTGGCCGTGAGAGCGTACTGATTCTTGTCGGGGCGGGTAACCATTTTGGCGACGCTCTCGAGCTCGGCCCATGATTTCGGAGGAGCCGCGATGCCCTCGGCCTTGAAGATGTCCGCGTTGTAGAACAGGGCCACGCATCCGGCGTGGAGGGGCAACGTATAGCGCTTGCCTTTCACCTGCATCTTGAACGCGTCGAAGTATTGGTCGAGGAAGGCCGCCGGCTCCTTGGCCACGAGGGGATCAATGCTCGTGATAATCCCCGATTGGGCGAATTCTCCGACCCAATCCACCTGAACCAGCACGACGTCCGGGAGCATCTTCGCCTGCGCGAGCGTGACCACCTTGTCGTGGAAACCGTTAAACGGATGATCGACGAAGGTGAGCATGACGTCCGGGTTGTCTTTCTCGAAATCGGCCTTGAGCTTGTTCATGACCTCCTGGCCGACTTCGGCGGTCTTCCACTGCATCCATCGAACCTCGGTCTTCCCGGAGCCCGGCGATTCGGACTTTCCACCCGCCCAGAGGGAAGGAGCACACAGCGCGAGAACGAGAGCGATAGCCGCGATAGGAGTCCTTTTCATATATCCTCCTTATACAGGTACTTGATTCTCGAAAAGTATACGGGCGGTATCCGGGACCGAACAATCGTACGGCGGTAACATTCGTGTCCCGGGTACGGTACCGCGGTACCGTACCCGGCGTTTGAGGGGTACGAAAAACCATGCTATTCTAATGGTATGACCGAAACGATGAGCGAGCGCGCCGGATTCATCCTCCTTGCGGTCGCAGGACATGCGGCGGCCGGAGCCGAAGTCGTTTTCGGCAGTGCAAAGATTGCCGCGCCCGTGCATTGGAACGAACAAGTCGCCGGACTGCTGCTGCTTTCGGCGGCTCTCTCAGCCTTCATCGCCTTCACGGAACGTAAGGAACTCAGGCCGATCCTGATCGCCGGCCAATTCTGCATCGCCCTCCTCGTCACCTACCCTGACAACGCTTCGCGCTCCGCGATGGCCGCGCTGACGACGTTCTGTGTCTTCGAGGAGCTGCTCTTCGAACCCCTCCCCCGGGCCGCCGTCGGCAGCGCCGCCATGCTCGCGCTGTCGCTTTTCGGCATCGACCCCGTTTCGATGTGGACCGTCCGCCGGCTTCCGGCTTCCGCGAACGGTCTGGCCCTGGCGGTATTCGCGCCCCTGTTCGGCGGGTCTCTCGGCTTCCTGCTGAGGAAAGCGAGGGAGAATCGGTTCGCGCAAAGGGAATTGATAACGAGGCTCGACCGGGCCGTAGGGAGACTGACCGACGCGAACGCGGGTTTCCAGGAATACGCCGCGGAAGCGGAGCGCTCGTCGGCGATGAACGAACGGAAGCGCATCGCCCGGGACATACACGATACGGTCGGCTACCATTTGATGAACGTCATCATGCTGATGGAGGCGGGCATCGATATCATTCCCAAGGGTGCCGAAAAGCTGAAGGACACGCTCGTCCAGACGCGGGACCAGGCGAAGGAAGGACTGCAGGAAACCCGACGCGCGCTCCGCGCGCTTCGGGCGATAGAGAACGGGAAACGAGACGGCATTCCGGCCGTCGAGGAACTCATCTCGGTGTTCGAACGCGTCACGGGAGTCGCCGTGAGCCGCGAATACGGAAACCTCCCCACGAACCTTCCACAGGAAGAGTTCACGCTGATTTATCGAATGGTCCAGGAAGGACTCACCAACTCGTTCAAGCACGGCCGGGCGACCAGCATCGCGCTTCAATTCTGGGTGGACGACGAGCGGATCCTGCGGGTGCGGCTACGCGACAACGGGGTGGGAACGACCGAAACGGCCTCGCTGGGCATCGGCCTTACCGGCATGCGCGAACGGGTCGAACGGCTGCGGGGGACCCTGACCGCGGGCAACGCGCCGGACGGCTTCGAGCTTTCGGCCGCGGTACCTCTTTCAAGGAGCGTTCCATGAACCGGATCAGAGTGATGCTCGCCGACGACCAGCGGCTATTCGTCGAAAGCCTCAAGTCCGTGCTGGAAACCCGCGCAGAGGACGTATCCGTCATCGGGATCGCGAAAGACGGCGCCGAAGCCGTAGAGATGGCGATCCGCCTGAATCCGGATATCGTGCTGATGGATTTGCGAATGCCGGCCATGGACGGGGTCGAAGCCACCAAGCGCATCAAGGAACGCGCCCCCGGGATTCAGGTCGTGATGCTGACGACTTTCGACGACGACGAGTACGTCAGGGAAGCGCTCCTCTGCGGAGCGGTCGGATACCTGCTCAAGGACATTCCGCCGAGCGAAGTGATCGCGTCGCTGCGGGCAGTGAAAGAAGGGTCCGTCCTCATCTCCGCACCCATCGCCGCGAAGCTGATCGGCCGCATCGCGGAACTGGAAGACGCGCCCCATCATCCGGAACGAGCGGAGCGGGACCCGGGCAAGCTGCAGAGCCTGAGCGGCCGGGAGAGGGAAGTGCTCGACCTGCTCGCCGAAGGACTCGACAACCGAGAGATCGCCGACAGGCTGTTTCTCGCGGAACAGACCGTGAAGAACCTGGTGAGCATGATCTACTCGAAGATCGGCACGCACAACAGGATCTCCGCTATGAAGATCGCCTCGGGCGAGGACTCATGACGGCCGGGAACGCAGCGGGATAAGACCTCAGAACCACATATCGTAGGTGAGCGGCACCGACCAGTAGACCGCGCCCGAATCCCGGACGTAGGCGTACTTGAAGCCGAGCCGGATGTAGCCGTTCTCGAGGTTCGCGCTCGCGAAGGGCATGGCGCCGAATTCGGCACCGGTCTCGGGGGCCAGGGATGTATCGGTGAGCCACCAAGCCTGCGCGCCGAAGGTGAGCGACTTGACCGGGTAGGTGACCTGGAAGCGCGTTTCCGCCTTGTATTCGGGAGCGAGGGTTCCCTTGAGGTCCACGATGAAGCGGAACGCGCCGACGGGGATGGTCGAAGCGGCGAAGACGTTCTGTTCGCCGCCGTCGACGAAGAAGCCCTGGTAGCCGACCATGAGCGTCGCCGGAGAGAGCAGCTTCAGGTCGGCGGAGAACATCGCCT
>QKCO01000054.1 GCA_003245635.1 Treponema sp.
AATCTCTTAGCATTTTAATGACCAATTCCTAACATGCCGCTGCTATAAACGCCACATGAGATCTCCGTTCAAATCCATCGGCCGGCTGCTCTCCGCAGCCTTCGCCTTGCTTATTTTCACGCATCTTCTTTCGCTCGTATTCATCTTCTCCAGTTTCCGCGTAGTCGCCCGGACGGTCTCCCGGAGCGGCGGTCAGTTCGAGCTGGTCACTCTCGTCCATACCGCGCGGGAACGCGTCCTGCAGATGGAGATCGCCCACCGCGCATTCCTCCTGACGCTCGACGAGGATCAGTTCGAGCGCTACAAAGATGGGCAGATCCAAGCCGACGACGCGATACAAGGACTCCGGGCTCTATCTGTCGACGATCCCGACCGGATCGCGACGCTCGACCGCATTTCCGCCCAGATCTCCCGTTGGCGCGATTCCTTCCTCGATTTCGCCATCGAACAGGCGCGGCAAGGCAATCCCGTGAGCAGAAAATACCTAGCGAGTTCGAGCGGCTACACCCAAGCGGTATGGAATCTGTTCGACGCGCTTCTCGATCAGACGAATGCGGACAACGAGCACCTTATAGCCCGCATTGAGCAGGTCAGCGCCCGGAGCGTCTTCGTGCTGATCGTCGGCAGCCTCGCGGGCATCGTGTTCGCCGTTCTCCTTTCTCTGTTCGCGATAGGACATATACGCAATCCGCTCAAGGCGCTGACGCTTTCAATAGAAGGCATCGCCTCAGGTGACTTCACGGAGCGAGGGGACGCGGCCGGCGCGATCGTACGGCTCTCCGCCGAAAAACGCGTCGATGAAATAGGCAGGCTCTGCCGCTCCGAAGAGCGCATGCGGGAATCCCTCAACGGCCTGGTCGCCGCCGTATCGGATTCGCTCAACGAAAGCCGCGCCATCAGCAGGGAACTCGCCGGGAAAGCCGCCCTCAACGAAGAATCGGCCACGGCGACAGCGGATAGTATCGAGAACGCGGGCGCTGCGTTCAAAGCGCTCGCCGATAGAATCGACGATGGCCGCGCTTCGAGTCGGGAACTCTCCGCCTTCATAGCGAACGTGCTGTCGACGCTCGACGGCCAAGCACGGTCGGTACAGGACTCGTCCGGCTCCATCCTGAACCTCATCGCTTCGCTTGACGATCTCAAAGCGCAGGCGAAGGGAGAAAAGGCCAAAGCCGAAGGCTTATCGCAGGAAGCCGAGGCAGGGAAGGACCATCTGACGGAGCTGGAGCAGTCGATGTCGCGGCTTTCGGCTTCGCTCGAGACGGTCGCCGAGCTGGTCGACGTGATCGATCAGGTCGCCGACCAGACGAACATACTCTCCATGAACGCCGCCATCGAGGCCGCGCACGCGGGCGAATACGGCAAGGGATTCGCGGTCGTCGCCGAGGAAATACGCAACCTGGCCGAAAAGACGGGTGAGCACGCGAACGTCATCGGTGAAACGATCAAGGACGCGGGCGAGCGCATCCGCGAATCAGAGGATGCCACCCGGCGAGCTACGCGGGTGCTGCACAACGCCCTCGAAACCGCCGGAACCTTGGCCGCCGATTCTGCGTCGACCGCGCAGCGGATCGAAGTTCTGTCGAACGGCACCGGCGACCTCAAGAGCGCCCTTACCCTGTTGTCTCAGACGAGCGAACGGACGGTTCGGGCAGGCTCGCTCGCCGCGAAGGGCGGCGAAAAGCTCGAAACGGCCTTCGAGCACATCGCCGCGCACGCGAAAGAAGGCAGCGAAAGCCTTGAGCTCGGCGCCGAACTCGCGCTCAAGGCGCGGGATTCCTCCCGCGACTTGGATGCTCTGGGGGCCCGGAACGAGGAGAACGCCGCGGCAATCGGCGCGGAGCTCGGCAAATTTATAATCTAGGATGAACGGCGCATACGGACAACGAATGAGGGCCTTCGTGACCCTATGACCCAATGAGTCGCTTGGTCATTGGGTCATAGATCGCGGAGACGTAGCCCCTCCTCTCGATTAGCAAGCGCTTTTCGTTTAGAATTAGCCCATGCCCGACGCCGCCTCCTTTTTCGCCTCCCTTCCCCTGAAGCCCTCGACGATCGAAACCATGAAGCAGCTCGGCTACCTCGAGCCGACGCCGATACAGGAAGCCGCCCTCAGGGACGCGCTCGCCGGGCGGGACCTCATCGCGGAAGCCGAGACGGGCAGCGGAAAGACGCTCGTCTTCGCGCTCGCCTCGCTGGCGAACCTCAACCGGCGCCGCTTCGCGGTCCAGGCCCTGGTCGTCTGCCCGACGCGGGAACTCGCCGAGCAGGTCGCTGCGGAAATCAGGCGGCTTTCGAGGGCGGAACAGAACACCAAGACGGTCGTCCTCTGCGGAGGCGTACCCATCAAGGGACAGAGCGCCAACCTCGCGCACGGCGCGCACGTCGCGGTAGGCACGCCGGGCAGGATCATGGACCACCTGGAGCGCGGGACCCTGAGCCTGGACGCGGTCAACACCTTGGTCCTGGACGAGGCGGACCGGATGCTCGACATGGGATTCTACGACGATATCGGCCGCATCGCCGAGTCGTGTCCCGCCGACCGGCAGACGCTCTTGTTCTCCGCCACCTACCCCGAAGGCATCGACGAGCTGGCCCGCCGCTTCCAGCGCGACCCGCTGAAAGTCTGCGCCGAAAAGCGCCGCGCGCAGAGCGCGATCGATGAGCGCGCGTTCCCAATCCGGGACGAGGACCGTTTCGAGACGGCGGCGCGGCTGCTCAAGGCGTTCTCTCCCGAGCGCGCGCTGGTCTTCTGCAACACCCGCCAGCGCTGCCGGGAACTCACCGCATACCTCCGCGACGCGGGTTTCGCCGCGCTCGAGCTCCACGGAGAGCTGGAGCAGAAGGAGCGGGAACAGACGCTCGCCCGCTTCGCCGGACGCGGAGCCACGGCGCTCGTCGCGACGGACGTCGCCTCCCGGGGCCTGGACATCGAAAAGCTCGAGGCGGTCCTCAACGCGGACATTCCGGGCGACCCCGAGGTCTATACGCACCGCATCGGCCGCACCGCGCGGGCCGGGGAAACGGGACTCGCGCTGAGTCTTTTCGACGAAGGCGAAGCGGCGCTGATCGACCGGATCGAAGCGGCGCGGGGAACGCCGGTGCCGCGGGCTTCGATCGACGAAATCGAATCGTACGGGGATGAGGACCGTCAGCCGGACCCGCCGCCGATGGGCATACTCATGATCTACGGCGGCAAGCGGGACAAGCTGAGGCCCGCCGATGTGCTGGGGGCCCTTACCGGCGAAGCGAGCTTCCCGAAGGAAGCGGTCGGCAAGATCCAGATTCTCGACGATGTTTCCTACGTCGCGGTCGATCGGTCGATAGCCGCCGAAGCGGAGCGGCGGCTCAACGAGGGAAAAATCAAAGGCCGGCGCGTGCGGGTGCGCGCGCTCGGCATGTAGGATCAGTATTTGGCGAGCTGATTCCGGAATGCCCGCAGATGGTTCTCCGAAGCGTTCTTGAGCCGCTCGAACACGGCGCGCAGATCGGCGTTTTCAGGCTTCGCGAGCAAGGGACTTCGCAGGAACGCCTCGTACATCGCGATGTTGTCGATCTCGGCCTTCTCGCCGATCCGGTACGCTTCCAGGAGCGTCCCCGGCACCGGCACGCGAGAGGCCGCGTCGTCGTCGGGCAGCGCGATCTTCCGAGCATCGTAGATTTCAGACAGCCAGACGATATGCTGATCTTCGGCTTTCTTGATGTTCGTGAAGGGACGGGCAGCTCCGAACTTGGACATCACCGCGACGTATTCGGCGCGGGCGAGGTATTCGTCCTCGATCGCGTAGCGGAGCATCTGCTCGACGCTCCAGGAGGAGGCTGTCGCGGCGGCTCCGGCGGCGCCGTAGTCCGCACCGACCGAGGAACCTGAAGACGCGAAAGCGGGAATGGATACGGTCAGCGCGATCGCGGCCGCCGCCGACCGGACAATAAGGACGAAACGATTGCTTTTCATTCAACACTCCTTCGCGATGAAAATCTTCTTTTCATCGCCATAGACTATAAAGCAAAAATCATGCCACCAAAGCCATAGGCTAACTTATCCTTATATAGAAACAAGATAGACATCGCTTCGATTTCAAGGCGCAAAGCAACCGCATCCGCTATCCTCTCGGATGGGAATATTATTCCCATGCACTCCGCAGCGCTTCCGCCGGAACGGACGTATAATTGCGGCAGGAGGAAGCCTCTATTATGGAAGAAAAGAAGGCCTCATTCGTCCGCGTATCGGAAACGGGAAAGCGGAGCGCGACCGTACTCGGGAACGCGCTCATCAGGACGATGATCGACGATAAGGGCGGCATGGTGCCGGAGTTGGCGGCGTTCCGCGGCGGCGGGTACCTCAACGCCCACTGGATTCCCGAATTCCGCGCGAACGGCGGAAAGCCCTTTTCCCCGGCTGCCCACGATTCCTTCTGGAAAGTCGAACTGCTCTACAACATCGCCGGCAATTTTCCCTGCTCGCCCAATTTCGGCCCCGGCCACGCGGACGGCGGCGTCGAGCATCCGCCGCACGGGTGGACGGCGAACCGCCTCTGGAAATTCGAGAAAGCGGGCGTCGATGAACTGAGCGGCGCCGCGTGGGCCCTTTCCACCCTGAAAGGCCCCGATGCGAACCTCAAGCTCCGCTGGCGGAAGATCGATGCGGTCGTCCCCGGCAGTCCCGTCCTCTACTCGAGCCTCGAGATCATGAACGACGGCGCGGCGGACGCGGAAATCTGCGTCGGCTGGCACAACACCGTCGGCGCTCCCTTCCTGCAGGCGGGCTGCCGGCTTGCGGCGTCGGCCGAACGCTGGGCGACGCCGCCGCTCGGCGGCGAATTCGACGATACCGGCCGGCTTGCGGTCGGCGCGGAATTCAAGAGCTTGGCGAAGGCGCCCCTGCGCGCCGGAAAGACGGCGGACCTCAGAACCGTTCCCGGCATGATCGGCTTTACCGATTTCGCGACCGGCCCCGTTCCTTCGGGCGCGGCACTCGGCTGGACCGCGGTCGCGAATCCCGCGCTCGGCCTCGTGTACGCCTGCTTCTTCCCCGGTCCGCGCGCGGCCGGAGAAGACGGCATCGCGCTGTCGTTCAACGACCTGTGGATGCAGTACGGCGGCCGCCCCTTCACGCCCTGGGCGGCGTACGAGGGTGGAACCGACCGCGCCTTCTGCCTGGGTACCGAGAACGCGACCGGAGCCTACGCGAACGGGCTGGCCTACGCGAAAAAAGCGAAAGAGCTCCTCGGCGCGCCGACGACCGTGGCGATCCCCGCGAAAGGATCGAAGAAATTGCGCTACGGCACGCTCTTCGCGCCCTACTCCGCGGGAGCCTTGGATGAGGGCGTGGTGTCCATCGAGCCGGAGAAAGGTAAGCTGGCGATCGCGGGAGCAGTCAAGACGGTACGGATCGCGGCGGACGGCGAGTTCGCCATCCTGAAGGATCTCGAGAAAGCGCTCCGCTGAATCAGCGCAGCCCCTCGGCGCGGAGGAATCGTTCGGTTTCCGCCTTCAAGGCGCCCGGTTCAGCCTCGGGTTCGGGAGCCGCGTCGAAGACTCCGCCGCGCAGCTTGAGCGCCACCACGCGCACGGCGGCCTCCTCGAGGCGCTCGCGCGGCAATTCACCGCTCGCGGCGGCCGCGGCGAGCGCGTCCCGCAGCCGTTCGGCGTCCGCGGGCCAGGTCATCACCAGGTCGATACCGGCCTTGACCGCCTCGACGGCGGCGCGTTCGGGCCCGTAGCCGGCGTCGGCTATCGCCTTCATCCTGAGATCGTCGCTCACCGCGAGCCCCCGGAAGCCGAGCTGCCCGCGCAGAAGCCCCTCGATCACTTTTGAAGACAGCGTGGCCGGCCGCGCGGGATCGACCGCCTCGACGACCGCGTGGGACACCATCACCGCCGCGGGGTACGAGGCGCCGAATGTCAGGGAAAAGCTTTTCAGAAGTTCATCGAGGGCTTCCCCCCGCGCTGAAACGACCGCGCGCGAAGCGTGCGGATCCGCGGCGGCGTTGCCGGGAAAATGCTTGACCGCGCAGGAGATCCCCGCGCGGCGCATGCCCTCAACGAATGCCGATGCGGCCGCGGCGACCGTTTCCGGATTCTTGCCGTACGCGCGGTCGCCGAGAAAGGCGGAGGACTGGTCGTCGGCGGTCTCCGCCACCGGAGCCAGGTTCAGCGTGACGCCGAGCGCGCGCAGCTCGCGGCCGGACAGGTAGGCCGCCTCTTCGGCGACCCGCGCGCAGCGGCTCGCGTCGAGGGCGCCGAAGGCGGCCGCGGCGGGAAGGCGCAGAACGTCGTCGCCGAAACGGTGCACGCTGCCGCCTTCGTGGTCGACGGCGATGAGGGGCGGCACTTCTCCGGGAACTGCGGCGCGTATATCGGCGGCAAGGCGCCGTGCGGCGTCCCTCCCCCGGCCCAGGTTGTACTTGAAGAGCATCACCCCGCCCGCGCTCACGCGCGCAAGCAGTTCGGCGCTCCGAGGGCTCAGCGCGGCCGAACCGTCGATGCCGGTCAGGAGAACCTGCGCGGCGAGCGCGGCATCGTCCATGCGGGAGACGATTTCCCGCGCGCGCGCTTCGGCCGCTTCGACGGCCGACCTTTCCGCGGCGGCCCGAGCGGCGCGCGCCGCCGCCGCTTTCGCGAGCGCGGGATCAACGCGCGGAGAACAGGACATTACGGCCAAAACGAAAACGAAGGATGCGAAAAAAAAGGGCCGGTACGGAGCGGACTTCATCGTCCGCCGATTGTACCGGCCGCGGCTCCCCGCCGCAAGCGACGCAGCGCCGCGGAGGAGGCGGATTTCGGGTGAGCCTATTTCTTGATCGATGCGGCGGCGCTCGTGCCGGCGATGCGGCCGAAGGTCACGATGTCGGCCAGGGCGTTGCCCCCGAGCCGGTTGCCGCCGTGCACGCCGCCGGTCACCTCGCCCGCGGCGAAGAGCCCCGCGATCGGGCTGCCGGATACGGAGATCGCCCGGGCGCTCGTATCGATCTTCACGCCGCCCATGGTATGGTGGATGGCCGGCGTGACCTCGATCGCGTAGTAGGGAGCCGTGCCGAGCTCGCGCGGCAGGTCGGAGCGGCCGAAGGCGGCGTCTTTCTTGGCCGCGACCGCCTCGTTGTAGGCGGCGATCGTCGCGCCGAGGGTCGCCGCGTCGGCGCCGAACTTCGCGGCCAGATCGGCGGGGGTGGCGCCTTCGAGCACGACGCCGAGCTTCACGTACCCTTCGATCGCCTTGAGGCTCTTGCGCACCGAATCCTCGAACACCAGGTAGGCGACCTTGCCCTCCTGGGCCAGGATCGCGGCGGAAACCACGTCGCGCGTCTTGAGCTCGTCGATGAAGCGCTCGCCCTTCTTGTTGACCAGGATGGCGCCGTTGCCGCGGACGGCTTCGGTGATCATCTCCTTGCCGGGGGCGTAGGTGGGGTGGGTCTGGATTTCCTTGATGTCCACGAGGGCAGCGCCGATCTTCTCCGCCATGACGATGCCGTCGCCGGTGGCGCCGGGATGGTTGGTCGTCGCGAAGCCCTTGAGCGAAGGAATATAGGAGGCGGCCATCTCGTTGTTCGCGCCGAAACCGCCGGCGGCGAGCACCACGGCCTTGGCGGCGATCTTCGCGCTCTTGCCGTCCGCGCCGACCACCTCGATGCCGACCACCGCGCCGTCCTTGCCGGTCGAGAGGGCGACGACCTTGGTCTTGGTGAACACGGGCACGCCGGCGACCTTCACGACCGCGTTGTTGAGCGTCGCGACGATCTCGGGACCGACCTTGCCGCCGCCCGCGGGCCGATGCGCGCGGTTGACCGAGGCTCCGGCGAGCCGGCCGACGTCGGAGAGGTCCGCGCCGAGGCCCGTCAGCCACGCGACGGAGGACGCGGCCTTTTCGGAGAGGACCTTCACCAGCGCGGGATCGTTCTTCTCGTAGCCGCCCTTCATCGTGTCCTTGAACTGGAGCTCGGGGGAATCCTTGATGCCGGCCTTGGCCTGGAATTCGGTGCCCGCCGCGTTGAGTCCGCCGGTCGCCCGGATGGTGTTGCCGCCGACCATAGCCATCTTCTCGAAGACGGCGACGTTCGCGCCCGCTTCCTTGGCGGCGAGCGCGGCGGAAAGCCCCGCTCCTCCCGCGCCGACCACGACCACGTCGTAGCTCTTGGCGAAGGAAGCCTTGGCGGCCTTGGCCGGCTTCTTGGCGGCGGCGCTCAGCGCGACGCCGGCCTTGGACAGCGCGTCCTCGACGGCGGAGATGAAGCCCGCGCTCGACTCGGAAGCGCCGGAGACGGCGTCGACCTTGGCGCTGTTGGCCTCGATCATGGCCGCGATCAGCTCATCGATCGCGGCGTCGCCGAGCATGGCGGTCTCGTCCTGCTCGAGCACGACGATCTTTTCGATGGCGGCGGCGCCGACGGTCACCTCGACCCGGATCTTGCCGCCGTGGCCCTCGCCGACGCCTTCGTAGGTGCCGGCCGAATAGGCAGCCTTAGCGCCGCCCGCGCAGGCGGCGATCGCAATCGCGGCGACCGCCGCGACGATAAGAGATGCTATGCGTTTCATGGAAACTCCTGGGATATTTATTATCGATACTTAATTATCTTAATGACAAAATGTCAATATTTATTGCGTGAAATAAATGAAAAAAAGGCGCCCCGAAGGCCGGATCGGCCGGGGCGCCTTTAAAAATCAGCGAAAAGAAGCTATCAGCGGATCGAAAGGCTCAGCGCCGGCTCGATCGTGTAGGAACGGCCGCCTTCGATGTTGAGCACGACTTCGGAGGACAGGCCGCCGACGACGACGCGGATGCGCCGCTGGCCGGGCTGCACCTGGGCGGACGAACCGCCGATCCTGCTGCCGTCGACGAAAAGATCCGCACCGCGTCCGGACACCGTTACGGTGGCGTACAGCGGCAGGAGGGTGACCGGAATGTCCTGAGGACCGTTCAGGGTGATGGTCGTGTTGAAATCCTGGTAGCCGGGAGCCGTCACGCGCAGGTTATAGCTGCCGGGCGCGAGGTCCGCGGCGAAGGGGAGATTGCCCGCATGGGTATCGTTGACGAACATGACCGCTCCGACCACGTTCGCGCTCACCGTCAGCCGGTTGGTGATCTGGCGCAGGTTGGCGTGCACGTTCTCGTTGCCGTTGACCGTCACGGTGGTCGAATAGGAATCGTAGCCGGGGGCGGTCACCGTCACGTTGTAGCGGCCGGCCTCGAGGCTGGCGTGCGCGGGAGCCCCGCCTATGTCGGTGCCGTTGATGTTCACCATGGCGCCGTGGACGTTGGAGGTGACCGTCACGTTGAACATCTGCTTGACCGGCTGGGGCGCCGGCATCGGCCGCGCGGGCGCTCCGATCTGCGCCTGGACGGTGAGGCCCTTCGGCCCGAGCACGATCGTCTGCTTGAATTCGGGCTTGCCGGGCTTGCGCACGGTCAGCTCGTAGCGGCCGGGCGCGAACTGCACGGTGAGCGACGGGTTGGCGACGCCGAGCACGCGTCC
>QKCO01000058.1 GCA_003245635.1 Treponema sp.
AGCGTTGCTGAAAATAACTCCCTTCATCGTGGGAGCCGTATTCGTTCTGGCGAGCTGCGGCGGAAAGACCGAGGCGACCGCGTCCGGCTCGGCGAAGTATCGGGACACCCTGAACGTCGCCGTACAGCAGCAGGCTCCGTCCCTCGACCTGCATAAGAACAGCTCGCTCATCGCTAGGCAGATGGGCGCCGGCACCGTGTGGGAGCGCCTGGTGACGCTCAACGCGAACTCCGAGCCCGTGCCCGAGCTCTGCGAAAGCTTCGACATGACCCCCGACGCCAAGGAATTCGTGTTCCACCTGCGCAAGGGCGTCAAATTCCACAACGGCAAGGAAATGAAGGCCGACGACGTCGTCGCCTCCATGAATCGCTGGACCAAGGGCTTCTCCGTCGCCCGCACGATCGTCGGCAAGTCGCTCTTCGAGAAGGTAGACGACTACACGGTCAAAATCTCCATGGAGAAGCCCGGCCTGACTCTCCCCGACGTCATCGCCGGCGCTGCCCAGCCCGCGTCCATCACGACCGTCGAAGCCTGCGCCAACGAAGACGAGAAGGGCTTCATCAAGGACTACATCGGAACCGGCCCCTACAAGTTCGTGAAGTGGGAGCAGGACCAGTACGTCCTCTTCGAGAAATTCGACGACTACGTGCCCTACGGCGACAAGACCAAGCCGATGGACGGATGGGCCGGCTACAAGGCGCCCAAGGTCAAGAATCTCTACTACTATATCGTCCCCGAGATGATGACCGGCGTCGCGGGTCTCGAGACCGGGCAGTACGACGTGCTGTTCAACGTCGCCGACGACTACTTCAGCCGTCTGGTCGGCAACAAGGACATGGACACCCTCAAGACCCAGGGCGGCACCGTGGCCCACGTCTTCAACAAGAAGCAGGGAGTCTCGAGCAACATCTACTTCCGCCAGGCGGTCAATACCGCCGTCAACTGCGACGACCTTCTGAAGGCCGCCTACGGCCAGCTCTACGACCTGGGCTCCTGCTACATGGACGACGGCCAGCCCTTCTGGTACTCGGAAGCCGGCAAGGAGAACTACAACCTCAAGGACGCGGAGAAAGCCAAGGAACTGCTGAAGAAGGCCGGCTACAACGGCGAAAAATTCCGCATGCTTGTTTCCCCGCTTTCCAACATGGACAAGCTCGCGCTCGTGATGCAGCAGGAGCTCGAGGCCATCGGCATCAAGACCGAGATCATCCTGGTCGACTGGGCGACGCTCACCCAATACCGCCAGGATCCGACCAAGTACGATATGTACTTCACCTCCTTCGCGTCGGTCCCGGTCCCCTCGCTCAAGCTCTACTTCGGGCCCACCTACCCCGGCTGGTCCGCCGACGAAAAGCTCCAGAAGCTCCTGGGCAACTTCAACGCGGCCGTCACCAAGGAAGAGGCGAAGAAGGCTTGGGACACGCTCCAAGGCTATTCGTGGGAATACCTGCCCCTGATCAACTCGGGCCACTACATCTCCGCCTACGCTTGGAACAAGAAGGTCGAAGGAATAACGAAGTTCAACGGCCTGTACTTCTGGAACACGGCCGTCAAGGAATAGCCCCGCACCGCTATTAGGATGATCGAGCGGGGCGGGCCTCGGCCCGTCCCGCTCTTTCTTTTACCATCTGCAACGAGGATACATCGAATGCGGAAATACCTTGTAAACAGGATTCTCTCGATTCTCCCGGTCCTGTTCGTGGTTTCGGTAGTCATCTTCGGCGTCATCAACCTGACGCCGGGCGATCCGGCCGCGGCGATACTCGGCGAGAACGCAACGACGGAGGACATCGCGGCCCTCCGCGAACGGATGGGTCTGAACAAGCCCATCGTCGTGCAGTACTTGGCCTGGCTCGGCAATATCGCCAAAGGCAATCTGGGGACCTCCGTGGTCAACAGCCGGCCGGTCGCCGAAATGGTAGGCAGCCATATCGGGCCCACCATCTCCCTTTCCATCTACGCGATGCTCATCAGCGTCGCCCTCGCCCTGCCGCTCGGCATGCTCGCCGCGCGCAAACGGGGTACGGCTGCCGATCAGACGGTCTCCACCGTCGCCCTGTTCGGCATTTCCCTTCCGAGCTTCCTGCTCGGCCTTTTCCTCATGCTCCTGTTCGCGGTCAAGCTCCGCTGGTTCCCCGTTTCCGGCTACAAGCCCCTGAGCGCGGGACTCGGCCAGCACATCCGCTTCCTCACCATGCCGGCTTTCGCGCTCGGCTTCATCTACTCGGCGCTCATGATGCGCATGACCCGCGCCTCGATGCTCGAGGTGCTCGGCAGCGACTACATCAAAATGGCCAAGGCCAAGGGCGTCAGGGAACTCTTCATCATCGGAAAACACGCGCTCAGGAACGCCCTGGTCGCGATCATCACGGTCATCGGACAGAGCTTCATCGGCGCGCTCTCGGGAGCGACGGTCGTGGAGTCGCTGTTCGGCATCCCGGGCCTGGGCCAGCTCATCGTCAATTCGATCGGCAGACGCGACTACCAGGTCATCGTCGCCATCGTCCTGTTCATCGCCCTGGTGAACGTAGTCATCAGCCTCGTCGTGGACCTGCTCTACGGCGTCGTCGATCCGCGCGTCCGCATCGCGCGGTAGCGGAAGGAGAGCATCGCAATGGATACGGCAACGGACGCCACCCTCCCCTTCAGCAGCAAGGAGGAGCTCGATTCCATCCGCAAGCGCCTGGTGAAGGAGCAGCGGGAAATCGCCTATCGGAAATTCATGCGGAACAAGCAGTCGGTCGTCGGCCTCGCGATCGTCGCCGTCGTGCTGTTCATCGCCGTCTTCGCGCCGCTGATCGGCAGGACTTCGCCGACGACCGCCGATGTCGCCCACCGGCTCGAGGCACCTTCGGCAACGCACTGGTTCGGCACCGACGCGCTCGGCCGGGACGTGTACAGCCGCGTCATCTACGGCACGCGCATATCGATGATCGTCGGCATCTCGGTCGGCCTCATCTCCGGCATACTGGGCATGATCATAGGCCTCTATGCAAGCACCAACGCGGTCCTGGACAACGTCCTGATGCGCATCTGCGACGGACTCAAGGCCATCCCCTCGATCCTCCTGGCCATCTTCCTGATGACCGTGCTCGGCGCGGACATCAAGAACGTCATCATAAGCCTGGCGGTCGTCAACACGCCGAACATGGCGCGCCTCGCGCGCTCGGCGGCCCTCGTGACCCGCGAGCAGACCTACGTCGAGGCGATGCGCGCCCTCGGCGCGAAAAGCGGCCGCATCCTGTGGGGCCACATCGCCCCGAACATCCTTTCCCCGGTGATCGTCCAGATGACCTTCGTCTTCGCCTCCTCGATCATCACCGAAGCGGCGCTGAGCTTCCTCGGCGCCGGCGTTCCGCCGCCCGCGCCGAGCTGGGGCAGCATCCTGAGCGAGGGCCGGAGCGTCATCTACACCGCGTGGTGGATGATCGCCTTCCCCGGCGTATTCACGGCGCTGTCGGTGCTCGGGCTCAACCTGTTCGGAGACGGCCTGCGGGATCTGCTGGATCCCCTGACCAACTGAAGCGAGGACAGCGATGAACGAAGAAACCATCCTCGAGGTCCGAGACCTCACCACAGCGTTCAACACCGAGCGCGGCACGCTCAAGGCCATCGACGGCGTGTCCTTCTCCCTGCGCAAGGGGGAGATCCTCGGCATGGTCGGCGAATCCGGCTGCGGCAAGAGCGTCACCTCCCAGTCGATCCTCCGGCTTTACGACGAGAAGCGCCTGGTGCGCTATTCGGGCGATATCGAGTTCGCGGGGACGGACCTTCTGTCCCTGACCGAGCAGCAGATGCAGAGCGTGCGGGGACAGTCGATCTCCATGGTGTTCCAGGACGCGCTCAGCTCGCTGAATCCCGTGCTCACCGTCGGCGACCAGATCACCGAGCCGCTGCGCATCCATCACAAGCTTTCCAAGGCGAAGGCCCGCGAGGAAGCGCTGCAGATGCTCAAGCTGGTGGGCATCCCCGCGCCGGACAAGCGCATCGACCAGTACCCGCACGAGCTTTCAGGCGGCATGCGCCAGCGCGTGATGATAGCCATCGCCCTGGCGTGCAAGCCGAAGCTGCTCATCGCCGACGAGCCGACGACGGCTCTCGACGTGACGATCCAGGCGCAGATCATGGATCTGATCGTCAAGCTCAACCAGCAGCTGTCGATGGGCGTGATCCTGATCACCCACGACCTGGCCGTCGTCGCGGAGACCTGCTCCCGCGTCGTGGTCATGTACCTCGGCCAGATCGTGGAGGAAGCCCCGGCGGCAGCGCTCTTCGCGAAGCCGCTGCACCCCTATACGCAGGGGCTCATGAGGTCGATCCCGCAGATCGACGGGGACCGGAACCAGCGGCTCTACATGATCAAAGGCATGGTGCCGCTCCTCAGCCAGATCCCCTCCGGCTGCCGCTTCGCTCCGCGATGCTCGATGGCGACGGACAAGTGCCGCGCCGAGATGCCCTCGCTCCGTGAGACGGGCGACGGACGGAAAGTGCGCTGCTGGTACGCGGAAGACGTGAAGGAGGAGTCGTGAGCGAGACGAAAGAAAGAGGAGCCGTCGTGCTGAAGGCCGAGAACCTCTGCAAATACTTCCCCATCACCAATGCGTTCGGAAAGGCGAAGAGCCAGGTGAAGGCGGTCGACAACGTGTCCCTCGAGCTGCGCAGGCAGGAAACCTACGGTCTGGTCGGAGAGACCGGCTGCGGGAAAAGCACGCTCGGAAGGACGGTCATGCGTCTGCTAGAACCGACCGACGGCAAAGTGTTCATCGACGGCAAGGACGTCACCAGGCTCGGCGACGCGGCCATGCGCGAATACCGGCGGACCATCCAGATGGTGTTCCAGGATCCCTACACCTCGCTCAACCCGCGCAAGCGCGTCGGGGACATCCTGATGGAGGTGCTCGAGATCCACAACATCGGCGCGAAGGAGGACCGCATGCAGACGGCGATGCGCATCCTCGCGAAGGTGGGCCTCAGGCCGGAGCATTTCTACCGTTTCCCGCACGAGTTTTCGGGCGGCCAGCGGCAGCGCATCGGACTGGCGCGGGCGCTCATACTGAGTCCCAAGCTCATCGTCTGCGACGAGCCGGTTTCCGCGCTCGACGTCTCGATACAGTCCCAGATCATCAATCTGCTCAAGGACCTGCAGGAGAACGAGCAGCTCACCTTCCTGTTCATCGCGCACGACATCAGCGTCGTGAAGTACGTCTCCGACCGGATCGGAGTCATGTACCTGGGGCATATCGTCGAGGAGGCGGAAACCGACTCGCTGTTCGAGGAGCCGCTGCACCCCTACTCGCAGGCGCTCCTGTCCGCGGTGCCGACGACCGCGGCGGGAACAAAGAAGGAACGCATCATACTCGAAGGGGATCTTCCCTCGCCGCTGAACCCGCCCTCCGGCTGCGTGTTCCACACGCGCTGCCCCAAGGCGATGCCCCAGTGCGCGCAGATCGTTCCCGACCTCAAGGAAGTGAGACCCGGCCACAAAGTGGCGTGCCTCCTCCACTACAAGCACTCGCAATTCATGTAGGCTCTACACCTAAAGGAAGACAACTACTATGGCATTGACTCAAGACGCCCTCGACTACCTTGATTCCCATTCGGATGAAGCCTACGAGCTTCTGCTCGAGCTGGCAGCCATTCCGGCTCCTTCCAACCACGAGGAGAAGCGCGCCGAATTCTGCAAGGCGTGGCTCGAGAAGCAGGGCGCGAAGGGCGCCTTCATCGACGAAGCCCTCAACGTGATCTACCCCGTCGGATGCGACGGAGAGAAACCCATCACCGTCTTCATGGCGCACACGGACGTCGTCTTCGGCGATACCGACGCGCTGCCGGTAGTCGTCGAAGACGGAAAGATCAAGGCGCCCGGCATCGGCGACGACACCGCCAATCTGGTCGTCCTCCTCATGGCGGCCAAGTACGCGACCGAGAAGGGCCTGTCTCCCTCCGGCGGCAAGGGCGTCCTATTCGTGGCCAATTCGGGGGAGGAAGGGCTCGGCAACCTCAAGGGTTCCCGCGCGATCTGCGCGGCCTACGGAAAGCGCATCGCCGAGTTCTATTCCTTCGACGGCTACTACGCGGGCATGACCGTCCGCGCCGTAGGCTCGCGCCGCTACGAAGTGACCGTGAAGACCGAGGGCGGCCATTCCTACATGGCCTTCGGCAACCGGAACGCCATCGCTTACCTCGCCTCGATGATCGATACGCTCTACGCCCTCAAGGTCCCCGCGACCGGGAAGACCACCTACAACGTCGGAGTGGTCTCGGGCGGCACTTCGGTGAACACCATCGCGCAGGAAGCGCGCATGTTCTACGAATACCGCTCCGACAGCCGGGAAGACCTCGAGTTCATGGAGAAGCATTTCCGCGCGGTCGTCGAGGCCTACCGGGCCAAGGGCATCGTCGTGGAGACCGTCCTCCTCGGAGAGCGGCCCTGCAGCGGGGACCTGGACGAAAAAGCGCAGGCGGCCCTCGTCGCCAAGGCGAAGGCCGCGGTCGCCGCGTACGCCGGAAAGGACCCCGAAGCGGGTCCCGGCTCCACGGACTGCAACATCCCCCTCTCGCTCGGCATTCCGAGCGTGTGCCTGGGGACCGTGCTCGGCGGCGGCGCCCACACCTACGAAGAATGGGTCGCGGCCGACAGCCTGGAGACGGGTCGGAAAATCGGCTTCGATCTCGTTCTGAGCTATTTTTGAGGATACATCTATGGCGAATGAAGCATATCTTTCGATACTGGACCAAAAAAGGGAAAAGCTTTTCGGCTTGAGCGACGCGATCTGGGAGGCGGCCGAACTCGCCTTCTCCGAACGGAAATCGGCCGAGCTCCTGACCGAGGCGCTCGCCGAAGAAGGCTTCGAGGTGACTTCTCCCGCGTACGGCGTCGAGACCGCGTTCACCGCGAAATTCGGTTCTGGAAGGCCCTTCATCGGCATCCTGGGCGAATTCGACGCGCTGGCGGGCCTCAGCCAGGAAGCCGGCGTCGTCGAAAAGCGCGCGAAGGAAGGCATGAAAAGCGGCCACGGTTGCGGGCACAACATGCTCGGCGTCGGCGCGCTGGCGGGCGCGATCGCGGTAAAGGAATACCTCCAGCAGACCGGCGCGAGCGGCACGGTCGTCTACTACGGCTGCCCCGGCGAGGAAGGCGGCTCGGGCAAGGCGTTCATGGCGCGCGAGGGCGCCTTCAAGGACCTCGACTGCGCGCTCACCTGGCATCCGGGCGAGGTGAACGCCGTCTACACCGACGCCTCCCTGGCGAACATCCAGGTCCTCTACCGTTTCCGGGGCATCAGCTCCCACGCGGCCGGCGCGCCCGAGATGGGGCGCAGCGCCCTGGACGCGCTCGAGCTCATGAACATCGGGACCAACTTCCTGCGCGAGCACATGATCCAGGAAGCGCGCGTCCACTACGCGATCACCGACACCGGCGGCGTATCGCCGAACGTCGTCCAGAACTACGCCGAGGCCATCTACCTCATCCGCGCGCCGAAGGTCGGCCAGACCCAGGAGCTCTTCGCGCGGGTGAACAAGATCGCCGAAGGCGCGGCCATGATGACCGAGACGTCGACCGAGCGCGAGTTCATCAAGTCCTGCTCGAACTTCGTCTCCAACCGCGTCCTCGAGAAGGAGATCTACCGGGCGATGCAAGGGCTTCCCCTTCCCGCCTACGAAAAAGCGGAATACGCGTACGCGGAAAGCTACACCAAGACGGTGGCCGCCGAACCGGGAAAAACCCTCGACAAGATCAAGGAGACGTTCATCGAAAGCGAGAACGCGGCGTTCCTGGAGGAGCGCAAGAAGAGCGCGATCTACGACTTCGTCGTCCCCTACGAGGAACGGCATCCGGTGAAGGCCGGCGGCGGGTCGACGGACGTCGGCGACGTCAGCTGGCAGTGCCCGACGGCCCAGTTCTGGGCCGCCTGCTGGGCGCCGAACACGCCGGGCCATTCCTGGCAGATCGTCTCCCAGGGAACCGGACCGATCGCGCACGAGGGCCTCCTCTACGCGGGAAAGCTCCTGGGCGCGACGGCCGTTTCCCTCATCGAGCAGCCCGAGACGCTCGCGGCGGCCCGAACCGAATTCGAGGCGAAGTTCGCGGGCCAGACCTACGCGCCCATACCCTCGGGCGTCAAGCCGCGGCCGATGGGCGACTTCGCGAAATAGCGCCGCGCCGCTAAGCGCCGCCTTCCGCCGAAACGCCCTCCGACGGGGCTTGCGCGGCCGAGCCGCTTCGGCGAAGCGCGCTTCGCCGAAGCGAGCTTTCCGCGCGGCCGAGCAGGAACACGCCGCCGAGGGCGAGGACGGTGCCCGCGGATCCCGCGGCGCTCACCGCCTCTCCGAGAACGAGGATGCCGGCTATCGTCGCGGCGGCAGGCGCCGCGTACAGCCAGCTGGATGCGAACACCGGCCCCGCGTCGCGCACCAGCACGAGCGTCGCCGTATGGGCGAACACCGAACCGGCCAGCGTGAGGTAGAGCAGCGGGCCGACCGCAGCTCGCGGGAAGACGGGCTTCTCGAACACGAACGCCAGCGCAAGCAGGAGAGCGCCCCCGACCAGCGTCTGCAGGGCGCTGGCCGAAAGGGGATCCGCGTCCCCCGGAAAAATGCGCGGATACAGCGCGTTGCCCGCGGCGTAGAACAGCACGCTGGCCATCGCCGCAGCCAGGAAGACAGGATCGCCCGTGGCTGACGGATCGGCGATGAGGACGGCTCCCGCCGTGCCGAGCGCGAAGGCGGCGGCGTGCAGCGGCGCGAACTTCCTGCCCAGGAAGATCGCGGCGAACAGGGCCGTGAACAGCGGTCCCGTCGCATCGAGGCGGGCCATCAAGCCCGACGAGATGCGCGTTTCCGCGACGAACATGAAGCCGAACGTGCCCACCGTCAGAAAAAGGGACAAGAACGCCGCGCGGGGCAGGTACGCGATCGCCCTGGCCGGCGTCAGGCGGCCCGACGCCGCCAGGAAGCCCGACAGGATGATGCCGGCCGCGACGAAGCGCAACCCCGCGAACAGGAGAGGCGATGCGCCGGCGTCGAGTCCCATTCGGATGGCCAAGAAGGTCGTGCCGAAGACGGCGCAGACGAGCGAGAACAGAATCCAGATCCTGCGTGTTTTCATGATTCCTCCGCTATTAGGCTACCCCACGTCCTTAAAAGGGTACAGAAACAGCTTGCGTATTTTTTATGGGTACAGTTAAATAAAATGATGAAGAAGCACGAAGCCGTGTACGAACGCGTCAGGCGACGCATCGAAGCCGGAACCGTTTCAGCCGGAGAACGACTGCCCTCCATCCGCGAGGAGGCGGACGCGAGCGGCGCCTCGATCAATACGGTGGTGCGCGCCTACGAGCGGCTCGCGGACGACGGATGGATCAGGGCGAGGCCGAGGGGAGGCTTCTTCGCGCGATCGAGGACATCGATCGGCAAAGGCTTGGCCGCTGCGCCGGAACGGTTCGCCGTCTCCGCGCGTCTTGCCGGCGAGCGGCTCGACCAGGCTTTCGAACGGCTGGTCAGAACGGATTCGAGCTTCGCGATTGCCTCGCCGGGCCCGGAGCTGTTTCCGCGGGCGCAGCTCGAGCGCGCCTTCGCGGAGCTCGACCGCTCCTGGATCGAATACGCCGATCCGGCCGGAGACCTCGGCCTGCGCAGGCGCATCGCGCTCGCCTCCGAATCTGCCGACGGTCCCACCCGCCCCGAGGATATCGTCGTGGCCAACGGCGCGACCGAAGCGCTCGCGCTCGTCCTTTCGGTCGTCGTAGGCCCCGGCCGGGCGATCGCCGTCGAAGCGCCGACCTATTTCAACTACTTCAGGCAGCTCGCACCGACCGGAGCCGAAATCGTGGAAATCCCCGTCGGAAGCGGCGGCATGGACCTGGACGCGCTCGAGCGTGCCGTCGACGGAAGGAAGGCGGCGGGCGCCGCTCCCGTGAAGGCGATCCTCGTCCAGCCGAACGTGCAGAACCCCACGGGAGTCAGCATGGGCGATGAGGCGAAGCGGCGGCTCCTCTCCATCGCCGCCGAGCGGGACATCTACCTCGTGCAGGACGACGTGTACGGAGACCTGTCCTTCGCGGCGAGGCGTCCGCTGAATCTCAGCGCGATCGGAACCTACGGAAAAAACGTGCTCGTTTCGTCCTACTCGAAGTCGGTGGCTCCCGGACTGAGGATCGGATGGATACGGTCGCCCCTTCTTGCGGGCCGCCTCACCGAGGAGAAGATACGCCTGTCGATGGAATCTTCGCGAGCCTCTCAGGCGGCGCTCGCGGCCTTCGTGGGAACGGCCGCGCACCGGAGGCATCTGGCGGCGATGCGGACCGCCCTGGCCGGCCGCGTAGAGGATCACCTGACGGTCCTGGCGGACACGCTGCCGCCGGGAAGCTCGGTCCCGCGCCCTTCGGGGGGCTGCCTTTTGTGGATCGCCCTGCCCGAGGGAACGGACGCGACCGTGGTCTTCGAGCGGGCGGCGGGCAAGGGCTTGGTCGCGGCTCCGGGAGAATTGTTCTCTGCGAACCCGTTCTTCAGGAACTGCTTGCGCCTGAACGCGGGCATGGAGCTGACGCCCCGCCGGGCGGAAGCGCTCGTCCGCCTCGCGCGGGAGGCCGCCCGCTAATCGCCTTTTCCGCTCGAAATAGCGCCGAGCCTCCCGCCGAAGGCTTCGATCTCCCTGATATTCCGCTCGCCGACGGCCTTCACTTTTCCGAGCGCCTCCTCGATAACGGCGAAGTCGGAGAGGATGCGTTCGGCTTCGGCCTTCAGTTCGGCCGCGAAATCGGAGATGTGCGAGACCGACGAGGAACTCTCCCGCAGCCGATCGGAAATGCCCGCGGCGCTCTCGTCGGCTTTCGCCGCCGCGGCCACCATGCCTTCCGAGGAGGAAGCGAGTTCGCCCGTGCCGACCGAAATCTCGCCGAGGCCCCTGATGATTTCGTCGATCGCGTCGAAGGTGGCTTTGACCGCGGAAATGACCGCGGAAATCTCCGACGCGAATCCTTCGGCGATCTTCGAAGCGGAAACGACGGCTTCCTCGTTCTTGCCGAGCGCCCCGGATATCTGCGTCGTCTGCTGCCTGGTCTCCTCGGAAAGCTTGCGGATTTCGCCCGAAATGACCGAAAAACCCTTTCCGGCGGATCCCGCGTGGGCGGCTTCGATCGACGCGTTCATGGCGAGCATGTCGGTCTTTTCCGACACGTCCAGGATCCCCTTGGCTGCAGAAAGCACGAGGGCGGACGTTTCCCGTATATGGGCGAAGCCCTCGACGACCTTCGCGATCTCCCTCCCTTGCCGCTCGACGTCGCCGAGCACGCGGTCCATGGACTGCTTGCGCTCGCGCGCGAGGGAGGCGATGTTCCGGATCGTCGCCGAGATCTCCGTGATGGCGCTAGACGCGTTCTCGATCGCCCGCTTTTGGTCCGCGGCGGTTTCCCGCGTCCGTTTCGCGTGCTCGAGGATACCGTGGTTGCTTCCCTCTGCGACCGCGGCGTCGGAAGACAAGCCGGAGGCGGACTCCTTCATGCTCTCCAGTGCTGCCTTGATCTCTCCGCCGCGGACGATCGCGTCCTCGGATGCGTCGAGCAGGCTGCGGCCCACCTGCATGCTCCCCTTGGCGTCGTCCACCAGCGCGGCGAGCGATGAGGCCTTCTGCCGGTTCGCCTCCGATTCCCGCTCGGCCAGCGCCGTCAGCTGCGAACCGAGCCGCTCGGTGAAAAAAAGCGCGATGTTCACGGCGACGTCAAGCATCAGCAGCGTGACGAAGGAGGTCCGCAGCTCGGTCGTGAAGCCTCCGGCGGTCGGGATGAAGATGAGGAACGTGGCGGCGGCGAATACCGCGAGTCCGGCGATGAAGAAGGTCAGATGCTGCCGGCGGTCCAGGGAAACCAAATTGTTCGCGACCGAGGCCGCGATCAGGTACACCATGAATCTATAGACGTCGGAGACGCCCTCGGCGGGAAGCAGGAAGGTGAGCCAGGAAAGCTGGAGCAGCGTCGTCAAAGTGCCGACCAGGGATGCCGCGAAGTATCGCCTGAAGCGGACGAGGCAGAGGGAGAGGACGAAGAGCGGCGTGGTCGCCAGCACCGCGCGGAAAAAGGTCCCCGCCTGGGAAGGGGAGCCGGCGTAGCGGGAATACCCGGCGAAAACGAAGTATAGGATCAGCATCACATCCATGCCGACTAGGATGGGAATGCGCTTCTCCACCGCCGGCGGCAGCGCGGTCCGATTCTTCGGCGGAAATACGATATCCATGATAAGCATAGGGACCGACTCCTTAAGCGCTTCCTGCGGACGCAGCGCGGCTTCAGCCACTATGATCGATCGGCGCGGAATCGTAAATAGGCCGGGCTCGGTTCCGCTCGGCTTCAGCCTTCCTCGTCGCGCATCGCCGCGACCCGGTTGCGGCCGGCCAGCTTCGCGCGGTAGAGCGCCTGGTCGGCGAGCGAAAACAGCCGATCCGCCGACATCCGGCTCCGCCACTCGGCGACGCCGCAGCTCAGCGCTATCGGACCGACGACCGGGAAATCGCGCGCGTTGACCTCAGTTCTCAGATGCTCGGCGAGCGCGGCGGCCCCCTCGAGGCCGGTATGCGGAGCGAGCACGACGAATTCGTCGCCGCCCCAGCGGAACAGGCAATCGGGTTCGCGTATCCGCGCCTCGGCCGTACGCGCGATCTCCTTCAAAACGTCGTCGCCGACGCTGTGTCCCCAGTTGTCGTTGATGTTCTTGAAGTAATCGATGTCGAACAGGATGAAGGAAAGCGGATCGCCGTAGCGCTCCGACCGCTCGATCTCGGCGGCGAGCATGGAATCCAGCAGGCGGCGGTTCGACAGGCCGGTCAGCTCGTCGACGACGGCCAGATTCCTGAGCATCTCGTTCTTCCGCTCGAGCTCGGTGACCAGGTCCGCCGCGTCGATGCCCAGGATGCTGCCCGCCCAGAGAACCGACGACACGATGGTGAACAGGTAGGTGTACGCGTTGATGAACGAATCGTCGAGGAGGGAAAAGCCGAAATCGTCCTCGAGAAAAAGCAGGATAAGCCGCGCGGCGTGCAGGCAGATGAATCCGGCGACGAAGGAAGTCACGGCGCCCCTGACCACGAACGGCACGGAACGGGGACCGCGATGCAGCGCGTAAAGGAATTCCGCCGAAACAAGGACGATGAATGACGAGCCGATCGCGGTGCGGATCAAGAGGGACGGCGAAAGGAAGGTCGCCGCGCAGAGCAGCGCGATGAAGACGATGAAATACGCCGTGAAGCGCCGGGACCATCCCCGGGCGAAGCCCAATATCGAACGGAGCCCCCAGGCCAGCCCGAAATAGGAGAGAGTCATCAGAATATTCGGAGCGAGCACGCCGAGAAAGGGGCCAAGGGAAGCTTGGCGCAGGAATAAGAGGAACGCGAGGCTGGAAGAAACGAACGATCCCGCGAATATAGTCGTGCCGCGTTTTCTCCGGAACGCGGCCATGGAGATCGTGATCAAGGCTACGGCCGCCCCGTTGATGGCGACCGCGAAAGCGAGGGTCCCCATATCCATGCAAGCAATTGTAGGAGACTTGGGGCGCGAATACAAATCCGCGCCCCCGGAGAAGCTCCCTTCCCGTCAGATCAAGGAACTGAAATGCTGTACGACCAGGGATACGACCGCGACAGCGGCCCAGCAGCAGAGTCCGAGCAGGAGCGACGAACGTCCGTTGGTGAGCAGTTTCCGGATGTTCGCCGAAAGGCCTATGGCGCTCATCGCCACGACGATGAGGAACTTTCCCGCCTTGGCGAGCGTCCGGCAGGTCTCGGCGGGAATAGGCAGGAAGGAAGCCGCCAGAGCCGTCGCGACGAAACCGAGCACGAACCAGGGGAAGGTCTTGGCGAACGAATAGGAGGAGAGCGCGCCGGAACGCTTTTCCTTGCGCGCGGTATAAAGCGCCAGGACGACCGTGATCGGGACGATCATGAGCGTACGGGTCAGCTTGACAACGGTCGCCGTGGAGAGCGCAACGTTGTTCCCGGCGGCCTGGCTCCAGGAGGAAGCCGTCGCGACGACCGAGGAGGTATCGTTCACCGCGGTGCCGGCCCAGATGCCGAAACCGACGTCTCCCAGCCCGAGCAGCCGGCCGAGCGCCGGAAAAAGGAAGACGGCGACGATGTTGAAAAGGAAGATCGTGGATATCGACTGCGCCGTCTCCTCGTCGCTCGCCTTGATGACCGGCGCCGTGGCCGCTATGGCCGATCCTCCGCAGATCGAGGTCCCCACGCCGATGAGGATCGACTCGTTCGCAGGCATCTTGAACAAGCGGGAAACGAGCGCCGCCGTCAGGAAGGACGCGGAGAGCGTGAAGAGCATCACCCACAGGGATTGGGCGCCGACGCGGAGGACGACCGAAATCTGCATCTCGAAGCCGAGCAGGATGATCGCGTACTGGAGGATCTTCTTCCCCGAGTACTTGACCCCCGGCGCGAACGAGGCGGGCCGCTTGAAGAAGCCGGCGGCGATGCCGAACACGATGCCGAACACGGCGCCTCCGACGAGCGGAACGGCGGTGCCCGCGAAATACGCAGCGGTCGCGATGGCCAAGCAGAAAAGAAGGCCCGGAACGATGGAGGACGAAGCCGAAGTTTTCATACGCGGAGTGTATAGACTATTTTGTATAATTTCAAATTATAGTTTATTATATCTATATTACTATTTGTTATAGGAAACGAAATGCTCGACTTCAGGATCAAGTCGTTTCTCGCCGTATACGCGGAAAAGGGATTCAGCCGAGCGGCCGAACGCCTCCATCTGACGCAGCCGGCGGTGAGCCGGCACATCAAGGAGCTCGAGGAACGGTTCGGGGTCCCCCTATTCGAGCGGCGCGGCAGGAGCCTGAAGCTGAGCGAAGCGGGCGCCCTGCTCCATCGTTTCGCGACGGTCGCAGAAGCCGACGGTGAGCGGACCGAGGCGCTCATCCGGGAACGGAGGACGCGGCTTCCGCTCCGCTTCGGCGCCACCAGAACCATCGGCGAATACGTTCTGCCCGAGCTGGTCGGAGCGTACCTGGAAGACCGGCCGGACGCGGAATTGTCGATGCGGGTGGAGAACACCGAAGCGCTGCTCGCCTCCCTCCGGGACGGAGCGATCGACTTCGCGTTCATCGAGGGGATTTTCGACCGCGCCTCGTACGAGACGCGCCTTTTCTTCGCGGACCGCTTCATACCGGTCTGCGCCCCGGACGATCCGCTGGCCGAACGCCCCCGCGCGGCCGAAGAGCTGCTCGTCCGCCGCTTGATCGTCCGGGAGGAAGGAAGCGGTTCGCGCCTGATTCTCGAGCGGGAGCTGCAGGGCCGCAACCGCCGCATCGACAACTTCTCGGGAATGCTCGAGCTCGGAAATATCGAAGCGATGAAGCGGCTGGTCGCGCGGGGCATCGGCATCGCCTTCCTCTACGAAGCTTCCGTAGCCAAGGAGATCGCGGACGGGACGCTCGCCGAAATCCCGCTCAACGATTTTTCCGTCACGCACGATTATTCGTTCGCCTTCCTCAAAGGGGGTATCTACGGCGAACGGTATCTCGAATTCCTGACCTTCTGCCGCGCTCACGCAGCGGGCGGCAGGGCCTGAAAGGAGAAGCGCATGTATGATCTGGTGTCCTTCGTGCCGGCCGAGCATACCGAGAGGGTCCTCGACGCCGTCTTCGCTGCAGGAGCGGGCCGCCTCGGCGACTACGAGCGCTGCGCCTTCGTCGTCCGCGGGGAAGGCCGTTTCCGCCCCCTCTCGGGCGCCGATCCCTTCATCGGGGCCGCGGGAAGGGACGAGCGGGTCACCGAGGACCGCATCGAATGCGTCGTTCCCGACGACGGGGTCGATGCGGTGCTGGCCGCGCTGCGGGAGGCCCACCCCTACGAGGAGCCGGCGCTCTACCTGCACCGGATCGACGAACGCTGCCTGGGCACGCGGCGATGATCTTGAAATGCGCCGCGGCCGCACTCGCGCTTATAGTCCTCGGATCATCGCCGGTTTTCGCCGACTTGAGCGACTTCGAGAAGCGGATCGAGGAAGCGGAAGCCGCCGCGAAGCCGGACGAGGAAGAGGCGGAGCCGAAACCGGACACCCGTACGGAAGAGCAGAAGCAGGCCGAGTCGGAATTTGTTTTCGCTATCCTCAAAATCTGGTTCTACCTCAATTTCGCCGTCGATTACGGCGATTACCCCTACGGGGACAGACCCTATATCCGATTCCGCGACGGCGATGAGGCGCGCTGGAAATTCTACCGGATGTCGGTCGGCGCCGACGCCTACCTGACCGCGGACTCGCGCATGGGCTACCGGGCGGAGCTCGAGGGAAAGTTCCTGCCCTTCATCGGTCCGCGGCTGGATGTATCCGGCCTGTACGACGGCGCGCGGGAACAGTACTTCGTCGGTCTCGGCGCTCAGGCGAGCCTCCTGCAGACGCGCTGGGTGTGCGCCGACGTCTACGGGCAGTGGGTCTCGATGAAGGGCTTGGTCGATCGGGAAGGCAGCGCGCTCGGCATCGTTCTGACCGTCTATCCCGGCGCGAAGCTCAGCCTGGTCGCGAAGCTCGGGGGACAGAGCTACTCGAGCGGCCTCGAACTGAACGATTGGAGCTGCTCGGTGGGGCGACACTTCGGCCGGTGGGAGCTCTACGGCGGCTGGCGATCGCTCGCCGCCGAGACGGGAACCATCATCGGCGGCGCCTTCCTCGGCTGCCGTGCGCATTTCTAAACCGGCTCGGGCTACAAGCTCGGCCTGAGACGATCCCGCAGCTCGAAGTAGCGCAGGCCGGCGTCCAGGGACGGCCAGAACGTCCCGAGCGCCTGTTCGAGGAAGCCCCGGACGTGGCCGCTCGAGGTCAGGCGGAGCAGCCCGACGATGTAATACGGCGTCTCGTCGAAACCGCGCTTGCGCAGGGACTCGCGGATGAGATTCTCGATGCCGCGCCTGGTGTCGAAAGACGGCCGCTTCCTCGAGCCGATGGCTTCGGCCGCGAACGCGCGCAGGCGCTCGTCCTCGGCGGCGCGCCGCTCGTCGATCGCCGCGGCCAGGCTCCGATAGGTGTAGCCTCTCACGCGTTCCACCTCCAGAAGCGTTGCGGCGCATTCCAGGTGCTTGAGCAGCAGGTTACGGTCGTGGCGCATCGCCTCCGGAAACATCGTCGGAGCCTCGCCCTCAGCCTGCCGCGAAAAGAGAGAGAGAAAGCGCTTTTCGAGCCGGTCGGCCGGCTTAACGAAATACGAATACCCCTTCAGCTTGCCGAACACCCGCAGCGTGTCGAGATAGCCGAGCTCGTTGAAGCGATCGAGGAAAGCCCGGTCGAAATCGAGCACGCCGCCGAAATCGATCGAGTTCTTGATGTAGACCGTCTCGGACCCGGCCACGTCTGGGCGCCGGTTCACGCCGGCCCCGGAGATGTCCACCACGATGATGCGCCGGTAGCCGCGCCGGCGAGCCATGGCATAGGGCATATTGTCCCACAGGCCGCCGTCGGCGTACTTGTCCCCTTCGATTTCGGGCGCCGCGAAACCGGGCAGCGCGGAGCTCGCCATGAGGTACTCAAGCACCGTCCCGCTCTCCATCCGGTCTATGAAGACTTCCCGCGGCTTGAGCTCGGAAACGTTGACCGTCATGACGCCCAGGTCATTGCCGGAGTTCCGTATGGCGTCTTCGTTCAAGTGCGCTTCGAGCGTGCGGCGCATGGGAGCAGTATCCAGTCCATGGGTGCTCGACAGCCGCTGTATGAGAGACCCGAGAGGCGGCATCTTGGCCGGCTGCAGCTTGATGATGCCGTCTTCCTTGAAGCCCTGCGGAAGGTCAAGGATCGTATCGACCGTGATGGTTCTGCCGATTTCCTCGAGCGCTTCGTAGGCGCCCTGCGCGAGGAAACCGGCGATGATCGCACCGATCGAATTGCCGACGAAGGCGTTGACCGGCACCTTCATTTCCCGAAGAGCCCGCCAGGCGCCGATATGGTAGACGCCCTTCGTGCCCCCGCCGCTGAGAACCAGGCAATACGGATTCTTATGTCGACGCATCCGCCCTCCCCCGCGAATACTAGCGCGCGCCGGGACCCGAGGCAAGCGTCGTTGACGGGAAGCGCCGGATGAGCGAAACTGCAACTATGAAAACAATACCGTTCATCGCCGCGTTTTCGATTCTCGCCGCGACGGCATTCGCGGCTCCCCGCGCGGAGGAGGCTCCCCGGCCGGCCGGAACGGTCCGGGAGCCGGCCCGCGTCGTCTATTTCGAGGGGGACGTCCTCGTCGACGGGCGCGAAGCGGAGATCGGCATGACCCTCGGCACGGTCGCGACCTTCGAGACGGGCAAGACGGCGTTCTGCGAAATAGTCTTCGCCGACAAGAACGCCGTGCGCATCGGCTGGAACACCGTCGCGACGCTCGACTTCAGCAAGCCGGTCACGGAGATCATGCTCGAACGCGGCGGCGCGGCGGCGGTACTGCGTAAGCTCGAAAAGATTTCCGGCGACGACTCCTTCCGCGTGCGGATGAAAAGCGCCACCGCTGGCGTCAGGGGCACCTCCTTCTGCGTCTGGCAGAACGACGAAGGTTCCTACGTCTGCGCCTGCAACGGGCGCGTAAAGACGCTCGATTCCGAGGGCGGCAACGAGTTCGATATCGTCTCGGCCCACCACACGGCAAAACTGTACGTGCCCAAGGGCACGGGCATCGAGGCTATCGACCAGGGCATGCTCCACCACGACGACGATTCGATCGAGTCGCTCGCGGCCCGCATCGGCGAGACGATCGACTGGACGACGCCCGACCGATGAACGATGTTTTCCTCGACGGCGAATTCCTCTTAAAGCTGGCCAATACCCGCATGCCCTTCGGCAAATACGCCGGGCGCCTCCTGATCGACCTTCCCGAAGCCTACGTCGTCTGGTTCGCCAAGAAAGGCTGGCCCGAAGGCGAGATAGGCACTCTCCTCGCCTCTCTCTACGACGTCAAGGCGAACGGCCTCGAGGGCGTGCTCAGACCGCTGGCGCGGAGCGGCTAAGCCGCAAAGCACTGCTGGGTCGGATCGCGCTACGGCGCGGGAGCGTTCTTCGGCTCTGTTCCCTCGATGACCTTCTCGAAGGACTTGACCATGAACGACACCATATTCTCTCTCATCCCGCGCTTGATGAAGGGGATCGAGGTGAACCAGTAGGCGATCCATACGCCCAGGCGCGCGAAGGGGTTGCGCAACGGGAAGTCGTAGCGCTTGGACTTCCGGTATTCGCGGTGGTCGCCCTTGAACACGATGCGGAGACCGCCGTAGATCTCGTCCCGGAAAATCTTCATGCCTCCGACGCCACGGAAGCTGATGGGCGATCGGGACGCGGCCAGACTCAAGCCTTCCTCCCGCGCGCGGCCGACCGACAGGACGGCGCGTGAAACAGCCGAATCGATAGCGGAGGCCAACTCGGCGGCCGTCAAACTTTCGTCGGATACGAAATCGACCACATGGGCTTCCATGGTTTCGAAATATGCCGAAAGAACCTCGCGCAGGTTGTCCAGCCGTGTAAGCGGGCCCGAGACGAGCACGACCACGCGCTTGCCGTTTAGGGACGGCCGGTGAGTCTTGAAGAAGGATCGGTCGAAAAAAGCCTTCCAGAGCCAGGACAGGTAGCGGTCCCGAACGGTCCCTGCGAATACGACGACGTCCGCTTCGGCTGACACGCGGCGGAAGGTATCGATGAAGGAGTCCTTTCCCGTATACGCGCAGTCTCCAGCGCCGCATTTGAGACAGCCCAGACAGCCGTGCGACAGACCGAGGGATCCCAAATCGATCCGTTCCGCTCCGAGAAGCGAAAGCGCGGCGCGGTCGGCCATGCGCCCTGCCGGTGAGTCCGGATTATCGACGAGAACCGCAGCCTTGACTGCTCGAGAATGAGATACGGGCGGAGGCGCCTCGCGAAGCGCGTCGGCCGCGGAGGGACCGTTCCGGACATCCAGCGGGAACGAGCGCCGAGGCATAAGCGCGCCGGAAGACACCGTCGAAAAGAGGTCTTGCGCGAAAAGATCGAGCCGCGACCGCTCCGGGACCTTGGTCAGATCGGCCATAGCCGCCGAATAGGAAGAAACGAAGCGCAGCCCCCAATCCTCGCTGACCTCGCGTATGTAGGTATGCGCGGTATGATCGTAGAAATGGATCGATGTCGAAACGCTCGCGGCATACTTTCCGGAAAAGGCAGCCGAAGCCCCGCGTGCGTCGACGAGTTCTATGAATCGCTTGAGCTGTGAACACACGAGCAGGTAGTATAGAGGGAAGGCCCACAGGATGAGGTCCGCTCCGCGGACCTCGTCGATGATCTCCGTGAACTTGCCTTCGTCCTTCTCGAGGGCGGCTATGCGTGAAGCGACGTGCTCAGTCTTCCATCCGTGAAAGGGAAAACGCTTTTCTAGATAGCGGACGTATCGGATGGTCACGCTCGATTCGCCCTTGGGGCTTCCGCCCAACACGAGAATCCTCATAGCTCCTCCTTGGTTTCGCGGCACCAATTGCGAATCGCTTCGTAATACCCGAGTCCGAAACGCAGCGTCATGCGCTGGAAGCGCGCCTCCGCTCCACTTGGGCCTCCGGCCGCGGCCTCTCCATCCAAATGGGGCTCGATCGTCCGCAGCTCCGCGATGGACCGGTCGGCAGCCTCGGCTTCCGCATCGAGCATTGCCCGCAAGCGGTCGGCCGGCAGCCGCGAAGCGAAAAAAACTTTCAGCAGCAGCTCGTTCCTGAAATTGGCCCTCGCGGGATCGAGAGGAAGCCAGCGGCGCAGTTCGGCGCGTCCGCTTTCAGTTATCGCGTATACCTTCCTGTCGGCCCGTCCTTCCCCCGGCGAAGCCGATACGACCGCGAACCCCGCTTCCTCGAGGGCTCGCAGAGTCGGATAGATATGCCCGTAGTCTTCGTTCCAGAAGTGAGACAGGCTGCAGGATGCGAACTTCTTGATGTCGTAGCCGGACATCGGCATCAGATCCAAAAAACCGAGAATCGCGTACTTGCTTCTGTTCTCCCTTGACATATATCAATATGATATACATCATTATGATATATGTTCAAGGAAAAAAGGAACGCACATGAAAAAGTTTCTATCCGCGACGCTGATTCTCGCGACCGCCTTCGCGGTTTCCGCACAAGATGAAAGGTTCGGATTACTCGTCCGCGTACACTGCGCAAAAAGCGGAACGCTCTACCTGCTCGTCGTGGACGAATTCAACTATGGAGATCCGAAAAAGGCAGCGGCAAGCGAAATCCTGCCCGTCACAGGAAAGGCTGAAGGGCCGGCCGCCGAAATAACGTTCCCGGATCTGCCGACCGGAACGTACGGAGTGCGAGCCTTCCTTGACCAGAACGGCAACGGGAATCTCGACATCGGCGCATTCGGCATCCCTCGCGAACCTTGGGGCATGAGTTGGAAAGAGAAGCGGCCGTCGATGCGGCCGCCGCGATTTTCCGACTACGCGTTCGAGCTGAAAGAAAGCAGAGATCTTCTGGTCGTGCTGGAGTAGAATAGCCTCATGGCTTGCGGTTGCGGATATCGGAAACGGCTGCGCGAAGACTGGAAGGTCTCCCGCTCGGCGAAAACGCATTATCTCGACTACTGCGCGGCATCGCAGCAGCGGAGCTCTTGGACGGCGCGGGGGCAACGATCGGCGCCGCCTTTGCTCTGTCCCCCGAAGGCATTGCCTTCTGCTCATCCGGCACCTAAGCCCTCAACGCCGCCATCTGGGGCCTTGCCACCCGGGATTCCACTCTACGCTTCGTGACCACGGCGACGGGACACGCCGCCCTCCGCGCGCCGCTTTCGCTCCTGCGCGGCCTCGGGCGGACCGTCGCCGAATGTCCGGTGAACCGCGACGGTCAAATCGATCGAGCCCGGCTCGATGCCCTGTTATCTCCAGGACGCTCAGTCTTCTGCTACTCACCGGTGAACCACGAAACCGGCGCCGTCCAGGATTCAGCCGCCCTATTCGCCATCGCCCGCGCGCGGGACGCCTCGTGCTCATGGACGCCGTCCAAACCGCGCCTCGCCTCCCTCCCGAGAGAGGGGCACCCTTCGCGGATTTTAACGCCAGCTCCGCGTCCTCGAGAAAGACTTCTTCGACCTCTGCGAAAAGCGCGGCATGGGGCTTGGCCGCTTCAGCGCCCGCGGGGACCTCGCGGCCCTCGCGCGGGAACTGGATTTGACTATCCCCTACTTTGCCAGCCCCAGCGCCTTGACCGCCGCGCGGTTTCCATCCGTCAGGGGATCGGCCGATCCTGAGGCGTAGATTTCCTCGATGCGGTCCTTGTAGCGGTCGCGGACCTTGTGGCGCACGAGCTTCATCGTGGAATTGATCAAGCCGTCCTTCTCGTCGAAGGGTTCGGCGATCAGCGCGAAGGACGCGGGCCTCCACTGGGCGGGGATGAACGAATAATCGGGATGGGAGACGAAGGCGGACAAATCGTCGCGGATGAGGGCGATGACTTCGTCCGCGCTCGCCTGCCGGCCGCCGAGCGCGGCCTTCACGGCTTCCGCGTTGACCGTCGCCACAAGGCTCGTGAACTTCCGCTGCTCGTTGTAGGCCATGAGCTGACTGACGAAGGCGGAGGTATTGATGATCGCCTCCTCGATGGTCTCAGGGCTGTATTTTTCGCCGTCGGCCGCGATGAGGAGCGCTTTCTCGCGGCCGGTCACCACCAGGAAGCCGTCGCGGTCTATATAGCCGAGGTCGCCCGACCAAAGCCTGCCGCCGCGGATCGTCTCCGCGGTCGCCTGGTCGTTCTTGAAGTAGCCCTTCGTCACCGAGTCGCCCTTGGTGACGATCTGGCCGATCTCGCCGACGGCGCACTCGGTCGACTCGTCCTTCATGATCTTCACTTCGAGCGTGGGGATGATGACGCCCGAAGTGCCGAACTTGTGCCGGCGCGGCGAATTGGAGCAGATGATGGGCGCGTTCTCGGTCAGACCGTAGCCCTGGTAGATGGGCACGCCGATCGCGTTGAAGAATTCCTGCTGCTTGACCTCGAGGAGCGCGCCGCCGCCGACGCAGAACTTTATGTCCTTCCCGAAAATCAGGCGCAGCTTGGGGAACACGAGCGCGTTAGCGAGCGCCCAGGGCAGATAGTTTTTGAGCCTCGTCCACAGGGAAGTCTTGTCGAAGCCGTTTCCCGCGCGCGCGATGCCCGCCTTCACGCCGCGTTCGAAGATGCCGTTGATGAACGCGCCCTTGGCGGCCACGCCCTGCTGCATCTTCTTCATGAAGTTCCCCGACAGCGCCGGTACGGTAAGCAGAAAGTCGGGATTCGTTTCGACTAGGTTCTTGGGGAGATTGCGCAGCGCCGCGAGGGGGCCGCCCCGCGCGTCGACGAAATACATGCAGACGCCGTTCTGAAGGAAGATGTACATGCCGACGGTGTGCGCGAACGAATGGTCCAGGGGCAGCATTATAAGGCTCTTCCATCCGGTCTTTATATCGACGACCTTGGCCGCGTCGGAAGCATTGTGCAGGTAGTTGCGATGGGTGAGCATGATGCCTTTTGGGTTGCCCGTCGTACCCGAGGTGTAGCAGATGGTCACCGTGTCGTCGGGCCCGACGGAAGTCTCGATCTGGGCCATGCGCGCTGAAAAAGCCGCGCCGTCGGAACCTTCGAGCACGGCTTTCCCTTCGGCTAGAAGATCGTCGTAATAAAAGAGGTCCTTCCCCTCCGAAAGCCCTGCTTTGGCGATCGCTTCGTCGAACGAGGGCGTCCGCGGAGAGATGCAGACGACCAGGGGACGGCTGGCGGCGGAGCCGAGCACTTCTGCGACCTTTGAGAAGTTGTTCTCGGAGACGAGGACGGCCTTGGCTTCCGAATGGTCGAGGCGAAAGAGTATTTCATCTGCGGAAAGCTTGGTCGAAAGCGGCACGGACGAGCAGCCGGCCTTCAAGAGGCCGAATTCGCCTATGACCCAGGATGCGCGGCCTTCGGAGAGGATGGCGACGTTGTCTCCCTTCGCGAAGCCGCGGCGGACGAACGCAGCCGCGAAGCGGAGCGTGAGCAGGTCCGTTTCGGCGAAGCTGATGGTCGAGTAGGAATCCGAGGTCTTGTCGCCCAGATAGGGCATCGATGCGTATTTCCGGGCTCCCTCGTGCAGGAGCGCGATGACGGTATTCATGGATGGTCCTCCGATCGGATGATTCGCCAGTATGGACGCACCGATCGGAAGAGGTCAAGAAAAACCGCTTATTCGGGGTAGTTCAGGTTTTCGAGCTTCGGGGCGCGGAGAACTTCCAGGAATCGGGACGCTTCCCAGCGGGCCATATCGGGATTCTGGTCCCGCCAGTTCCCGCACTCGGAGGCGGAAGCTCCGGGCACGTCGCCGGAGAAGCCGGCCATCCATTCGAACATCTCCCGAAGAACGGGAAGAACGGCTGAGGAATCGAGCTCGCCCGCGAACAGCGCGTAGAGCCCCGTCCTGCAGCCCATGGGGCCGAAATACACCGTCCGCGCCGACCACTCGGGGTGCGAGCGCAGAAAAGTCGCGCCGAGGTGCTCGAGGGTGTGCAGGGTCGGGACATCTAGGACCGGTTCCCGGTTGGGTTCCTTCATTCGAATGTCGAAGGTCGTGATCACCGCGTCGCCGAAGCGGTCGCGGCGGGACACGAAGACGCCCCGCTTGAGGCGCAGGTGGTCGATCTTGAAGCTGGCTATCTTTTCCACGGAAAACTCCTCTAGCGACTCAGCCGTACGATGCGCTTGACTATCTCCGACGAATTGCGCGAAGCGAGCGGCAGGAACTCGTCGAACTTCATCGGAGATTCCTTGCCGGCGATATCCGACAGGGCGCGGATGACTAAAACGGGCACGCCGAAAAGCGAGCAGGCCTGAGCGACCGCGGCCCCCTCCATCTCCACGGCGCAGACGGCGGGGTAACGCGTACGGATCGAATCGATCAGGGCGCTTTCATGCACGAACGCGTCGCCCGAGGCGATGACCCCTCGCACGTGGCTGAGCCCCGAGAGCACGCCCTCGCTCTTCAATTCGTCCACGGCGCGCTCGGCGCGCTCGATCAGCTCAGGAGGCACCGGAAATACGGCTGGCGATCCGGGGACCTGTCCCGGCTCGTAGCCGAAGGCGGTCACATCCACATCGTGCTGCACCAGGCCATCGGACACGACGACGTCGCCAAACGTCAGCTCCTTATGGAGCCCACCGGCCGAGCCGGTATTGACCACGAAGTCTGGCTTGAAGCGCTCGACCAGCAGCGCGCAGCCGACCGCGGCGTTGACTTTCCCGATTCCGCAGCGCAGGAGCGCGACGGGAACCCCGTCGAGCGCGCCCGAATAGAATGTGAATCCGCCGACTGTCGTCTCTTCCGGTTGCCCGAGCGCCTCGCGCAGAAGCCGCACTTCCTCTTCCATCGCCCCTATGATGCCGATCATGAGCCTACCATACCCCGCTTCACTCGTCTTGTGAAGCCGCCGGTTCGGCAGAGACGCTCAATGAGCTCACTTGAATGCCCGCCGATCGAGGGCTACAATCGAAGCATGGCTCCGAACAGCATGCGCGGAAAACGAAGCCTCCCCTCCATAGCGGCCCGCAACCGCGTCTTCGGCAATATCGTCCGGGCGCTCGCCGAAAAAGAGAGCTTCCTGATGATCGGACACGCGAATCCGGACGAGGATTGCCTGGGATCGCTCGCGGCGTTCGGTCTGCTCGCGCGGAAGCTGGGCAAGCGGGCGGCGATCTACATGAAGCGTCCTTTTCCGCGCCAATTCTCGTTTCTGACCGGCATCTGCTCATTCAACGGCATACGCGTTCTTACGGGAGAAACCCTTCCCGAAGAACCGTTCGATGCCGCGGTCGCGCTCGACACGCCCAAGCCGTCAATGCTGGACATCCCCGACCGGGTTCGTGCGGCTCTCGATTCCGGTGATGTCTTGAAGATCGAACTGGACCATCATCTGGAGACCGACGCGGAGTACTTCGGAGACGAAGGCTTTTGCCTGGTCACCGACGCCTCCTCGACATGCGAGCTGGTGGGGTTCCTCGCCTACAAGATAGATGCCGACGCCGCGCTGAAAGAGCGGTTCGGCCTCGCCGAGGTATTCACGCGCAATCTCGTGCTCGCCATCATCACCGGCGTCATCGGCGACTCGCGCATGGGCATGTACCTGAAGACGACCCGCGAACGGCGGCTCTACGGCTGGATGAGCGGGCAGTTCGACCGGATGCTCGAAGAAAAGACGCACAGTGGCTCGGAGAATTTCAAATCGAAGGAACACGTGTTCGAAGCGATGGCGTCGCTCACGCACGACGAGGAATACTGCCGCGAGCGAATTTCCGCGCGCAGGCGGCACGAACGCCTTTTCGACTGGTCGGCCGTCCCGGAAGCGGAGGCCCGCGAGCTGCGCCGGGCCTACGGCGACGAAACCTTCGTATCCGTCGTGAAATCGGTCGTCGACGATCTGGCCGAACAGAACGGGACCTGCGGACTCGTCGCGTATACAGACGACGCGCTGGCGCAGTTCCGCATCCGCCGCGCCCGCGGCTTCACCGGCTTCGACCTGCGCGACATGCTCGCCGAGCTGTCGTTCGAGAACGGCGGCGGACACCCGGGCGCGATCGGCTTCAGGCTGCCGAAAGGCGAAGTGCCCGATCTCGACGCCTTCTGCGCCGACCTGGTCGAACGGGTGACCGCGATGATCGAACGCCGGCGGTCCTAGCGAGGAGTCATGCGTCCTGCCCGGGATTTTCCCGCACCAGGCACGATCGGAATAGGAGTCCGGCGCCCCAGATGGTCGTGCGGTTCCGGCCCCGCTCCTTGGACGAATACAGAGCCTCGTCGGCGCGGGACAGCAGGATATCGGCGTCCTGAAGATCGCCCGAACTGAAGACGGCGACTCCCGAACTGATCGTCACGCGCGGCAGGGCCTGGGACCAGGGGATATCGAGGTTCTCGACCGATTCCCGCAGCCGCTCGCTCACGGCCCAGGCCTGCTCCCGGTTGGTTTCCGGCAGGAGGACCGTGAATTCCTCCCCGCCGAAGCGCGCGAGCACGTCAAGATCGCGGATATTCGCCTTCAGCGCCTCCGCGATGCATTCAAGCACGCGATCGCCCGCCAGATGGCCGTAGCTGTCGTTGAAGGACTTGAATTGGTCCACGTCCATCATGATCACCGAGAACGTATATCCGGCCCTTTTTCCCCGGGCGATTTCCTCGTGGAGGCGGACCATGAAGAAGCCGTGGTTGAAGAGCCCTGTCTTCACGTCGCGCACCGAATGCTCGTAGTGGAGGTGGTTCTGTATCGAAATGGCCAAGGAAGCCATGAGCTTGTCCAAATAGGATAGCTCGCGGGCGGAATATTGCTCCTCGAGCACTTTCGCGCCGATGAGGATGAGACCGTAAAGGCCCGAAGGTCCGACCACCGGCACGACGATCTCGGGAGAAATCGAGTCGAAGGGCTCGGTCAGCGCTTCATCGCCGAGCTGGTAGGCGAAAAGATCGAAGCTGATGGGGCCCGGATACTTGCGAAAGAACGATTCGAAGGGAGCGAGGCTTTCGAGCTTGAGCGGCGCATCGACCTGCTTGAGATTCCGATAGCCCCTGATGACCAGATCCTCATGCCCCGAGCGCGGCCGCCACACGAATGCGAGGAAAGACGGGAGAAAACGGTCGGTGATGCACCGGACCGTGGCTTCGATCATCTCGTCGACGTCGGTGCACTTGAATATCGCCGACGCCCCGGCGAGCAGGCTCTCCAGGTCGCGCGTTTCGCGGCGAAGGGCGTCGACGTGGGAAAGGATTCCAAGTTCCTGCAGCAGCGAGTAATGCTTGAGAAGCCGCGGATCCTTCATGATGTCGACGTTTTCGTGCATGGCGCTCACGTGCGGGATTCCCTAGCCTCAAGTCGCGGAATACAGGTCCGATACCTCTCGGCGCCAATCGGCGCGCTTCTCTTTCTCTTCCCACTGAATCAGCTTGCGGACCCGGAAATGCTTCAGGTCGCTCGGATTCTCAAAAAGGACGACGCCGAAGCGTCCGCCCCCCAGGTAGACTATCTTCTCCCCGTCGGCGAGCGTTTCGCTTTCGGTCAGGCGCGCGAGCACGCAGTCGAAATGGATGGGGGCCCCGCTTTCCTTATCGTTGAGCGCGGACGGCAGATCCTCGATCTGGGCGCCGCAGCGGGGACAGACCGGCTTGGGCAAGGTCGGAGAAACGATGCGGGGCGCGTTGAAGCGCTCGCGCGCGGGGACGTTCGCTTTGCCCGTCTCGGGCCGGTCGCCCCTGCGCTGCTGCTTGCCGCCGCTGCGGTCCCCGCCGCGGTCGCCGCGGGTAGACTCCGCCGACCGGGCCGAACGGTCGTTGCCCCGCCCCTGACGCTCTCCCCCGGAAGGCCGCGCGCTCTTGTTCTGCCGCCGCTGACTCTGTCCTTTCCCTTGGTTCTGACTTTGATTCTGGTTCGGATTCTGCGGCGCCTGTTGGGCCGCGGGGGCTCCGGGATTTTGCGCCTGGGCCGCCCGATCGCCGCCGTTCGACCGCCGGCGTCTTCCGCGGGAAGAACGGCGTCGCTCGCTGCGAGGATTATCGGTCTCGTTCATTAGGCGCTCCTGGAGATCGAACGCCGATGAGCTCGTCGCTCAGCACCTGCGCAATGCGCCGGATCGCGTCCGCAATATATGATTCATCGTCGATCAACCGTTTCAATTCTTCGATATTTCGAGAATCGCGGCATTCGCCGATCTGAACCATCATACACGCTCCGTAAACGCCGATGCAAGATGCCTGATGCCGTCGGCTCCGATGAAGACCACATCGAACCGGACCGCCATGCCATTATATTCTCGATTGCGGGAAAGGAAAAACTTAGCCGTTTCTATGACGCGGAATACTTTTCGGGAATCGATCGACCGTTCAAGATCCTCGATTCCATAGCGGCGCCAGGACTTGACTTCCACGAAGACGACCGTTTCCCCGTCGACGGCGACCAAGTCGATCTCGCCGCGCGCGGAACGGACGTTCCGCGCCACGATCCTGAGTCCCGCCTCCTCGAGAAAGGAAGCGGCGGCGTTCTCGCCGGCCCGTCCGGCGGCGGAGCTGCCTTTCACGCCGGAGCGGCGAATTCCTTCGGATCGATGGCGCGCGCGATGAACAGGCTTTTCTCGGTCATAAGATCAACCGCATCCCCCTCGTCCTGCGCGTACGCCTTGCCGAAATCGTCGATGAGGATGCGGATGCGCGGCCGGAGCGGCGCATCTCCGTGCACCTCCGTGACGCGGGCGACCGCGCCGTTGTTGAGCAGCACGATGGAGCCGATCGGATAGATGCCCATGGTTTTGATGAACACCTTGAGCACGTCCGGATCGAAGCGGCGGGAATTGTCGGAAAGCAGGCTCTTCATCGCCGCGTAACCGATCATCGAATTGCGGTACGGCTTCTCGCTGACCATGGCTTCGAACGCGTCCGCCACGGATACGATGCGCGCGCCCAGATCGATGCCCTCTCCGGCCGTACGGCGGGGATAGCCGTCGCCGTCCCAGCGCTCGTGGTGCTGAAGGGCGATGACGCCCACGTCTTCGGGATACAGGAGCTCCTTGCAGACGATCTTGAACGCGTACAGCGGATGCGCCTTCATGCGCTGGGCCTCGGCGTCGGACAAGCCGCCCTTCTTCTCGAGGATTTCCCGCGGCAGCTTGAGCATGCCGACGTCGTGCAGGATGGCGCCCGTCGCGATATGCAGGATCCGGTGGTGCGGAAGCTTCATCTCCATCGCGGTCAGGGTCGAAAGGATCGCGGCATTGACGGAGCTTTTCGCCAATTCATGGCCGGACACCTCGCCGCCGAGGATAAAGCCTATTACGCTGTCGCGATTTTCACGGACGGCGGACAGAAGGCGGCTCACGATAGCGTCGATCGCCCGGGACTCTACGGAGAGGCTGGAGGCGATCTGGGTGAAGACGGCATGGAGCCGCTCGATCAGATCCATGTAGACCCGGTAGACGCTTTTGTTTTCCTGAACGGCCGGAAGCGAGAGAATCTTGGAAGCGCTCGCTTTCAGGCTCGGGGGGACCGCGGATTTGGCCGCGGCGGCGGAGTGGCCGCCTCCCGCATTCGCCGGTGCCGAGGAAGCCGTCCCCGTGGCGATGTCTCCGTTCGTGCTGACCGAGTCGATACCCCAGGCTTTCAGGTGCTCGAGGTCTTTCTTGCGGATGGCGACTCCGGCGGGAACGAGCATGCTGTTCCCTTCGATGTACACCGCTTCGGTGAAGGTCTGACCGGCGCGAAGCGCCTCCACTGCAACTTTCTTCATTTGACTTCCTCGATATCCATAACTGACGCAAGCACCCGTGCGACCGCTTCCCAATACGCCTCCGGAACGATGGTCCCGAATTCGAACGGCTCGAGCAGACCGGCCAGCGCAGCGTCCTCCACGATGGGAACGCCGGCTTTTTCGGCAAGCTCGATGATACGATCTGCCCCGCGGCTGCGCCCCTTCGCTACGATTTTCGGCGCGGAATCACCGTCAGTATACGCCAATGCGACGGCTTTGCGCGAACGCATCATCACGCATCCTCGCTGACGGCGGGAGGCTCGAGCGCGAGCGAATCGAAAAGGCGCCGATCGGCCCGGTCCTGCGAAAGCAGGACTGACCAGCCGAGCGGAGCGAACGCTTCCGCGAAAACAGCCCCCAGACTGCCGTCCGCAGCGCCGAGCGGCGGATCGGCCCGGACGTTAAGGATACCGGCGGAAATTTTAGCCGCGAAGCTCCAATACCGTGAAGGAGCGCGAACACCCAAAGCGAAATGCTCGACGCGCCGCGAATGGTCGGAAACATTCAGGTTCAATAATAAACTTAATGAAGCGGCGATTTCAATGGAACCGCGTCGAAAGTCGAGCGGGAAAACGAGCCAAGTCCTGCCGGACTCGGGAACGACGGCATTGAGGAAGGCGAGCGGGTCGTCGGTACCCTGGAATTCTGACACGGAGGACCGAACCGACTCGGCGTCGGGGGCGCCGAAACGGGGATCGCGCCGGCGTTTCCCATTGTCCGAAAAGGATTCCGGCTGGGCTCCGAACGAGACCGCGCGCACGGCATCGGCGCTCGTCGCGACGCCCTTCTCATCGGCGGACAGCGCGGCGGCCGAAGCGCTCTCCTCGTCGATGCCGCCTGAGGAAACCGCTTCCCGCACGACCGAGCGAAGCTTGACCAAGCGGGGACCGTCGACGCGCGCGCCGATCGCGCGGGCAACCGCAACCAGAAACAGGGAAACGGAGTCGGGAACGACGCCGAGCGAACGGATGAAATCCGCGCGCGCGTCCAGCAGCGGCGAAAGGATGCGTACCGCCGGCGCGCCGGCGGTGCCGTCTGAGCGTACGGCCCGGACCACGTCACCGGCGCGGATCGGAAACGGGACGGACGCCGTGAAGCGCAGCGCCCCGGCACCGCCCCTATCCTCGGCGAAAAGCCATTTGCCGCCGCCGAGGTCCTTCAAAGCTTTCGCAAAAAACGAAAAGCCGGTCCCGCTTCTTGGAGCAGGACCGGCTTTCTGTGCGTCGGTTCTTGATGGTATCGAAAGACGCGGTCCGCCGGAACGATCCGGCGCGAGCGGCTCCATCGATGGACCGAGGCTCAGGCCTCGGCGGTCTCCGTCTTCGCCTCGACGGCGGACTTGGAGCGGATGAGCTCCTTGATCTTGGCGGCCTTGCCGATCTTGTCGCGGATGTAGTAGAGCTTGGCGCGGCGGACCTTGCCGGGGCGGACGAGCTCGACCTTCACGATGCGCGGCGAGTGCATGGGGAACACGCGCTCGACGCCGACGCCGTAGGAATTCTTGCGCACGGTGAACGTCTTGCCGATGCCGGAATTCTTGAAGCAGATCACCAAACCTTCGTAGACCTGAACGCGTTCGTTCTTGCCTTCGACGATCTTGAAGTGCACTTTGACCTGATCGCCGACCTTATAGTCGTCGATCTCGCTTTTCATCTGGGAGGCTTCGATCGCCTTAATCTCGTTCATCCTCATCCCCCTCGAACTGCGGGGTCGCGCTCGCCCCGGCTCGTTGCTCGATAATCTTCATCGTTTCCGCGGAAAAGGTCCCGGTACGCACGCCCTTCCGGATCAAGTCCGGACGATTCGCGAAGGTCTTGTCGACCCGTTTACCGAGACGCCACCGCCGTATGTTTTCGTGGTGACCCGAAAGCAAAACCTCCGGGACCCGCATACTACCATAAACTTCGGGCCGTGTATACTGGGGATACTCCAGAAGCCCGTCGGAGAAGCTCTCCTCCTCCAGGGATTCGGGGGTGATCACCCCGTCCACCAGCCGGTACACCGCATCGATCACCGCCAAAGCGGCGATCTCTCCCGAGGACAGCACGTAGTCCCCGATCGATATCTCGTCGTCGACGTACGCG
>QKCO01000104.1 GCA_003245635.1 Treponema sp.
GGTCCGCTCTTCGTCGATTCGTATGCGGACGGACGCGACCGGTTTGCTGTCGCCGTCATAGACCATGCCGTTCATCCGGAACGGCTTACCCAGTCTGCTCGTCGGCGCCGCAGCGCATCCGGAAAGGAGAGACGACATGCCGAGCATGAATAGGATCGCTTTGAGCTTCAACGCTTGCTCCTTGCTACGCGGTATCGGTCCCCGTCTATTGAAAGAACGAACTCGTTCGAATTTTCGCCGACGAGCGCCTGGGCGCGCTCGTCTTTTCCGTCGGCTCTGAAACGGTGCATAGTTCCCTTTATGGTATCTTTGAAATAAAGCCGTACGATTCCCGATCCGTCCGTTATTTCTCCGAGCAGCTTCAGCCAATTCGCTTGCACCGGCTCGGCTCCAGGGGCCGGCGCCGCCTCGCCCGACGCCTGGGGAATTTCGATGGACGGATGGCGGAAGAGTTCAGCGAGCGATACGGGATCGCGCTTTTGAAAGCGAGTATCCGGTTCGGCCGGAACGATGCCGGGCGTTTCCTCGTTTTGCGGTTTTATCGAGAATTTCGCCGTATATGGCCTCATGCTGCCGGGGTAGGCGAGCAGCGCCGCCAACGAAGCGCCGAGAGCGAATACGCATATCGCCGCATGCGCGTCAGTTCGCATCGCCGATTCTCACCGTCACAGCAGAAGTCTCGCCGCCGCCGACCGGCCTGACGGCAAGGTAGTCGATACTCCAGCCTCGCTGTCCGTCCGATGCCGCTTTCAGGAAGCGGAGGAACGCGAGGGTTCGGCAATTCAAGGTGATTTCGAGGGCTTCCGCTCCTTGCGGACCGACGACTTGATATTGCTGAGCTTCGAGCCCGTAGACGGCCAAAGCGGATCTCACGTTTTGGGCGAAATCCGAAAAGGACCGAGAACGTTTCGTCGCGGGATGCGCCGTCATGATATCGCGCAAGCGCGCGATGCGTGCATCCATTTCTGCAGAATCGATATCAGCCGCAGGCAGCCGGGCGGCCGCTTCTGAATACGCTTCTATCGAAGCTTCAGCCTCGCGGAGCCGCTCGAAGCCGGCGTACGCGGTCAAGCCGAAAATGACGGCCGCTCCGACGGCGAAGAGCAATTTCAGCAAACGGTTTTCGTTATCGGTCATCGCGTATCGTCCCCGATAGGGAAAAGGATTCGCCCCTGATAGCAGAAGGCTGCGCTTGATGTAGCTTGATGTTTCTCAGGAGAGGCGATCGTTCGAGGTCGGCGAAGGCCTGCACCGCGTCGACGCCCTCCGCCTCGAGGCTGAAGGCGTCCTTGCGGAGCACGAGGCTTTTCACCCAGGAGTCCGGACCGAGGCGGCCGCACACTTCGGAGAGGACTCCGTACGCGTCGACCGGACGCTTGGCACGGTAGCCTGCGTACTCTCTTTCCAATTCCTGCAGTTCTTTCCGTTTTGATTCGACCGAGGCGAAACGCTTCTCTTTCCGTTCGTAAATCGTTTTGCGCAGTGCGCTTTCCTTTGAACGCATGTCGGCTATCCGGTCGATCGTCCACGGGACAGCGCAGAAATTCGCGGCAAGAAGAACCAGCGCGGCCGCGGCCAATAATGAGAGGGACTTTTTCTCTTTCCTTTCGTACAAGCCGAAAATATTTTTTCGTGCGGGGAGGGGGACCGTATCGATATCGATAAGCGCGGGGGCCGTCGCGCCCGCACCCGCGAGGAGTCGCTCAATCGATGACGCTTCGGGACCGATTCCTGATGAACGGATGGCCATCGATGGGACGGACTCCAACGGCATGCCGCCGGGGAATGAAGAGCGCAGCCTGAGGAACGCGGTTTCATGATCGCCTTCCACGGGAACCGCCTCGATGGACGCGATGCCGCGATCTTCGAAGCGCACCGCTTCTATCCATCGGTTCGTCCAGAAGAAAGCGATCGATGCGCCTCCACGTTTACCCGCGAATACGGAAAGCACGGAAACGGGCGCGGCGACGGGAAGGCCCGAGGCGAGGTATCGCGCCATGACCGAAGTCTCCGAGACGAAGGCGATGAAGGACTGCGGTTTGCCGCCGTTGGGATGGTAATCGATGCGCGCCTTATCGGGATTGCCCGGATGGAGGGCGCGCAGCTTGAAGCGCAGCGCGCCGGCGATCATTCCTTTCTTCAGCGGCGGAAGGTCTATGACGTAGGCGTGGGTCTCCAATGGCGAGGCGATCAGCGTCGTTTCCATCCGCCCTTTTGCCTCAAGTCCGAAACGAGTCAGTTCTCCGGATGAATCGAGCAGCGCGAATCGCTTCATTCTCCGCGCCTCGATTCGATGATGCGGAACGTCGGCTTCGAGAACGCTGTTTCGGCTAAGGGCGAGGGAATCCGCGCGACCACCGTTATCCAGCGCTGTCCTTCCCGCTCCGTCGTGATTTCCCAGAACCAGGTGATGCAGCCGAAATACTGGAGAAGGATGTGCGATCCGCCGATTCCGAGAAGGCCCGCCAACCGGCCGGCGCTTATCTCGGCGTATTTCCGCTCGGCCAGGATGGAATCGGCGATCGCGTCCGGATCGGCAATACCGTATTCTGGGTAGGCGAGCACGTGCCTCAATACGGCTTCCGCCGCGAAATTGACGTTCATGGAAGGCTCCGCATTGACGTAGGGGAAAAGAGTGTCGAAATCGACGCCGAGGAAGGCGCGCAGTTCTTTTGATTCGAGGATGCGGCGCTCGGACAGAAGATCGCTTATCTTCGCGTGGAACGCTTCGGCCGTCGCGTCGGAACCCGTGATTTCCCGGCAGATCGAGCGGAGGGCGAATTCGTCCGAGGTATTGATGTTCGCCCAGCCGTATCCGCCGAAAGCGTCCATGAACGCCTCTTGTGTGAAGAACGCAGCGAAGTATCCGGGAAAGGGGGAAAGTCCCCGGTCTTCCCTGAATTGCTGCAGATCTTCTGGGCTCTTGCCCGGAGCCAGGAAACGGGATAGATCGGTCTTCTCGAAAAGTCCCTTGCGCACGAAATTAGGATTCAGCGAGCTGGATAAGTCCCGTATGCTGATGCGCGTCCCGTCGGTCTCCGTGCCGTCCAACGCGAAAAAAAGATCGGTCATCCCGTCGGCTTGGGGCGTTGCGTCCTTCCCGAGCGCATCGATCGCGGTCTCGGCCGCGTCCCGCATCCGCTTCTGGATCGCATAGGCCGCTTCGCTTCTTTTGCGGTACGAGAGCGTCCCGGAAACGAGCGAGGCGGTCGCGAATACGGCCGCGGACATGAGCAGCATGGCGACGAGGAACTGCACTCCGACCGATCCGTTCTCCCTTTCGCTCATCGCGCGGCTTCCTTGGCAAGGAGGATCGAGCCGAAGGGCGCGAAGACGCGGATATCGCGACCGCCCAGGGTGCCGCGGACCTCGAGGCCGATCGGTTCTCCGCTGCCGTTTTTGACTGCCGCGATGAAGCCGTTCCGCATGCCCGCAATGGTGCGGCTGCATTCGCCGCCCGAGAGTGCGAAGGTTTCGTCCCGGATCGAGAGGATCAATCTTTTTTCTTCGTCGCCGCCGTACCAAGGGACGGATACTGAAGACTCGAACTCGTCGATATCGATGCCTTTCCGCCAGTACGGGAATCTGATTTTAGCCGCTTCTTCACGTACCGCGTCGTCGAGCCTCAGAGCCGATGAAGAAGCGATCGCGTTCGTTTGAGCTCTCCGCAGCGACGAAATGCCGCCGCGCGCCCCGACCGCGATAGCGGTGCATGCTATCGTCAGCAGGGCGAGCGCCACCAGCGCTTCCAGCGCAGTCGATCCGGTTTCACCGCCTAGTTTCATCGCGTTCCGTTCTCCGTTCTGCGTCCGCGTTCCGCGCCTCGATCGCCGATATCGTACCGGCGGAGGAATCGGAGGCCCTTCGGATGACTATGCCTGCCGAGGCGAGCACGATTCCCGTGCACAGCGTCGATACGAGCAGCATGACGATAGCATCGATGAGGAAATAGCCCGCATCATTCCCACGAAGCGACATCTTTGCCGTTTCCTTCTCCGCCTTGAATCCCATCCGCGCCCATGGAGCGGATGCCGAAAGGGAGCCCGTCCGGTCCGGGAACGGCGTATTCGTACGCGTTTCCCCATGGGTCCTTGTTGACCGGTTTATTGAGATAAGGGCCGCTCCAGCCGCCGGGGATCGGCTCCAGATGCGGCTTGTCCCAAAGCGCGGCCAAGCCTTGCTCCGGCGTCGGATATTTTCCGCAGTCGAGGCAGTACGAATCGAGGGCGAGCGAGTATGTTTCGATTTGGCTGCGCGCCGCGGCGGACCTCGCCTTGTCCAGGTACCGGACCGCCATGACGCCGACGCTCGAAGTCAGGATAAGGACGATGCCGATGACGATGAGCGTCTCGATGAAGGTCCATCCGTCTTCTCCGTCATCGTTCATCGCTGCTTGCCGAACTGGTTTTCTGGTCATGCCTTCTCCCGCTACAGGATCGTTCCGTACATCGAGAACAGAGGAACGATCAGCAGCAGTACGATCGCGAGGACGATCAAGCCGACCGCTATGATGAGGATCGGCTCGATGAGGGCCATGTATCGCTGCATGGAGCGTTCCACTTCTCCTTTGAAATAGTTTCGTATTTGAGTGAATACGCGGTCTGATCGTCCCGACCGTTCGCCGGCCGCGAGCCAGCGCGACATGTACGCGGGGAGCGATGCCTGTTCGGCAAACGCCGCGGATATGGGAACGCCGCGCATCACCTTGTCCCGGGCTCGAAGCAGGGCTGCCCGATACGCGGCGTTCTCGACGACTGCCGCCGCTTCTCCGATGGCGAGCTCGATCGGTACGCCGCCCGAGACGAGCGTCTCCATGGCGAAGGAAAAGTTGAGCGTTCCCAGGGCCGAAAGAAAAGTTCCGACGTAGGGCACGCGCAGCATCAATCGGTCGAAGCGGACCGTGAACGCGGGACTGCGCGAACGGGCTGCGAGTATTGATAGAAGTCCGCCGAGCCCCGCCGCCGCCGCGACGGCGAGGAATGATGCCAGCCGGCTTATCGTCCTGACGTTCCCCCGGATTTTTTCCGCGGCTTCCCCTCCGAAGCCGAGGAAAATCGTTTCCATGCGCGGCAGGAGAAATACGGCGATCGCGAAGGTTCCAACCACGGAGAGCGCCAAGACGAGCAGGGGGTAGGCCAGAGCGGCCGAAGTCTTCTCCTTGAGGGCTTTTCTCTCGCGCAGGTAGGCCGCGAGCCGTTGGAATATTTTTTCGACCGAACCGACCCGATCGCCGATGCGTACCATTCCCCGGTAGATCGCCGGAAAGGCGTCGCCGGCTTGCTCGACCGCCTTCGGGAAGGGCACCCCTCTGCTCACGTCGGCGCTCAGCCGAGCCGAAAGGTATTTGAGCGGGCCCTCGCCGCGCATCGCGCCGACCAATTCGAGAGAATCCTTGAGCGAAAGACCCGATTCGACGAGCATGCCGATCATTTCTGTGAACTCCAACACCGCCGCGGAATTCCGCCGTTCGCCGCCGACAGCCTTTTCCCCTTTCGAGGTTCGTTCGATCGATACGAGGTAATCGGTCCCTCCGGCGAAGGAACGGACGGCTTCGTTCTCGCTGTCGGCGAAGCGGATGATTTTCCGTATTCTGCCCGAAGCGTCGGATAGGGTGCAGCGGAATGAAGGCATCAATCGGTCCCTTCGCCGAGGCCTATTTCTCGGCGCAATTCGCTTATCGCCGTCACTCCGTCCGCCGCTTTGCGCAGTCCATCCTCGCTCATCGTAAGCATCCCCGACCGCGCCAATAGATCCTGAAGCTCCGTTTCGCGGTCCCCCCTGAGGATCGCCTCTTCGAGTTCTCCGTTCGATTCGAATACTTCGGCGACGACCGTCCTGCCGCGGTATCCGGTGCCGGAGCACGCCGCGCAGACGTCCGCCTGCCCCCCGGCCTCAAGGATCTTCCCGCCGCAGGCGGGGCAAAGCCGACGGACCAGCCGCTGGGCGATCGCACCGCGCAGCACCGACGCGATCAGGTAGCGCTCCACTCCCATATCGGCTAGGCGCGGGATGACGGAGACCGCGTCGTTCGTATGAAGCGTCGAAAGGACGAGATGTCCGGTCATCGCTGCTCTGACCGCGAGCTCGGCGGTGGCCCCGTCGCGGATCTCGCCGATCATGATGACGTTCGGATCCTGCCTGAGCACCCGCCGCAGTATCGTGTCGAAGCCGAGCGCAATCTGATCGTTCGTCTGGATTTGGTTGACGCCGTCGATCACGAATTCGACCGGATCCTCGATCGTCACGACCTTCACGTCGTCGTCTACGATCTCGCGGATGATCGCGTTGAGCGTCGTCGTCTTGCCGCTCCCCGTCGGGCCCGAGACCAGGATGAGACCGTGCTGAATCCTGAAGAGCCTGCGCAGTACGCGCAGCTGGTCATCCGCGAATCCGAGCTCCTCGAGGGATAAGAGGTTCGACTTCCGGCCGAGGATGCGCATCACGATGGATTCTCCGCCGGCGACCGGTACCGCCGAAACGCGCAGGTCGATATGCTCGCCGCCTAAGTCGACGGTGATGCGTCCGTCCTGCGGCAGCCGCCGTTCGAGAATATTGAGGTTGGCCATGATCTTCACGCGGGAGGCGACGGCGGGAAACCGCTCGCGTTCGATACGGCGCACGGTCTTCAGCACTCCGTCGATGCGGTAGCGCACGCGCGCCGACTCGTCGCCGGCTTCGATATGGATATCCGAAGCTCCCGCGCGGATCGCGTCGATGCAGACCGAGTTGACGAGGTTCACGATCGGCGCGTCGTTGGCGAGCTTGTCCAGGAGCACGCGCTCGTCGGCGCCTGCACGTCCGTCCTTCTCGGGCGGATCGCTCGGCTCCGACAGCCGGTTTCCCAAGTACGCCGCGAGTTCGAATTTGTCGATAAGGAAGAACTCCACCGGTTTGCGGTGGTATTTGGCGATGACGGAAAAGACGCGCGGATCGGATGCATCGCTGACGCCGACCTGAACCCGGCCGGCGTCTTCGCGCAGCTTTATCGCTCCCCGCGATTCGATGAACTCCATCGAATATTGGTCGCCGTTCTCCGGAATCGGCAGAAAGCTCTCGAGCTTCGCGGCCGCGAGTTCGGTCATCTGATGAAATCCTTCACGTAATTCCGGTAATACCGTTCGGCCGCGAGTCCATCCTTCGCCTCCTCGTTTTCTCCCCAGCCGACGTGCGGCACTATGTACAGGACGATCTCGGAATCCTCGGTTGATGCGGTTTCGTCTTTAAACAGATAGCCGATGAGGGGAATGTTCCCCAGGATCGGGAATTTCGATTCTTTCTTGTCTGCGTCGTTCATCTTCAAGCCGCCGATGACGATCGGGTTGCCCGAGGTCGTCCGTATCTGCGTCGCGATGACCCGTTCGGTGGTTGTGGGTAGATCGGCGGCCCCTGAGCCGCTGTCGGACTGCTTCGAGACCGTCGCGCTCACGGTCATCGTGACCATGCCGTTTCCCGAGACCCAGCCGTTCAGGCCGACCATGAGGCCGGACGTGATCTCCCGGGTGACCCCGGTCAATTTGACCTCTCCGGTATCCTCGTCCGTTTCCGATTCGCGGTAGCGCGAGGTCGTCGTGTTCTGGAACTTGACGTCCTGGCCCGAGAGCCCGTTGAGCGTCGTGTCGGCGAATATCGAGGCCGTCTTCTCCGTGAGCTGGAGACTGAGGTTCGTGGCGAAGAGGTATCCGAACTGGGAGACCACGTCGAAATTGAGGGAAAAGATGTTCGCGAGCCCGCCAAGGAAGGAGACGCCCGCGCCGCTGTCTGTCCCCTTGATCTGGAAATCGCGCGACCATTCCAGGTTCTTCGATCGCTGGAATTGGATGACCAGGAGTTCGTAGCGTATTTGAGGTTTCGGCCGGTCGATCAGCTCGAGCTCCCTCATGGCATTCCGCCATTTCTCTTCGGAGCCGGTAAAGAATAAGAGACCGGGATACCCTGAATCGACGATGTCCTCTTTCGCTACCGACGGCGGAAGGACTTTGAGGAAATCCTCGTTCTTCAGGTAGCGGAGCCTGACGGAGAACCCGCCCGCCTGCCTATCCGCCATCGCGATGAAGCGCTCGAGCTCAACGCGGTTTTGCTCGTTCGTCAGCGCGATGAACGAGTTCGAGTCGGGAAGAGTTATCGGCGCGATCGGCAGGAGCTTGGTCGGAATGATCTGAAGGAGGTCCTTCGCCTTCAGGTGCTTGGCGTCGAAGCGGACGTAGGACCGTCCCATCAGGGGCCGGTCGACCAGCTTGATGAAATCGACGATCGGCTTCGTCTCTTCTTCCGTGCCCGAAAGGATGACGCGGTTCGAGCTCTTGTCCACGCGGAAGGCGTTTCCGGACGACAGTTCCGCAGGCAGAAGATTAGGCAGCTCCTGCACCTGGATGTTCTCCAGGGCGAGGATCTCCGTTTTTTTCAGCTTCTTGACCACGTCGCGCCGCTGAAGTTCCGTGATGTAGTACACCCCGCCTGAAACGACGTAGTCGGCGTTGCCCTGCTCCAAGAGCAGCCTGAGCAGCTCGTCGAAGGAGCGCTCCGAGAAATAGAGGTTCTCGAGCTGGGAGTCCGCCTTCGTCAGGAGCGAGTACTCCCTGCCCGCCGCGGCGAAGAGCTCCACGAGGGTCTCGATGAAACGGCCCTTCTCCAGGTTGAGGGTGTAGGAATCGCCGTTCTTCGCGATCGGCTCGACCTCGCCCTCGGCGCTCGCCGCGCGGTTCCCGGACTCGGCGAGCTTCCGTTTTATGTACCGGTACGAAGCCTCGTTCTCGACCGAATAGTCGGGGAAGCGTTTCATGAGGATCTCGAGCGCCTTTTCCGGCGGCACCGATTCGATGTTCACCGTCAGCGTTTCCCGCGGTAGAGAATCGAACAGGATCGTTTCCCCTATGGTCTTTGACAGGGAGCGGACCAGGAGGGTCAAATCCACCTCGTCGGCGGCCAGGGATACGAGGCCCCGTTCCCTATCGAAGGAAGAGGCGATGCGGGATACGTAATAGACATTGCCGTTCTTCACGTAATGGAGCCGGTAGGTGGAAAGGAAAAGAGTGAGAGCTGCCTCGAACTCGGAATCGGTGAACAAGAAGGATGCGCTGCCCGAAACGGTTTCATCGGGAATGATAGACCTGCCTGACTCGGCGGCAAGGACCATCAGGATATCGGTGATCGCCTGGTTCCGGAACTCCATCTTTTGGATGGGTTGGGCGGGAAGGAAATGAGAAAGGACTAAAACAATGAGTATCGCCGGAAATGCGCGCCGCATGGATTTGATTGACTCCCGCAAAACGTAGCGTCGCGATCAGGCTGCTGCTTTAATGGGGAAAGCGAGAATACGGCTCGATCGGCATACGCATCGAGAGTTCGCAATAACGAACCGGAGCCTATATGAAGTAGAGTGAACGTAACAGAGCCTGAGTTCCGCCGGGGGGTAGGACGGGATGGCCGAACCCGCTTGAAGTAAGGTGGCGGAGCGGGCTTGAAGAAATCGCGACCCGGATTCGGCCGTCGGAGTCGGGCGGGTGAGGAAGCCCGCCCGAGGGGAACCGCGAAAAAAAAGTATTGCTCCCGAACAGAAAAGCGTCGGCAGCCATGAATATGCGAAAAAATCCGCACGTACTGTTGTGCCGCGTCGGATGCGTTCCCCCTTCCTACGCCTCTCTCCGCGACGTCTTCCTGTCCATGAACGACAGGATGCTCTTGCGCAGGCGCACCGACTTGGGCGTCACCTCGACTTCCTCGTCGTCGCGGATGAACTGGATCGCGCGCTCGAGCGTCATCGGCTGGATGGGCGTGAGCGTGACCGCCTCGTCCTTGTTGACCGATCGCATATTGGACAGTTTCTTCGTTTTCCCCGGATTGACGTCCAGGTCCATGTCCTTGTTGTGCTCTCCGATGATCATGCCCTCGTAGAAGGGCTCTCCGGGGAGGATGAACAGGGAGCCTCGCGGCTCTAGATTGAAAAGTCCGTACGCGACGCCTTCACCCAGGCGGTCGGCGACCAGGGAGCCGGTGAAGCGGTCGATGAAGTCGCCGCGGTATTCCTCGTAGCCGGAGAACAGCGAATTGAGGATGCCGGTGCCCTTGGTGTCGGTGAGGAACACGTCCCGGTATCCGATGAGCGCGCGCGAAGGCGCCGAGAATTCGAGCCGCACGCGGCCCGAGCCGTGGGCGACGTAGTTGAGCATCCGGCCCTTGCGCGCCGACAGCTTCTCGGTCACGACGCCCGCGAACTCCTCCGCGCAGTCGACGAAGATGTTTTCGATCGGTTCGAGCTTCTTGCCGTTCTCGTGCTTGAAGATGACCTGCGGGCGTCCGACCGAAAGCTCGAAGCCCTCGCGGCGCAGGGTCTCGATGAGGATCACCAGCTGGAACTCGCCGCGCCCGCGCACGATGCAGCCGCCTCCCGCGCCCTCGTCGACCTGGATCGAGACGTTCAGGAGGGCTTCCTTCCGGAGGCGCTCGATCAGCTTGCTCGACTGGGCGTTCTGTCCCTCCCGGCCGGCGAGAGGCGAGGTGTTGACGGTGAAGCGCATGGAGACGGTCGGCTCGTCGACCACGATGCGGGGCAGGGCCTTCGGCTCGTTCTTATTGCAGATGGTGTCGCCGATGCGGACGTCCTCGATGCCCGAAAGCACGATGATGTCGCCCGGCTCCGCGCTTTCTGCGTCGGCGATGGCGGGCCCCGAATAGCTCTGCAGCTTGGTCACGCTGAGCGGCCGCTTTTGTCCGTCCTCGCCGATGCACACCAGCGCGTCCTTCGATTTGGCCGAGCCGTTGATGACCTTGCCGATGGCCTGCCGGCCGAAATAGTCGGAGTAGGAGAGGTCGGAGACGAGCATCTGGAAGGGCTCGGCCTCGTCGTAGGAGGGGCCGGGAATCTCGTCGACGATGGCGTCGAGCAGCGGATGCATGTTTTCCCCGCGGCCTTCGAGCGTCGGCTGGGCGATGCCGTCGCGGCCGATCGCGTAGAGGAGCGGGAACTCGAGCTGCGCGTCGTCGGCTCCGAGATCGATGAATAGGTCGTACACCTCGTTCAGAACCGCCTCCGCGCGCGCGTCCGGCCGGTCGATCTTGTTGACGACGACGATGATTGTCTTGCCCGCCTCCAGGGCTTTGTTGAGCACGAAGCGCGTCTGGGGGAGGGGGCCTTCGGAGGCGTCGACCAGGAGGACCGCGCCGTCCACCATGGAGAGCGCGCGCTCGACCTCGCCGCCGAAATCGGCGTGCCCGGGCGTGTCCAGGATGTTGATCTTCACGCCCTTCCATAAGACCGAGCAGTTCTTGGCGGCGATCGTGATGCCCCGCTCCCGCTCCAGGTCCATGCGGTCCATCAGCCGTTCCTGCGTCTCCTGGTTCTCCCGGAAGACGCCGGACTGCTTGAACAGCGCGTCCACGAGCGTGGTCTTTCCGTGGTCGACGTGGGCGATGATGGCGATGTTTCGGATGGCGGCGTTGATCGCGTGGGTTTTGTGCAAAAGGGTTCCTTTCCTGAACGCGCGAGGCGGGGAAGGCTAGTGTACCCGAAAACGGGGGCATGATCCAGATGGCATGGGGCTGCGCTTCTCTTGACCAATTCGGTGTCTTAAAATATACTGTAGCAACTTTAGCAATAATGCAGAGGCGGCGATGCGGTATCGATTCGGCGAAAAGTTCAGGACCGTGCGCGAACGGCGGGGGCTCACCCTCCGCGAGGTCGCCGAACGCGCCGGCGTGAGCGAAAGCCTGGTTTCCCAAATCGAGCGCAACCGCGTATCTCCGGCCATCGATACGCTGCTTTCGCTCGCCGACGCGCTGGACCTCGACCTCGAATACCTGTTTTCCGACTTCAAGAAGGAGCGTGCGGTCAAGATCGTACGCAAGGACGCGCGCGCCATATCAGGGCGTCCGGGGGTGCTCTACGAGCGCCTGGCTCGCATCGAGGGCGCGGGCTTGGGAACTCCCGAGGGCGCGGGAGCGGCCGCGTCCGTAGGCGCGGGCAATTTCGGCCTCGAGGCCTACCTCATCACCCTCGATCCGGGCGCGAAGACCGGCCACGGCGAGTACGGCCATCCCGGCTACGAGATGGGCTTCGTCGCTTCCGGCGTCGCGGAGATCGACGTGGGAACCAAGGTGCACCGGCTCGAAGAGGGCGATTCGGCCAGCTTCCAGGCCGACGTGCCGCACACGGTGCGCAACGCGGGATCCGCGCCGCTCAAGCTTTTTTGGATCGTAACGCCCCCGCGGGGCGAATTTTAGGAGGAACCATGGGAAAGACTATCGCGCAGAAGATTTTCGACGCGCACCTGGTCGACCGGCCCTTCGGCGAAGCCTGGGTGCTCAAGCTCGACGCCGTCTACTGCCACGAGATCACCACGCCGATCGCCATCAACGATCTGGTCGCCAAGGGCATGGACCGCGTCTTCGATCCCAAGAAGATAAAAGCCGTGATCGACCACGTCACCCCGGCCAAGGATTCCAAGACCGCTACGCAGGGGAAAATCCTGCGCGACTGGGCCCGCCGCCAGGGCGTTAAGGACTTCTTCGACATCGGGCGCAACGGCGTCTGCCACGCGATCTTCCCGGAGAAAGGCTACGCGCGTCCCGGCTACACCATCATCATGGGCGACAGCCATACCTGCACCCACGGCGCCTTCGGCGCTTTCGCGGCCGGCGTCGGCACCACGGACCTGGAAGTCGGCATCCTCAAGGGCGTCTGTGCCTTCAAGGAGCCGGCGACTATGCGGATCAACCTCAACGGCAAGCTGAAGCTCGGCGTGACCGCAAAAGACGTGATCCTCTCGGTCATCGCCAAGATCGGCGTCGCCGGCGGCACGAACAAGGTCATGGAATTCCGCGGACCGGTCGCCGAGGCGATGAGCATGGAAGAGCGCATGACTCTGTGCAACATGGCCGTCGAAGCCGGCGGCACATCGGGCGTGTGCCTCCCCGACGCGGTCACCGCCGACTATCTGTGGCCCTTCGTCGGCCCGGACGGCGACAAGAGCTACGCGACCAAGGAAGCGGCGCTCGCCGACTACAAGAAATGGTGGAGCGACGCCGACGCCGTCTACGAATCAGTCGTCGACCTCGACTGCTCGGCGATCGAGCCGGTGGCCACCGTCGGCTACAAGCCCGACCAGGTAAAGACGATCAAAGAGCTCAAGGGCACCAAGGTCGACCAAGTCTACATCGGCTCCTGCACCAACGGCCGCCTGAGCGACCTGCGCCAGGCCGCCGCCGTGCTCAAGGGCCGGAAAGTCGCCGACACCGTGCGCGGCATCGTTTCCCCCGCCACCCCGGCCATCTACGACCAGGCCCTCAAGGAAGGCATCCTTCAGGTGTTCATGGACGCGGGCTTCTGCGTCACCAACCCCACCTGCGGCGCGTGCCTAGGGATGTCCAACGGCGTCCTGGCCGAGGGCGAGGTCTGCGCCTCGACCACCAACCGCAATTTCTTCGGCCGCATGGGCAAGGGCGGCATGGTTCACCTCATGAGCCCGGCAAGCGCTGCGGCTGCCGCGGTCGCCGGCGTTATCACCGAAGCGGAGGCTATCTAATGAAAGCGTTCGGAGGAAAGGTCCTCTTCCTGGACCGCAGCGACATCAATACCGATGAGATCATTCCGGCCAAATACCTGACGGAGAACACAAAGGAAGCGCTCAAGCCCAACTGCCTCGAGGATCTCAAGCTCCCTGGCTTCGACCCCAAGAAGGACGTTCCCGGCAAGGGCTGCATCGTCACCCGCGGCAACTTCGGCTGCGGCTCCTCCCGCGAGCACGCGCCCTGGGCCCTGGAAGTGAACGGCATCAACCTCGTGCTCGGCGAAAGCTTTGCGCGCATCTACCGGCAGAACATGTACAACTGCGGCATGATCGCCGCTGAGATCGGCAAAGCCGACCTCGACGCCCTGTTCGCCGAATACGCCGGCAAGGACGCGAGCGTTGCCGTGGACGTCGCTAGGCGCAGCCTCGTCTTCAGCGCCCCCGGCGCGGCGTCGAAGACCGTTTCGTTCGTCCTGAGCGAGTTCGAGTCGGCCCTCGTGGAAGCGGGCGGCTGGGTCGACTACGCGGCCAAGAAGTACTAAGAATTTTAACCGCGGGCGAACACGGATAATCCGCGTTCGCCCGCGGTCGATTCTCCTCCTTATTAAATACCGTCATGCCTTGAAAAAGTTCCGAGCCGACCGTAGGATGGTCTACGGAGCATCCAATGGAAATTGATCGCAGCTCGTCGTCCGACGGGGCCGTCGTCGATGCTGCAAAAGCAATCCTCGAAGGGAAGGGGACGGGTGGCTTCTTCAAGCGCGTCCTGCCGTTCCTCGGACCGGCCTTCATCGCGAGCATCGCGTACGTCGATCCGGGAAACTTCGCCACGAACATCGAAGCCGGCGCGAGCTTCGGCTACACGCTGGTGTGGGTCATCTTCGCGAGCAACCTCATGGCGATGCTGATCCAGGCTCTCTCGGCTAAGCTCGGCATCGTGACCGGCCGCAACCTGGCCGAACTCTGCCGCGACCGCTTCCACCCGGCGGTGGTCTACGTGATGTGGATACTCATGGAATTGGTGGCCATGGCCACGGACCTGGCAGAGTTCATCGGCGCGGCGCTCGGCTTCCAGCTCCTGTTCGGCATCCCGCTCCTGGTCGGCGGAATCCTCACCATCGTCGCCACCTTCCTCATACTGGGCCTCGAGCGCTACGGCTTCAGGCCCCTCGAGGCGGTCATCACCGGCTTCCTGGCGGTCATCGCGCTCTGCTACCTGGCGGAGACCCTCCTGGACAAGCCCGACTGGGCGGCCATCGGCTTGGCCGTCGTGACGCCCCGCTTCCAGGGCGGCCGCAGCGTGGTGCTCGCCGCGGGCATCCTCGGCGCGACGGTCATGCCCCACGCGATCTTCCTCCATTCGGCGCTCACCCAGGGCCGCGTGCGCGTCAGCGACCCCGCGCACGTGAAGAAGTTGCTCGGCTTCGAGCTGGTGGATGTCTTGGTGGCCATGGGTGCGGCCAGCTTCGTCAACGCCGCCATGCTCATCATGGCGGCCTCCACCTTCTTCGCCTCCGGCCATACCGGCATCGCCACCATAGAAGACGCGCACAAGACGCTCGAACCCCTGTTGGGCAAGGCGTCGAGCTGGATCTTCGGCCTCTCGCTCCTCATGGCAGGGCTCGCTTCCTCCACCGTCGGCACGAGCGCCGGACAGATCATCATGCAGGGCTTCGTGAAGAAGCACATACCCGTGTGGCTGCGCCGCACGGTCACGGTCCTGCCTTCGATGCTCGTCATAGCGCTCGGGCTCGATCCGACGGCGACTCTCGTGATGAGCCAGGTGCTCCTCAGCTTCGGGCTTCCCTTCGTCATCATCCCGCTGGTCCTCTTCACCTCCGACAAGAAGCTCATGGGACCCTTCGCGAACCGGAAGCCGATCATCGCCGCCGCGTCCCTGTCCGCGGCCATCATCATCGCGCTCAACCTCTATCTCATTTTCCAGCCCTTCCTTCCGGAGGCTTTCCGATGAAACGACTGCTCGTCCCTCTGGACGGTTCGTCCCGGTCGGAGGCGGTCCTGCCCGCCGCCTGGCACCTATCCCGCGCTTTCGGCGCCGAGATCCTCTTGTTCCACGCCGTCGAGCGCGCCGCGCCGGAAACGGTTCACGGCGAGCGTCACCTGCGCTCCGCCCGCGAGGCCTCCGACTATCTTTCCTCCGTCGCCGCGAGGGCCCCCGAGGGGCTCGCTGTCGCATCGCACGTGCACGAGGAAGCGGCCGCCGACGCGGCCTCCGCCATCGCCGAGCACGTAGAGGAGCTCGACGCCGACCTCATCCTCATCGCGACCCACGGCGTGAGCCGCTTCGGCCGCTTCCTACGCGGCAGCGTCGCCCAGCGCGCGCTCTTCCGCGGCGGCGCTCCCGTGCTGACCCTGCCGGACGGCTGCTGCGCCGACCTCGCCTGCTGCCAATCCCTGGTGGTCGCCGTCGAAGGCTCGGGCGGCCACGGCGTTCCCTTCGCCGAAGCGAGCCTTTTCGCGCGGGCCCTGGGCGCTTCGATCGAGCTCGTCCTGGCGGTCGACCGGAAAAGCACGCTCAAAGCGGGCGCGGCCAGCTTCGCCCGCGCCCGCCCGGGCGCTTCCCGCGCCGTCCTGGCGGCCACGGTGCTCGCCGCGGAGGAATACCTGAAGGCGGCGGCCGCGTCGGCGGAGTTCGCTGGGTTGTCCGTGGAGACGGCGATACTCCGGGGCGCTCCTGAAAAAGCGCTCTCCGCCTACGCGAAAGGACGCGGCGACGTCCTGTTCGTCCTCCAGACGCACGGCAAATCCGGCATCGGGGCATTCTGGGAGGGAAGCGTCGCCGCCCGCATCGTCGCCCGACTCGACTGTCCGGCGCTCCTCGTCCCGACCACCGGGGATGTCGGAAGCGGAACCGCCTGACGGTGCGCCTGCACGTCTTCCTCGACATCGTCGAGCTGCGCACCAAGATCGTCAGCGTCTCCGGCTTCCTCCTCGCGTCGCTCGGCGTGCTCCACGAGCGCGGCCGCGTCGATCCGATCGCCGCGGCAGTCCTCTTCGCCGCGGTGCTCGCGGTCGATATGGGGACGACGGCCTTCAACAGTTATTTCGATTACCTGCGCGGAGTCGACGAGCTTTCGCGCAACCGCGAGAAGGACAAGGTCCTCGTGCACGAAGGCGTGCCGCCCGCCGCCGCCCTCGCCGCGGCGCTTCTCCTGTTCGCCTTCGCCGCGATCGCCGGGATCGGCTTGGCCGCCGCCGTCGACCTTAGGCTCCTTCCCCTCGGCGCCGCCTGCTTCCTGGTCGCCTTCCTCTATTCCGGCGGACCGCGGCCGATCAGCTCGACGCCCTTCGGCGAGCTTTTCGCCGGGCTTTTCCTCGGCAGCGCCCTGTTCCTCGTCGTCGCCCTCGCGCTCGGCGGGGATCCGGCCGCCGCCTTGCTGCGGAGCCTCCCGAGCGCGTTCTGCGTCGCCGCCATCCTGTCGGTGAACAACGCCTGCGACCGGGAAGGCGACCGCGCGGCCGGGAGGCGGACCGCCGCCGTCCTGTTCGGCAAGGCGGCGGACGCGCTGCCTGCGCTGCTCTTCGCCTCCGGCTACGCCGCCGCCGCCGCGCTCGCTCTGGCCGGAAAGCTTCCTTCCTCATACCTCTTCGCGGCGTCTTCCGGGGCGGTCCTGTCCGCTATCCCTCTGTACGGCATGTACCGGCGCGGCTTCTCGCATGCGACGAAGGGACCGAACATGGGCGCCGTATCCCGTGCGTTCCTCATCTTCACCATCTCGTCCGCCGCCGCCTTTTTATGTATCTTTACTGCATGACCCACTTAGAACGCCATACGCGCCTGTTCGAGCGAATCGCCCGCCCGTATTCCTGGTTCTTCGCCGGGCAGACGCGATCCTACGCCGCCTGCTTCGAGGCTGCCGGATCGGCCTTGCCCGATCCCCGCGGACGGCGCGCGCTGGATATCGGGTGCGGCACCGGCGCCTTCACCGCAGCGCTCAAGAGCGCCGGCTGGGACGTGTCGGGCGTCGACGCCGCCCGGGCGATGGTGTCCCAGGCCGGCCGCCGCGGCGTCTCCTGCACGCTCGCCGACGCGGTCGGCGGACTGCCGTTCCCCGACAAGTCGTTCGATCTCGTGAGCGCGGCCTACGTCGCCCACGGCCTGAAGGCTCCGGAGCGGGCGCGCTTGTTCGCCGAGGCCAAGCGCCTCTCCAAGGAAGTGGTCCTTTTCCACGACTACAGCGGCAAGCGCCGTCTCTTGACCGATATCGTGGAATACCTCGAGGGCGGAGACTATTTCAATTTCATCGAAAACGGCCTCGACGAGCTCAAGCGGGCTTTCTCTTCGGTTTCCGTCATCGAGGTGGGACCGCAGTCCGCCTGGTACGTTTGCCGTCCGTGATGCCGCTTGCCCAGCATGGCCCGTTCGGAGTAGGTTCGCGCCGATGGCACTGACCCATATCGAAAAGCTCATCGCGAAGGCGGTCCGCGACTACGGCATGCTAGCCGAGGGTGACCGCATCCTCCTGGGCGCCTCGGGCGGCAAGGATTCAACGACGCTCGCCTGGGCGCTTTCGCGGAGGCGGCGCTGGAACTCGCCGCGCTTCGAGCTGGAGGCGCTCCGCATAGTCGGCGACGTGCCGGGGGGCGGGATGTCCGACGTTCAAGCCGAGCGCTTGGCCGGCATGTACGCCGAATGGGACATCCCGTACCGGACGCTCGAAGTTCCCATCATCGGCCGGCTGAAGGCCGGCGAGAAGATGAGCTGCTATTGGTGCGCGACCCAGCGGCGCACGGAGCTCATCCGCTGGGCGCTGGAGAACGGCTGCAATAAGATCGCTCTCGGGCATCACCTGGACGACATCCTCGCCACGCTCCTGATGAACATGACCAAGAAGGGTGAGATCGCCACCATGCCGCCGCGCCTGGAATACGAAAAGTATCCGCTCGAGGTCATTCGTCCGCTCGCGCTGGTCGAGGAGGATTCGATCCGCGGCTTCGCGCGAGAGCAGGGCTGGCTGGCGACGACCTGCACCTGCGATTTCGGGGCGGACGGCGAGCGCAAGGAATACCAGCGGCGCCTGAACGTCCTGTGCGGCGGCACCGAGGAAGGCAAGCGCAATTTGTACAGGTCGATGTCCAACGTGAAGGACGGCTATTTGGCCTGACCGCGCCTAGGACGACGTTTTCCGCGCGGCGATGGGGAATCGAAGCGTCGCGCTTCGCTCGCCCGCTTCGTTCTCCGTGAACCAGGAAGCCGAACCGCGCAGCTGTCCGGCGACGGCCATCGCGACCGAAACGCTCAGGAAGGCGGATTCGGCGGAGAGTATCGTCCTTCCGTCGCGCGGAACGGTAATCTCGAGCGTCGCCTCCCTGTCCCGTTTCGCCGTTTCCTCTATGCGGATCGATATCGTCAGGGGCGCAGCCTCCCCCGCTTCGTCGAGGAGCGTGGCCGAAAGGAATTCGTTGAGCGCGAGCGCGAACGGAATGGCCTGCTCGAGGTCCAGCCGGAGATCCTCGATGGCGATGTTCGCCGTCCGCGCGTGTCCGCCGTAGTTCAGGGAATAATTCTGGACGAGCCGTTCGGCGAAGACCCGCATATCCACGAGCGAAAGGTCCTTCATCTGGTACACCAGGTCGTGCGCGAGCGCCATCGCGAACATCCGGTCGTGCGCTTTCTTGAGCGCCGTTCTGCTCTCCTCCGTCTTTTCCGTCTCGGCCTGCATGCGCAGGAGACTCACGATCATCTGCTGGTTGTTGTGCACTCGGTGGTCGATTTCCTTCAGGAGCTTCTCTTTCTCCTCGAGGGCGGCTTTCATGAATTTCTCCGCCCCGATCCGGTCTGTCAGGTCGAAGACGATCGTATGCATGAAGAGGCGGTCCTCGATTTCGATGTGGTGGGTATAGAGCTCGACGTCCTTGACGGTTCCCGATTTCAGCCGATGCCGGGTCAGCAGGCTGCGGCGATCCGCCGCCGCGGTCCGTATCCGCGAAAGGATGTCCGAGAAGGGGTCGGCATCGAGGTTTTCGATGCGCATGGTTTTCAAATCCGCGAGGGAATAGCCGTAGAAAATCTCGGCGGCCGGATTCGCGTCGGCCAGCGTTCCGTTCGATTCGTCCGCAAGGATCGCCGGAACGGGATTCTCGCTGAACAGCAGCCGGTAGCGTTCCTCGCTCCGCTGCAGCGCCGTTTCGCGGTGCTCAACCGATTCGGCCATTGAGTTGAACGCCGCGGCTATCTTCCCGAACTCGATGGGGAACGGGCCGGCGACGCGTTCGGAATAGCGGCCGTCAGCGATGAGCGATATCCGCGCAACCAGCGATCCGAGCGGCCCGGTGACCGCCCGCCAGGAGGCGAACGCGCCGGCCGCCGCCACGATCATAGAAAGGGCCGCTAAGCGGGAGACCAGGATGAAGAACTCCCGCACGGGCGCGTCGGCGACGAATTTCGACCTGAGGTAGACCGATCGCCATTCGCTGCTCGGGATCGAAAGGGACGTCGCGATGAAGACGCCGTCTTCCTGATCGATGAGCGTCGGCGTCATGGTGAGCGCCTCGGGCGGCAGCCGTTCGCCGGAAAGGACCCGGTCCGGATCGCTGCAGAGGATGTAGCGGCCGGCTTCGTCGACGACGCCGATGCGGTCGTAGTAGGACAGCTTGGTCAGCACGAGGCGCAGCGAAATTCCGGTGAGGTCGATCGTGCCGACGACCGTCCGGTCTCCGCTTATAAAGGAGATCTCGAGCGCCATCCGGTGCTCGTTCGCCGCGGTGGGCGCGTTGAAGGGCTTCGAATGGTTGATGAAGCCCTCGGCAATATTCGTCTTGAGCGGATAGATCGAACCGATATCCGTCCGCGAGAAAGGAAAGGCGCACAGTATTCTTCGGTCTGCGTCGAGGATGGCGAGTCTGAGAACGTCCGGACGGGTCTCCCGGGCGGCCGACAAAATCGATAGCAGATGATCCGCATCCGTCGAGCTTCCGGCGGAAAGGAGAATCGGGGGAAGCATCCGCGCCGGGTCGTCGGAGATCGCGCCGCTCGTCTGAATGGATATGTAGCGGAGCGCGTTCTTGACGATCTCCTCCGTATCCTCGTCCAGATGGCGCTTGAGCAGCCACCAGACGCTGACGGAAAAGAGGACGAGCGGAAGGAGGGCGACCGCCGCGAAAGCGATCGCCAGGATTCTTCGGACGCTCAATCTCGCCATTGGTGAAACTGTAACGGAAGGTCCCCGCGCGGTCAAATCCGGCGGCCGGACGAAAAAAAGGCCCGTCCGAACGTTCCGGAGAACCGATCGGACGGGCCCTGTTTTCAATCCGCGTTCAGCCGGGGACTATTTGGCCCAGCGCTCCTTGAGTTCGGGCATGGTGTAGCCGTACTGGTCCTTCATTTCGCGCAGCGGCTTGTCCTTCGGGAAGTCGGCAGGCAGGCCGAGCTTCTTCAGCACCTCTCCGGCGCCCATGCCGGTGCCGGCGGCGACGTCGCTCACGGTCATGGTCCCCTCGAGGGCGAAGCTCGAAGCTGAGGCTGCGGCGGGAGCGGAAGCCGGTGCCGCGGGCGTCTCTTTGGCGGGAGCCATTTCGGCGGGCTTCTCTCCGCCTTCGCCGGAGTAGGGCACGCCCAGTATCTTCGCTACGGCGAAGCGGACGGCATCCGCCTCGAAGTCCTTGCCGGTGAGGCTGCCGGTATCCTTCAGCTTCGCGTCGGCGGGAACCTTCTTCGCGTCGACGCCCGCTTCGCGGTACAGCCGCTCGAGCTCGATCCCGAAGGAATCGGCGACCTGCTGCCAGGTGGAGGACCCCTTGATGTCTTCGACGTGGAGCGAGCCCTTGGTCTGCAGCTCGGCGAGGGTGGCGGCGCGGAAGCGGATGGTGTTCGTGACGTGGCCGAAGGCGATGGGGGCGAAATAGATGGCCAAGCCGATCGCGGCGACCGCGGCCAGGGGGATGGCCTTCCCGGCGAGGAAGGTCTTGAGGGTGCCCTTCTTGGTCGGACAGACCGTCACGCATTCCATGCAGGAGATGCACTCGGGCGAATCGATCTTGTCGGCCTTCATTACCTCGATGTTCATCGGGCAGGACTTGTTGCACAGGGAGCAGGAGGTGCAGGTCGACGCTTCGCGCTTGATGCGGAACAGCGGAATGCGGCCGAGGATGGCGTTGAAGGCGCCGAGCGGGCAGACGTACTTGCAGAAGGCCCGTTCGTAGAGCATCGACAGAACGAGGGACAGCACGAGGATCACGATGCCGACCGTGAATTCCGCCCAGACTTCGGCGAAGCCGGCGCTCAGGTGTCCGTAGGCCGCCCAGGGGTCGTAGGGCCGGATGACGAGCGTACCCGCCTGCCAGGTCCAGATGAGGATGAGCGCGAGGATGACGTACTTGAGGTAGCGCAGGACCGCGTCGAGCTTGGCCGGAACGGTGAAGCGCTTCTTGAAGATGGCTCTTCCCAGGCGTCCGAAGATGCCTTGAAGCGCGCCGAAGGCGCAGATCCAGCCGCAGAAGAAGCGGCTGAGGACAATGGCGAGAATCGTGACGGAGACGAAAAGGAATATGTTCGAGATCTCCAGTTTCTTGAGCAGCTCTCCTCCGGCGATGAATTTATAGAGCGTCTCGATGCCGCCGAAGGGGCAGAACGAATCGACGTTCGGGATGTTCTGCAGCTTTTGGTGGAGGATGGTCGCGACGGTCGCGAAGGTCAGGAAGAAACCGAGCGAAATGCGCCGGGCCAGCTGGATGCCGGACAATTTTCTTTTCATGGAACGCTCCTTTGCTATGCGTTATGCGCCTAGTCTAAATCTCTTTTTGAATAAAAGCAAATATCATGCCAAATAATTGTAATTCATATAAAAAGCGTAAAGAATGCATAAGTTAAGTTTAAGCATAGAGATGTATGGGAAAGGACTTGCGGTTCACATCAGAGCTCTGGAGGGATGGTCACTAGTGGGCAATATTTACCCATCAGCGTCGAGAAAAGGGAAAAAAGCGCAGGATCCGGTACCGGGCTCCCGACGGTCCCGTTTCGGACTCGTAGACTGCGATGCCGTCGGCGCTTCCGCATGCGGGCGGCAAGGTTCCAAGCAAAGAGGGATCGAGCCGAGCCGGGGCGCGCAGGCGGGCGAGCGTCACGTGCGCGGTGAACGGGCGCCGCTCCCGTTCGCGGAAACGGACGCCGCTCTTTTCGGCCCCGCGCGCCAGCGCGTCCTCGAAACGGGCCGCGAGGGCGGCGCAGGCGGCGGCCCCGTCGTCGATCCGAGCGGCGACTATGCGCGCGCGCGAAGGGCGGGGCAGGGCGATCAGCCCCGCGGCGCCGAGGACGAACGGGCCGCTGGTATCCGCGGCGAGTCGGGATGCCTCGCATACCAGCGGGACAGAAGCGGCGTCGATCTCGCCGAGGAAGGCTATGGTCAGGTGGAGGTTTTCGATCGGCACCCGGCGGAGGTTCGCGCGCGCCGCCTCGAGCGGCGCCGCTCCGGCCAGGAGCGCGGTCTTGAAATCGTCTGGGAGCGGAAGGGCGACGAAAACGCGCACGGCGCCGTCAGTTCTCCGCGAAGCGTCTGAGGAAGGCCTTCGTCCGCTCGTTCTTCGGAGCGTCGATCAGCTCCTTCGCGTCGCCTTCCTCGACCACGATGCCTGCGTCCATGAAGACGACGCGGTCGGCGACGTCCCTCGCGAAGGCCATCTCGTGGGTGACGATGACCATCGTCATCTTTTCGGCTGCGAGGCTTCTGATGACTTTCAGGATCTCGCCGGTGAGCTCGGGGTCGAGGGCGCTGGTCGGCTCGTCGAAGAAGAGGACTTCCGGGTCGAGCGCGAGCGCGCGCGCGATCGAGACGCGCTGCTGCTGACCGCCGGAGAGTTCGCAGGGGTAGGCCGCTTCCTTGTCGGAGAGCCCCATTTTAGCCAGGAGTTCCTTCGCGCGCGCGCGGGCTTCATCGCCCGTTCTTCCGAGCACGCGGATCTGCGCCTCGGTTATGTTGCGCATAACGGAGAAGTGCGGGAAGAGGTTGAAATTCTGAAACACCAGGCCGAGCTTGAGGCAGGCGGCGCGCAGGGTATCCTTGTCGGCGTAGACGCCGCTCGAGACCATCGGGATGCCGCAGACCGAGATCGATCCGCCCTGGACTTCCTCCAGGTGCGTGATGGACCTGAGGAGGGTGGACTTGCCCGAGCCCGAGGGGCCGATGACGGCGAGCACCTCGCCCTCGCGCACGGCGAAGGAAATGTCCTTGATGACCTCTACGCTCCCGTAGCTTTTCGACAGGCGCTCGACTTTGACGATATCCATGGATGCTCCGGTCAGCGGTAGTAGGAAAGCTTCTTCTCCAGCTTGAGGAAGCCGGCGGACACCGCCCAGTTCATGACGAAGTAGAAGACGCCCGCGATGAAGATGGGCATGGTGGAGAACTGCCGCGCCGACGCGTTCTGCGCGGCGCGGAAAAGCTCGGCCACGCCGATGGTCTGCGCGAGCGCCGTGTCCTTCACGAGCGTGATGACCTCGTTTCCGGTCGCCGGCAGGATGCGCTTGACCACCTGCGGCAGCACGATGCGGAAGAAGGTCTGCCGTTTGGTGAAGCCGAGCACCTTCGCCGCCTCGTACTGGCCCTTGGGGATCGCCTCGATGCCGCCGCGGTAGATTTCCGCGAAATACGCCGCGTAGTTGACCGCGAAGGCGATGATGACCGCGGTGAAGCGGTCGTAGGAGACCCCCAACAGATAGTAGGGCGCGAAATAGACGAAGATGAGCTGGAGGATGAGCGGAGTGCCCCGCATCACGAGCAGGTACAGGTTCACCAGGCCGGATACGAGGCGGTTGCGCGACATCTTCCCGAGGGCGATCGGCAAAGCCAGCGGAAGCGCGAACAGCAGGGTGAGCGCGAAGACGGAAAGGGATACGAGCGATCCCCTGAGCATCGCTTCCAGCAGCTTCGACACGAACGCCTCCCCTCTACTTGCCGACCACGGAGATGTCGGCGCCGAACCACTTGGTCGCGATCTTGGCGATCGTGCCGTCCTTGGCCATGGCCTCGAGCGTCTCCTGCACCTTGTTCATGAGCGCCAGGTCGTTCTTGCGGAAGCCGACGCCGTAGTCCTCGGGGGAAAGGGATTCGGAGAGGATTCGGTAGGCCTTGCCCGAGCGGTTGATGTTGTCGTTCGCGACCAGGAGGTCCATGACGACCGCGTCGACGCCCTTGATCTCGAGGTCCATAAGGGCGGTCAGGTTGTCCTTGAATTCGACGACGCCCTTGAGGGACGCCTTGAAGTCCGCGGCGCCGTCGACGGCGTCGGCGGCTGAGGAGCCGGCCTGCAGGCCGACGCTCTTGCCCTTGAGGTCAGCCAGGGACTTGACCGGGGAATCGGCGCGGACGACGACGACCTGAGCGTTCTTCAGGTAGGGCTTGGTGAAGGCGATGACCTTGGCGCGGTCGGCGGTGATGGTGAAGCCGTTCCAGATGCAGTCGATCTTGCCGGTGTTTAGTTCCTGCTCCTTAGCGTTCCAGTCGATGGGTTGGCTCTGGAGCTTGACGCCGATCCGCTTGGCGGCTTCCTTAGCCAGGTCGATGTCGTAGCCGACGATCTCGTTGTTCGAGTCGCGGAAACCCATCGGGGGGAACGCGTCGTCGAGGCCGAGCACGAAGACGCCCTTGTCCATGACTTTCTTCAGGGACTGGTCGGAAGCGCTGTCCTTGCTTCCTCCGGCGAACACGGCGCCGCAGACGAGAGCGGCGAATAGAACGAGAGACGCCAAACGTTTCATGGATACGCTCCTAAGGGGATTGAAATATAGCGTGGAATGATAGCGCGTCCGCGGCGTATTGTAAACGGCATCGGCTATCCGCCGCTTCATGCCCCGCTTGCGTACGGCAGGCTGATGCGGATCTGGAAGCTGCCGTCCGGCCCCGCTTCGACCGCGAATGCCCCGCCTTGGATGACGATCGCGCGCTTCACGAACAGGAGCCCCAGCCCGGTGCCCGACGGCTTGGTCGTAAAGCGGACGCGTCCGGCTTTTTCGATCGAGGCGGTGTCCGCCGGACCGTTCCCGTCGCGGATGATCAGCTCCACGACGCGTCCGCGGCTTTTCGCTTCGGCGTAGAGGGAAACCGGCGGCGCGGCGCAGGCTTCGACCGCGTTGGAGAATACGTGGGCCAGCGCTTCTCCGCAGAGGCCGCTGTCGGCGCGGATCGGCGCTTCGAGGGCGCCCTTGAATTCGAAGCGCGCCCTTTCCGCGGGGAATCGGGCGGCGCTGGAAGCGATCAGGTCCATGGCCCTGAAAACGGTCGTCTCGCCGGCGGCCGAATCGGAAAAGCGCTTGAGCCTTTCGAAGAGGGCGCGGACCCGAGCCGACTCGTCGCGGATCGTCTCGCAGCGGTGCTTGATGAACGTCCGCTCCGGATCGGGCACCCGCATGCCGTCCTCCGACTCGACGGCGTCGGCGATGTTCTCCCCCGCGAGACTCATCGACGCGAGCGGAGCCTTCAGCTGCTGCGCATGGAGCGAGGCGATTTCGCGCCAGCCGTCGAGCTTCGCGGACTCCACGCGGCGCGTCTCCTGCTCGACCATGGTCCCCAGCATTTCGTTGAAAGCCGCGTAGGTAGCGGCGAATTCCTCGTTCGCGATCGAAGGAAACCGGAAGGTCCGGTCCTTGGCGGCTTTTTTCGCGCCGGCGGAGAGTTCGGCCAAGCGCTTGGTCAGGGGCCGCACCACGAAAATGAACAGCAGCGTGAAGGCCGAGACGAGGCAGGCGAGCGCCGAGGCGATGGCTTCGACCGCTTCGATTTCCGCCCGGGTCTTGAGCGCGTCGCCCTCGCCGATGGCGCGGTGCAGGAAAGCCACGCCGATCAGAAAAAGGGCAAGGACGTGCAGCGTGGAGAGGATCGTCAGTTTCGTGCGGATCTTCACGGAATGCCTACTTTTCTCCCAGATACTCCCGGATGAGCGAGAGCTTCAGGTCCTTGACCCGTTCGGTGACCGAAACCTTGTAGACGTGCGGGTTGAGCAGCCGCTTGTAGCTTCCGTCGAAGGTTTCCAGCTGGGATCGGACCCGCGCGCGGATGTCCGGAAGGCTCGGCGCGGGCGCGCATCTCTCTCCGTTCTTGACGCAGAGCTTCAGTAGCGCCTCCGTTTCGCCTTCGGGGGCGCGGTGGAAATGGCGGTAGTCGACCGACGGATGCCAGAACGAGCGCTCGACTCCCTTCTCGATCGTCTCGGGGCCGGCCGGGTCGGCCGGATCGTCCAGCGCCAGCGCGTCGGCGACGGCCATCCCGTTTCGGTCGTACATGCGCCATACCTGCTTCACGCCGGGATTGGTCGTCTTCTCCGGGTTGTCGGAGAACTTCATCGCGGGTATGAGCTTCCCCGACTCGTCCGCCTTCGCCGCCAGCTTGTAGACGCCGGTGAAGGACGACTCCGAGCCGCCGGTGACCATCTGCGTGCCGATGCCCCAGCTGTCGATCGGCGCCCCGGCCGACACGAGCGTCTGGACGATCGATTCGTCCAGATCGTTCGATACCGCGATGGTCGCGTCCTCGAGCCCGGCGGCGTCGAGCGCCTTGCGCACCTCGACCGAAAGATAGTGCATGTCTCCCGAATCGAGCCGCACGCCGAAACGCTTGCCTTCCGCCTTGAGTTCCCGGCCCGCCTCGACGGCGCTCTTGATGCCGCTGTTTAGCGTGTCATAGGTATCGATGAGGAACACCGACTTGTCGCCGTAGGCTTTGGCGTACGCGCGGAAGGCTTCGATCTCGGAGGGAAAGGACATGACCCAGGAATGCGCCATCGTGCCCATGACGGGAATGCCGAAGCGCTTGCCCGCGAGCGTGTTCGAGGTGCCGAGGGCTCCGCCGATGTAGGAGGCGCGCGTGGCGGACATCGCGCCGTCGGGCCCCTGCGCGCGCCGGAGCCCGAATTCCATGATTTTGCCGCACTTGGACGCGAGCCATACCCGCGCCGTTTTGGTCGCCACGAGGCTCTGGAAGTTGACCGCGTTCAGCAGCATGCCCTCGATCAGCTGCGCTTCGATGAGGCCCGCGTCGATGCGTATGAGCGGCTCCTGCGGAAAGACGATCGTCCCCTCGGGCACGGCCCAGACGTCGCCCTTGAAGCGGAAGCCGCGTAAGTACTCGAGGAAGCCGGGCTCGAAGATTCCCAAGCCGGAAAGGTAGTCTATTTCCTCCCCGGAGAAGCGGAAATCCTGAAGCTTGTCGAGGAAGGTCTCGAGTCCCGCGAAAACGGAAAATCCGCCCGCGAAGGGCTGGCGCCGGAAGAACATCTCGAAGACGGCCCGGCGGTCCATGCCGTATTTCCAGTAGCCCTGCGCCATGGTCAGTTCGTAGAAATCGGTGAAGAGCGCGGAACGGGTGTTCATCGGAAGTCTCCGGAGTGCATGAAATGGACGCCCGCTTCCCGCATCCGATCGAGGGCGCGATCGGTCGTGGATCGCTCGACTCCGCGGCAGGCGTCGGAGAACAGGACGGTCTGGTAGCCGAGCCTGACCGCGTCGAGCGCGCTGTAGAGCACGCAGTAGTCGGTAGCAAGCCCGCCGAGGAAAACCGTGCCGAGCCCGAGTCCCTTGAGCCATCCGTCCAGGCCCGTCGGCGTGCGGCGGTCGTTCTCGAAGAAGGCGGAATAGGAATCCACCGACATGCGGCTCCCCTTGCGGACGATGAGGCCTATCGGCTTCGTGTCGAGGCCGGGGTGGAAGTCGGCGCCGGCCGTGCCCTGGACGCAGTGGTCGGGCCAGAGCGTCTGGTCGACCGCCGCCGGGAGGGGCGGACCGTTCGGTCCGGGATCTGAGGCGCCGGAAACGGGCAAGGCCACGGTGTCGAAGACCGACGATCCCGGGTGCGCGGAGGCGAAGGAGACGTGTCCGGCCGGATGCCAGTCCTGCGTGGCGACGACCCGGCCTCCCGACGAGACGAAGCGGACGGAAAGGCGGTTCAGGGGTTCGACGACGAGGTCCCCGTTTTCGACCGCGAGCGCGCCGCCGGGGCAAAAATCGTTCTGCGCGTCTATGATCAAAAGCGCCGATCGGGCGATGTCGATTACCATAGCGGCCTCCCGGATAGGATTCCTCATCCTAACCGATCGATGCTTCGACGGAAAGCCCTTTTTTGCCGCTCAGGCCGGCGGCTCGAGTTCCGCCAGCAGGTCCTTCGCCGCGATGAATGCCCTGAAATCGTCCGAATCGAGCGGTTTGCTGACGTAGTAGCCCTGGATGGCGTCGCAGCCGCGAGACCGGAGGGCGTCCAGCTGCTCCTCGGTCTCCACTCCCTCGGCGATCGATTCGAGTCCGAACGAGCGGGCCAGGGCGACGACCGCCGTCGCTATCTCTCCGCCGTCGTAGCGGGAGGCTATCCGGTCGATGAACGACTTGTCGATCTTGAGGCTGTCAATGGGCAGACGGTCGATGTAGCGGAGCGACGAATAGCCGGTGCCGAAGTCGTCCACCGCGAAGCTGACGCCGCCGCTTTTGATTTCGTTCATGATGGAGATCATGCGGTCCATATCCCGCGTGAAGAGCGTTTCGGTGATTTCGAGCTTCAAGTACTTCGCATCGAGCCCCGTTTCCGAGAGGGCCTGCCCGACCTGCTCCACGATGCGCCCGCGTTCGAACTGCATCTGGGACACGTTCACCGAGACCTGCAGCGGCATGCCCGCCAGCGACCAGCGCTTGGCCTCGGCGCACGCTTCCCTGAGCACGAAGTAGCCCAGCGGCACGATGAGGCCGGATTCCTCGGCTACGTCGATGAACGCGTCCGGAGATACGACGCTCCGGCCGGCCGGCTTCCATCTGACCAGCGCCTCAGCGCCGACGATGCCGGACGAGGAGCCGATCGACGCGCCTCCCGCGGATACCTGCGGCTGGAAGGTGAGATAGAATTCCTTCAGGTCGAGGCCTTTCCTGATGCGCGTCTCCATTTCGAGCCGGCGCGTGCTGGAAAGTCCCGAAACGCCGGAGGCGAAGCGGAGCTGGCCGCGCCCGTGCTCCTTGGCTTCGTACATCGCGGCGTCGGCTTTCTTGATGAGCTCGTCCGCGTCCGTGCCGTCGTAGGGAAACATCGCGATGCCGATGCTCGTCCCGATGAATACTTCCGATCCTTCGATGTCGAACGACTCTTTGAGGCTCGCGATGATCTTGCGCGAGACGGCGGCGGCGTCGCCGCTGGAACCGATGCTTTCGAGTATGACGGTGAACTCGTCGCCGCCGATCCGGCACACGGTATCGGTTTCGCGGACCTGGCCCTGGATGCGCTCGGCCGTTTTACTCAGGAGTTCGTCTCCGGCGTGGTGTCCGAGGCTGTCGTTCACGTGCTTGAAGCGGTCCAGGTCCAGATAGACGAGGGCTACCCGGTTCCCGGCGCGCTGCGCGCGGGCGAGCGCCTGCTTGAAGCGGTCCATGAACAATGCCCGATTCGGCAGTCCGGTCAGGGAGTCGTAGAACGCCATGCGGTTGAGGTTTTCCTCGGCTTTCTTCAGCTTGCCGATATCGGCGGTGATTCCGACGTAGCAGGAGGGCTCTCCCCGCTCGTCCTTGATCGTGTCGACGCTGAGGAGCACCGGATACACCGAACCGTTCTTCCCCTTGTTCCAAATCTCGCCGGTCCAGCGGCCCTCGGACCGGATGGAGCTCCACATCGCTTCGAAAAACGCATCGTCCTGCCGGTCGGATTTGAGGATGCGGGGGTTCCTGCCGATCAGCTCCGTCTCGTCGTAGCCCGACATGTCGCGGAACGCCTGGTTCGTCTGTCGAATCGTCCCGTCGATGTCGGTGATGACGACGCCTTCGCCGGTGCCCTGCATGACGCTTTTATAGACCGCCAGCTCCCGGTTCGCCGCTACCAGCTCTCCCGTGCGGGCGCGCACCTCGGTTTCGAGACGTTCGTTCGCGTCGATCTGCAGGTCTATCTGCTTCCGCAGCTCATCCCTCGCGGCCATAATGACCCGGGCCGTCTGGCCGACCGCGTCCCCTCGCTCCGCCAGCGCCGCGAGCTCCCGTTCGAACGCTTCGTCCAGTTCGCCTTCCGCGGAGAGCGCCTTCTCCAGACGGCGCATCGGCCGTATGAGGATGCGCTCGAGCACCAATCGCATGCCCAGTCCCGTCGCCACCGCGACCAGTAGGACCAGCATCGACATGAATCCTATCGTCTTGAGCCCCTGGGCGAAGATGTCGCGCTTCTCCTGCGTGACCGCGTCCAGGACCGGCCCTCCGGCGGAATCCGCGAGAGCGAGCCGGCCTGTCACCGGAGTCAGCAGCCCGTTCCTCGTCACCGACCGGTCCGAGCCGGAGGGCGCTTCGAACGATACCCGCGTGCCGGCGAGGGCTGAAATTTCCGCGGCCATCTCGGCGTCCAGCTCGCGGGCGAATACGAGCAGGCCGCGCGGGGCGCCCGCCCCTTCGGAAGGAGAAACCGGCATCGAGGCGAAGACGAACGGTCGGCCTCCTATGTCTGCCAAGCCATCTCTCCGCTTTGCAGCCGGCGCGAAAGCCACCGAGGACGGATCGATCCGTGCGGGAATGCCCGGGCTGAGCTGCAGGCCGTCCTTTCCGGCGACCGCGATCCTCGCTCCGCCGGCGGAGAATACGACGGCCAGGTCGATCTGGATATTGCCGAGCGATTCCTCCTGCAGGTTAGCCGACGCGTACGTTCCGTCGTCTCCCTTCAGCGCGAACGCGTATGTCTCGTCCCAGGCCGCGTAATCCGCGGCCGTCGCGGCCACGCGCTCGACCTCGCGGTCGATCGCCGAGCGCACGCGGTCGAGCCCGGCGAGCACGCTTCGGTCCTCGACCTTCAGGAAGCTGCGGACGGTAGAAAAAAAAAGAATTCCCATAAACGCAAAAACGGCGGCGGCGGTAACTGCGGAAAGCCAGAGTCCAACACGCGAAGATACTTTTTGCGATTCGTGCATAGATACAGTGTACGTTCGGGCGTTGCGGAACGCAAACTTTTTTACGAAGCGAAGAATCCGCTCAGGCTCCTCCCGCCCGCACCGCCTTCGAACCCACGCTCGTCTTGAGGATTTCGAGCCGGTTGGGGATCCTCGTCTTCATCTCGGGGACGTGCGAGATGAGCCCGACCATGCGGTGGTCGCGGATTTCGTCCAGGATGCCGAGCGCCTTGTCCAGGCTCGCGTCGTCGAGGCTCCCGAACCCTTCGTCGATGAAGACGGCGTCGAGCCGCACGCCGCCCGACCGGGCCTGTATCGAATCGGCCAGGCCGAGGGCGAGGCTGATCGAGGCCATGAAGCTTTCCCCGCCCGAAAGGGTGGAGCAGGGCCGCGCGCGGCCGGTATACGCGTCGAAGACGGCCAGGTCGAGTCCCGTCTGGCCGCGTCCCCCCTCCCGTTCTCCGTCGAGGAGCAGACGGTAGCGGCCTTCGGACATCCGTTCGAGCCGCTTGGTCGCGTAGGCGGCCACTTCGGCCAGGTACGAAGCGAGCAGCCAGGAGTCGAAGGACCGTCTGCGGGGGTTGTTTCCGCTCAGGTCGTCGGAAAGAGCCTTGAGCGCGCTGCCGCTCCGCGCGAGTTCGCTCCGGCGCTTCACGGCGTCGTTGTAGGCCGCCCTGTCCCGCTCCAGTTCCCGCGCTTCGGCCGCGGCGGAGTCCCTGCGCTCCGCGGCTTCCTTCCGCTCGGCGGCGTTCCGTTCCGCGG
>QKCO01000129.1 GCA_003245635.1 Treponema sp.
GCCCGACTTGGTGAGGAGGCCGTCGCGCACGGTTTCCCAATGGGCGACGGCCGCGTTCGCCGCCGCGAAGGCTTCCCGGAGCTTGGCCAGCTGGTCGGAGGAACGCTCCAGCTCGTCTCGTTCGGCGCGGAGGTTCTGGTATCGCTTGGCCTGGGCCTGCCAGTCGATCTCCTCGAACGAGGAAAAGGCGAGCAGTTCCCGGGAGCTATCCCGTTCTTTGCCCAAGGCTTCGATCGCGCGGTCGCTGGCGGCAAGTTCCCGGTCGGCCGCGGCCAGGGAGGCCTTCTTCTCCGATAAGTCCCGTTCGAGAAGGGCGATCTTGTCCTTGTTCGACCAGCCGAGGACATAGTTGCGCGGATCGGCGACGCGGCGGCGGTCGTCCTTTTCATGACGGACCTTGCCGCTCTTGATGAGCCCTTCCCGGGTCACCGCGTCGGTCTCACGGTAGAAGTCCTCCATCGATTCGCAGCGCTCGTACGCCGCGCGTCGGGTAAGCTCCGACTCGAGCCAGGGCCGGAAGGGGCTGTCCGTCTTCGTTTCCACCGCGCGCGCGAGGCTCCGCTCTCCGACGCGCTCGGGCTGCGGCGGCTTTTCCGGTACGCGATAGAAAACCAGCCGCCGGTCGCCGAGGTCCCGCTCGCGGACGTAGGCGCTCGTCTTGCGGTACAGGCGCTCGGGAACCAGGATGCTCAGCGCGAAGGACCGGAGCACGCGCTCTACGGCGCCCTCCCATGCGCGCTCGCTTCCCTTCACCCGCAGGAGTTCTCCGGCGAAGGGCAGTTCCTCCTCTTCGGCGCCTACCGCCTGGGCGATCGCGGCGCGGAGCTCGAGCTCGCGGGCGGGAATGGAAGTCGTACGTTTCTTGAGCGATTCGAGCTCCGCTTCGATTTCGGCCTTCCGTTCCCGCGCGCCCTGCCGCGCGACGACCAGTTCGTCGCGCTTCCGCTTCTCGGTTTCGGTTCCGCGCTCCGCTTTCTCGAGCGCCTTTTCCGCGCGGTCGCGGTTCGCGGCGAATACGGCGGCGTCCGCCGGCGGGTCCAGCTTCAGCTCCTCCGCGAGCGCTCCGTAAGCGCGGAAACGTTCCCGCTTGCGGTCCCGGTCCTCGCCGACGCGCTCGAGCTCCGAGTCCAGCTCCGCGATGCGCCGTCCCGTTTCGGAGGTTTCTATTGCCGACCTGATGCGCGCGGCATTTTCCCGCTCCGCCTTGAGCTCCCCGTCGGATCGCGCGAGCTCGGCGGCCGCGGTTTCCAGATCGCGCTCCAGCCGCGCGGCCTCGGCCCGCAGCAGCGGCAGTTCGAGGGAGATCGCCCAGAAGGGCAGCCCGTCCAGCATCGCCGAAAGCTCTTCGAGCGATGCGGTCAGCGAGGAGTGCTCGGCGGCTTCCGATCCGATGGGCCTGAGCGCTTCCCGCTGCAGCCGGGCACGGGCGACCGAATCGTGGGCGGAGCGCAGGTTGTCGTAGTTGCGCAGCAGCCCTTCGACGCTGTCCTTCGCCTTGGTCCGCTCGAGCATGTGGCTTCGGATGAAATCGTCCAGGTCTCCGATGGTCTTCATCGAAATCGTCTGGTTGAACAGGTCCACCGCTTTCTCGGTGATCCCGAGGGACGAGCGGAAGGCCGCCGAATAATCGCTGAAGCTGTCGAAGGTTTCCGCCGCCGACCGCGCGCGGAGCTTCTTCTTGAACGATGCTCCGTCCCCGTCGAAGTCGCGGAAGTCCTCCATGACCGAGAGCGGCTTGCCGGAGACGGCGTACACGCGCTGGGTTTCACCGTTCCGGAGCCAGCGCAGCTGCGCCAGGGACACCAGGCGAGCGTCGGACGCTTCCCTGAAGACGGCGAGGATTACCGAAAAGCAGTCTTCGGCGCGGAGATTCACCGGCCTGGCGTAGGACGAGTCCCCTTCCCGCGAGCTCATGTATTCGCCCAGGAGGTAGCTTTTGTCCGTGCGCTCACGCTTTTCGGCACCCGCCGCTTTGTTGTAGACGATGCGCTGCGGCGGAACCAGGAGCGTCGTGAGCGCGTCGACCCAGGTCGATTTGCCCGAGCCGATGTCTCCGGTGATGAGCGCGTTTTCTCCGCCGATCGGGAAGGCCCATACCTTCCTGCCGAAGGTGCCCCAGTTGTACAGTTCTACCCTCTCGAGGCGGAAACCGCTCCGTCCCTCCGCGAGGGCGAACTCAAGCGTCTTGTCGTCCGGCATGGCTGGTCAGCTTTTCCTTGATTTCCGCGATTCTGGCGGCATCGATCCGGTATTTGAGGAGCTTGGTCACTTCCAGCTCTTCTCCCTTGTCTCCGAGCTTGCGCAGGAAGCCGTAGCGGAGCAGATTGTTGACCTGGGCGTCCACGGCATCCGCCTGCTTGGCCTCGTTAGTTTTGGACGGCAGGTACGGAGCGACGAGGCCGCGGATTTTCTCCCGGTCCAGCACCAGGCGCGACTGGTCGCCTCCCGAGGATTCGAAGCGGTAGAGCTCTTCCACGAGCAGCACGCACAGGAGCGAGGCGATGTACGGCAGTTCGCGCCGGACGGTGAGCTCCGGCAGCGCCGCGGCTTCTTCGGCGCCCTCTCCCTCGCGGTTGCGGCGCAGAAAGGCCAGCCCGTCGTGCTCGGCGACGACGAGCTCGAGGCCGAGCTGCGCGAAGTAGTCCTCGATCGCGGCTCGGTGGCGGAACACGAGATCCCAGCTTTTCTCCCCGGACGCGTAGACCGGTCCCTGGAGAAGCCTGATCAGCGCCGGCGCATAAGGGGGCGGCGTTCTCACTTCGATCCTTCCTTGAGGTAGACGACCTCGGGCGCGCCGATCCGGTACGCGGTCCCGCGCTTGCGGTTCTCAGCCCGCAGCTCGGTCCGCTCCTCGTCGGAAATCATCGCGGCGCCGGGAAGACTGGCTTCGGCCAGGTATCCCAGCACTTCCGCGCCGCCGTCGGCTACCGGATATCGTGCCAGGAGCTCCGCAAGCGATATCTGCTGCCGGTCCAGGAGCGCCTCCGCGATGTTGGCGCGGATCGCTTCCCGGTCGATCTCTTCCTGGGCGAAGAGCGCCGCCGCGTCCGCGTCGGATTCTCCGTGCGCTTCCGGAGCCGTCCCGATGCGGACCGGTTCCTCCGGTTCGAAGAGCGGGCGCTCCATCACCAGATCGATATCCGGGTCCCCCTCGATCACGATGAATGCGCGGTCGGCCGGCGGCGCTTCGCGGAGGGCGAGAGCGAGCTTTTTTATCTCCTCGGCCAGGACCGCTACGGCGCGGCCTTCCCGGCGGCTTTTCTCGTCCAGGAACGCGCGGAGTTCCTCGTTGAGGAGGTGGGCCGTCCTCTGCACCCGCGCGCCCGCGGACACGAGCAGCCGGTCGAAAACGTCCAGCTCCACGCTCTTGGGGAGCGCTTCCACTTCCGGCAGCGCGAGCACCCGGCCTGCGAGCGCGGCGAACTCGCTCTTCTTTTCCGTCGACATGACGAAGGCCCAGAAGGCCTGGAAGCTCTTGCCCTGGTCGCTCGACAGTATCGCGTCGCGGTACTCGAAGATGTCCTTGAGCACCCGACCGCGCTCCTTGTCGGCCGCGATGACCCGCGCGCGGGCTTCCCGGTCGAGCTTGCGGAAGTTGAGCTCGATCTGCCTGAAATCCGCCAGGAGCCGTCGCGCGGTATCCTCGAGTTCGTAGTAGCGCTCGCGGACCGCCGTCGGATCCAGCCCTCCGGCCTCGCCCGAACGCACCCGCGCGATCTCGGCCTCGATCTCGGCTTTGCGTTTTTCGAGCTCCGCGATGCGTTCGTCGGCATCGAAGGCCGCCCCGTAGGCGATATCCTTCATGAGGTCGAAGACCTTGAGGAGCCGCGACTCGGCCCCCACGAAACGACGTTCGGACAGTTCCCGCAGCCACTCGATGGCCTTTTCGCTTTCCGGCGTCAGGTCGTAGCTCGGCTCGGCGGCGTTGGAGCGGTAGTATTTGCGGAGGAACCCGTCGTCGGCCCACTCGTCCAGGAGCGCGGCGGGGCTCTTCGTTTCAGCTTCTTCTCCGACCGTCAGGCTGAGATATTCGCAGAAAGCGGACAGCTCCGACATGAGCGCGCTCCGGGGAATGTCCGAACGGTGCCCTTTCTTGAACGCCTCCACGAAGAACGCGAGCATCATCGCGGCCCGCTCCTTTCGGAACAGCCTGAAGGTGCCGTGCTGCTCCAGTCGATAGCGGATGTCGCGGTAGTCGAGCTCGCCTTCCATACGGAAAGCGTAGCATGGGGCGGGCGGGAAGACTAGGCCGTTTTCTGCTTGGTGCCTATTTCGTCCTATCCGCGGCGGCACTTGCTATGCGAACGTTTTGCACGGCGGTTTCGATCCCTACTGAAACGTCACTCCCGTAAATAGGCTAGCTCGGGAGGAAGCTCGATGTTGTTCCCGTACTCGTCTTCTCCGTAGCCGTTCTCCGCGAGAAGCTCAATATCGTGGAGCGCACGATTATCGCCGCGGAAGGCGATGGTGATGTCGCTTCTCACGTCGATTTTCGCGATGGACATGAAATGTTTGATGTAGCGGCTCGCGAGGGCCGCGAGGTTTTCCTGCTGTTCTCGGCTGAGGTCGTCGAACGGCAGATCGCTGTCGTAAAGGATAAGCTCCCGCATGCTCATCATGTTCAGGAACAGGATGAGCAAGTCCTTTTTCAGGTCCTCGATATCGTTCGGCGGCTGCACCTGCAGCTCCCGCCTGTTGTTCATCTTATCCGCTATGTATCGCCGTTTTCTCGCGTTTATCTCTTCGTTTGCCCGGAACAGGTCGAAGGGGATGCCCGCGTCGTATTCTTCATCATCGAGGAACATTTTTATATTGCTGCCGTAATGGGCAACGATGCGGGCGATGAGGGTGGAAGGCCGCACGTGAAAACCTCGATAATTGGGTATGCGGACATGAACTTCCGTTTCTACCGAATAGTGCTGGATCATGGAGCGGCAAAGCTGTTTCGCCGCCTCCAGGTACAATCCGGCGTAATGCAGGAAATAATCGAAGATTGCGGTCAGCATCGCATCCTTCGGGAGGGGAAACCGGAGTTTCGCGTAAGACTCCCGGCGGAGTTTGCTCATGTGCCGTATGTAATAATGGATCAGGTCGGTGCCCATCTTCAGCAGATGGAAAATGATGCTGACATGTCCGCGCAGGTAGCGGAGGTCTTTATTCTGATTCTCCAAGTCCGATTCGAAAAGATACGTATCGTACATCGATTGCAGGTTGTGGAAATTCGCCTCCACGAGCCGACACTTTTCCTCGTTCACTAGTTCCGGAATGCAGGATTCGAACTGTTCGGGCTGTCGCTGCCTCAGCAGCTCTTTGACGATCGCCTTCTCGGATAAATTGAGAACTTGGGTGGCGAGATACACCACCGATTCGCCGACCTTATCCACATGCCGTACGATGCGGTTTTCCGGAAAACGGAACGGCATGAGTTCTTCGTCGCAGGGCTCGAAATCGGGTTCGATCGTTTTCGGATACACGCCCCGGAGCTTCGCCTGCTTTTCCAGTTCCCCGCAGAAAGTGAAGATAGACTGACGCAATGACAGTAGTATTTCTTCAGTGACCGCGGAGAAATCTTCTTTGATGTCCATAAGCGTATAGCGCGATGACGCTTCCCTGACATGAAGGAGATTGTAGTACGTTGAAGAAAAAGTCTTCCCCCCGGCGACTGTTTCCCGGAATGGGAACCATTCTTTGTTTTTCTGAACGCCGTAGCCATCGATAAGTTCTTGTATGCGGGAAGTTTCCATTTGCAGGGAACGTAGAAACGAACGGCAGGGGAAAGCTGCATTGTTCTTTTGATTCTCGGCGAATGAGCAGAGTTCAAGCAGCGGGATGATGTAGCCTTGAAGGCGCTCCCTTAAACGAGCCTCGATGTCGATGGTCCCCGGGTTTTGTTCATCCATTCCGTTAATTTTAAAGTCTGCTCTCCAAGTTTGCCAGCGTTCGCCCCTGGCCTTCGAGCGCGTAAATACAAATCCCGACCGCAGCCGAAGGCGAGGGAGATCCCCGCTTTTGACTGCCGGCCCCCGAACCCCGTTCTTATCACACGCTGACCGATTACTGCCCCGGCGCGCCCCCTACAAACAAAAAGGCCGTCCCCCGCTTGGAGGACGGCCTTCGGTTCTACGCGATGCGTAGGGCGCTTAGCCCTTGATGTTGTAGAACGCCTTCTTGCCGGCGTACTCGGACACGCCTTCCAGCATGTCTTCGATGCGCATCAGCTGGTTGTACTTGCAGACGCGGTCGGTGCGGCTCATGGAGCCGGTCTTGATCTGGCCGGTCTCGAGCGCGACGACGAGGTCGGCGATGAAGCTGTCCTCGGTCTCGCCGGAGCGGTGGGAGATGATCGCGGTGTAGCCGGCGCGCTTGGCCATCTCGACGGCCTCGTAGGTCTCGGTGATGGTGCCGATCTGGTTGACCTTGATCAGGATGGAGTTGCACGCGCCCATGGCGATGCCCTTCTCCAGGCGCTTGGTGTTGGTGACGAAGAAGTCGTCGCCGACGATCTGCACCTTGCTGCCCAGGGCCTTGGTGAGGTTCACGTAGCCGTCCCAGTCGTTCTGGTCGAGCGGATCCTCGATGGAGATGATCGGGTACTTGGCCACCCACTTGGTGTAGATGTCGATCATCTCGTCGGCGGAGAAGATCTTGCCGGGGTTGGACTTCCAGAACTTGTAGCCCTTCTTGCCGCCCTCGTCGAAGAGTTCGGAGGAGGCGCAGTCCAGGGCGATCATGACGTCCTCGCCGGGCTTGTAGCCGGCCTTCTCGATGGCCTTCATGATGAAGTCGAGGGCTTCGTCGTTGGTGATGTCGGGGGCGAAGCCGCCCTCGTCGCCGACGGCGGTGTTCTTGCCGGCGTCCTTGAGGAGCTTCTTGAGGGTGTGGAAGATTTCCGCGGTCTGGCGGACGGCTTCGCGCATGGACTGGGCGCCCACGGGCATGACCATGAATTCCTGGAAGTCGACCTTGTTGTCGGCGTGCTTTCCGCCGTTGATGATGTTGGCCATCGGGACGGGGAGGAGGTTCGAATGGAAGGTGCCCAGGTACTTGTAGAGGGGCACGTCCAGGTAGTTGGCGGCGGCGCGGGCCACGGCCATGGAGACGCCGAGGATGCCGTTGGCGCCGAGCTTGGCCTTGTTCTCGGTTCCGTCGAGCTCGATCATGGTGCGGTCGATGTCGACCTGCTCGAGGGCGTCGAGACCCTGGATCTCGGCGGCGATGATGTTATTGACGTTCTCGACGGCTTTCTGGACGCCTTTGCCCATGTAGCGGCTCTTGTCGCCGTCGCGGAGTTCGACGGCTTCGTGCTCGCCGGTGGAGGCGCCGGAGGGAACGGCGGCGCGTCCGAGGGTGCCGTCCTCGAGGACGACGTCTACTTCAACGGTCGGGTTGCCGCGGGAATCGAGGATCTCGCGCGCTTCGACGTATTCGATAATGCTCATGGTATGGCTCCTTGGCTAGAAATGGGGCTGGCCTATTTTCCGGTTTTCGGGTGATCGAGTCAATACGGCGCTCTAAATGGCGCTCTAAATGAGCACCTTGCCGCCGGAGACGACGACCCGCCCGTCGATCGAAACGACCGGCTCCAGGATGATTCCGTCGATATGGACGCCGGCCGAAACCGTGCCCCCGAAGGTGGCGTTGCTGCCGAAGGCGACGTGCGCGGTGCCGTAGACCTTCTCGTCCTCGAGGAGGTTGCCGATCAGGCGCGCGGCGTCGTTCGTCCCCAGGCCCAGCTCCGCCACGTTGCGGCCCAGGTCCGGACCGAGCCGCTGCTCCATCCACTGCGCCTGCGGGCCGTCGAATGCGACCGCGCGGCCGTTCTCGATGGTGACTTCCAGGGGCCCGGTCACCAGACCGAACTCCGCCAGAGACCCGTCGATGAGCACCTTGCCGTTCGCGCTGCCCTCGACAGGGGCGATGTACGCTTCCCCGGTCGGAAGGTTCCCCGACTGGCCCTTTCCGCGGTAGAGGCCGTTGCTGGAGATGCCCGCGCGGCCGGCGATCGACAGCTCGAGGACGCGGCCGCTCTTCTCGACGCGGACGACGCTTCCGGCGCTGAGGAGGGCGGTCAGCTTGTCGCTGAGCGCGGCGACTTTCGTATAGTCGGCGGTGATGGCGCCGCGGCTGAACATCTCCTCGGTGATCTCGGGCATCGTCGCCACCCGGGCGCCCGCCTCGCTGGCCGCTTTGCGCGCTGCGGTGTGGGTGAGGGAGAACCGGGTCGGGCAGACGACGATGTCGGCCCGTTTCATGGCGTCGGCGACCAGGGCGGAGGGTTCGGCGCCGCTCTTGCCGGTTTCGGGCATGACGATGAGGTGCGCCTTGAGCCCGAGCGCGGCCGCCTCGGCGTAGAGAGCCTCGCCGATGGTTCGCTCCGAATCGTCGGTGACGACCAGCAGCGTCTCGCCCGTCTTTCCTCCCAGACAGTCGGCTATGACAGTCCGGGCTCCTTTGCGTATATCCATGGCTTTTATACCCTCCCCGCCAGTTCGGCGGCGACTCTGCCGAGCAGGGTGCGCGGCAGGATGACGGGGATGCCCGTCGCTTCCTTGAAGATGCGCTTCATCCGTCCGGTGAAGCCGATGCAGTCCAGCACGATGAGGTCGACGCCGCGCTCCTTGAGTTCTTTCGCGGCGGCCTCGAATTCGGCGTCGGTTCCCGTGTACGGCGAAGCGCCGACCATCGCGGTCTCGAAGCCGAGCCGCCTCCATTTGTCCCCCAGCACGGGGATCTGCGCGGGGGAGGGGAGCACCGCGCCGAGCTTCTTCCCCTTGGGGAGGACCGCGGGAACGAACTGCGCGAGCAGGTTGTCGGGTTTGAGGATCAGGCACTTCGATTCGATGTCCGGGAATTCCCCGGTGCAGAAAATGACGATGACTTCGACGCCCTCGTCTTCGAGTTCCCTGACGCACTCGTGCATGCGTTCGTGGATGAAGCGCTCGGTGATCTTCACCTCGGTGCCGTCCCGCATGCGGGTGACCAGCATGTAGTCGCCGTTCTTTATTTCGAGCTTCCGTATATCTTCCAGCGTGTAGGCGTCGAGCGCCCCTTTCTGCACGAGCTCGACGTCGGCGCCGAAGGCTTCGAGGAATTCGGGGGTCACGTCGGTCCGGGGGGATTGTCCGATGGTCAGGGCTCCGATTTTCATGGGCGCTTGCTCCGGT
>QKCO01000028.1 GCA_003245635.1 Treponema sp.
GGCGACGGGAATGGCCTGATCGATGTTCAAGGATACCGAATCGGCCTCGATTCTAGCCTGGATACGAGTTTCGTCTATGTCGTATACATGGAACAAATACGCCACGAGCGACTCTATGAAGGTATCCATATCGATGTACTGCAGATTGTCCGAACGGTACAGCTGCTCATGAACGAGGGCCATCGCCTGAACCTGCGTCTGGCAGTCGTTGAACACCCGCTGCGAGCGCTCATCGTCGATTACCGAACTCTGCAGATTGAGCAGACTGGAAACCACCTGCAGATTGTTCTTCACCCGGTGATGGATTTCCTTGAGGAGTACTTCCTTAACCCGCAGATCTTCCTGCAGCCGCAACTCCTCGCGCTTGCGCTTGGTAATATCGCGGATGATGCCGACCGTCCCGATCGGGGTGCCTTCATACTCGGGCAACTCGAAGCCGACGGAAGACACCTCTCCGTAGGAGTCCACTTTCGCGCTCGCGGAATTCGCATCATGAACGCGCGTCTTCAGCCGGACGTCAAGGTTCCGGGTCATCCGATCACCGGATCGGCGCTCGTCGAAAAGCTTGGGAGCGGCATCATTGCCGGTAACCGCCCCTTGAAGGCTCTTTACAACGATTTGCCGGCTGACGCGGGGAACGTCGTCGTCTTCGATGATCTCCGAGAAGTGCTTGCCGATGAGCTCGTGCGGACTATACCCGAGCTGGGCGATCGATTCGTTTACATAGACGAAATTGCCGTTGCCGTCCAACGTGTATACGATATCGGGAAGAGAACTCACCAGATCGAGATAACGACGCTCGCTGATCTGCAGATGGGCGTTCTGGCGATCCAAACTCTCACGCACATTGAGGACCTTCTGAACCATGATGGGAAGTCCCTCGAGGTGGCGGAAATCCGGATCCCTCATTATGAACGAACAGGATTCGTCGGAAATGAGCTCGCCGACGCGGGCTTCTTCGCCGTAGCGGGCGAACAGGATGAAAGGCCGGGGCCAGAGGGACAGCCAGTCGGCGAACGCGCCGCCGTCGAAATCGAGATCGGTGATTATAAGCCTGATCGGCTGCTGCGAAAGGAGCGCATCAGCGGCCTTGAGCGAATCGGGAAAGAATACCGCATAATCCAACTTCCGAGCTTGCACCAAATCCAAAAAACGCGCCCGCTCTTCGGCTATCGAGGTTGCGAAAAGAATCGAAATAGATGCGGTTTTGTTCATTATCTCCATTAGTATATACTCACGATGAAGAAAAAGCTATGCTGGAATTGAGGTTGCTATGCACGATATGTTTGATTATCGACATTTGCAGTGGGAGACGAAGGACTCGAACGAAAAGTACCGATGCCGCGTCTTCGAGGTGCACGATACCCGTGCGGTGTCCCCCGACGGCAGGGAAGGCACGTTCACCGTCATCCACGCGCCGGATTGGGCGATTGTCGTCCCGATGATCGACGACGGAACAACCAGAAAATTCGTCATGGTCAGGCAATGGCGGCACGGTTCGAACGAACTGAGCATCGAGTTTCCGGGCGGCGTGATCGAACCGGGCGAAAAACCAGAGGACGCAGCGGCGCGGGAACTGTTTGAAGAAACGGGATGGAAAGCCGGATCGCTACGGCTGCTCGCGTCGATGAGTCCCAACCCGGCTATCATGGCGAATCGAGTTCATGTATTCGCGGCTAAAGATTTGGTGCAGAACGGCAACCAAGAGCTCGACGAAGACGAATACGTCGACGTCGAACTCATCCCGGAAAATACCGTCAGGGCCGGCATGGGGCGCGCTCCATACGTGCACGCCCTCATGGCGACGGCCTTGGCTTTGTATTACCGCCCGGAAAGCGGCGAGTAGACTTTCCCCTGCTCCCAAATACCTTCCCGGTATTCGCCCCGGATGCTCGGGATCGTTAGGATCGTTCCGACGTAAACGAGGTCCGGGTTGTTAGGACGGGGAAGTCTGGTCTTGTTCGCCTCGTACAGAATCTTCCACTTGGTGGAATCGCCGTATACCCATGGATAGCCGGCGATGGTCCAGAAACAATCCTTCGTCTGAGCCCAGGGCCGAACCTTGTATTTTTGGGGAAGCGGCGCGGTTTCCTGAACCGAAGCGAGCTCCGCGACTGCTTTGTTCGCAAGTTCGAGAGCCAGATCGTAGTTCTCGGCGGCGCGCGCTTCCTTGGCCCCCTCATAAGCGGCGGCGGCGGCGGCGTATTGCTTCGAGTACGTTTTCTCGGCGCCCACGGAAGCGGCCCAGTCCAAACGAGCCTTCGCCTTGGCGAGGGCTTCGTCGACCGCGCGGATCTTTAAGCGAAGCGCGACGTACTCGTCCGACCGGCGCGCGGCGGCGGCGGCTTCCGCGGCGTACGCGGCGGAAGCGTCGTAGTCGCCGTACTCGAAAGCCTGCTCGGCCAAACGCTTCAGCTTCAGGCTTTCGCGATAATGCTCGTTGTTGAGCAGACCGCGCAGAACGACCTCATCCACAGCCGACGCGTCGGTCGCCACTGTGGACTCCTGCGCGAGGGATGCGGACGGAGAGAACTGCATGGATTCGGCCAGCCCTGCCCCGGCGGAAAACGAAGGAGGCACATCGACGACCCACAGCTCTCCCACCCGGGCGGCGGGAGAGAACGGATCGACAGCCTCGGGGGCAGGATGCTCAGCCCAAAGACCGGCGGCGCGCATGGACGGATCGAAGAAGTCGGGTCCGGAGGGTGCGGGATCGGCATCCCACAGGTCGGGAACGGCTATCGCGACCGAAACTTCGAGCGTCGGCTCGGGCAATAGCTCGACGGCAGCGGCCGAAGACGAAGCGGCCGACTCGGGCACGGGAAGCCGCGGCTCGGGGAGCGGATTCGCGGAGACGAAGGCCGCGCAAGAGAACACGAAGAAAAGCACTGCGGCGCGTTTCATCGGGCGCCTCCTTCAATGAGGGCGTCGGCCTCCTGGGCGGTCTTCTCGCTGGCCCGCATCCGCTCTTCCGCCGCCTTGATGGCGGCCTCGGCGGCTTTGCGCTTCTCGGCGGCGACTTCCGTTACGACGGCAAACTTGGATTCGGCGTCCGCGTAGAGATCCGCGGCGTCATCGAATTTTTTCGCCTTGAACGCGGCATCTGCATCTGCCTTCTCTTTGGCCGCGGCATCGTAATCGGCCTTTACGGCGACATGGGCCTTCAGCTCCCACGCCGCGACGCGTTGGGCTTCGGCCGCTTTACCCCTATCCGACGCGTACAGCTCGGAACCCTTGGCGAGCGCGAGCTTGTACCGCAGATGAGCCTCCTCGGCGGCGTCGCGGGCGACCGAGGCCTCTCCCTTGTCGAAAGCGGCGACGGCGGCATCCATCCGCTCTCCGGCGCGCGCGTAGTTCCCCGAGTCGTAGGCGGCCAAGCTGCGTTTATCTATTTCCGCCTTGACGGAGGCAGCCCGAGCTCCGGTCGCGAGAGCGAAGTAGCGATCGCGCGCCGTTTGCCACGAGGCGTAGGCTCCGTAGTAGTCACCGCCTTTCTCATACGCGGCGACGACTTTCCGAGCGGCATCGTCCGCGACGGCGAAGCGGGCAGGATCGAGCTTATCGGCTCCGGCGGCCTGCGCGTCCTCGCGGGCCTTCAGCAATTCCTTGCCGCGGGCATCGGCGAAAAGGGGCAAGGCCTTTTTAACGAGAGCCTCGAAAGCATCCGCCGCAGAAGTATAAGCCGAAAGCGATTTGGGATACGAGGAGTCTTCGCCCTTCTCTCCAGCGGAGAACTCGTCCCTGCCGGTAAAATAGAAAGACTCGGCGGCTTTCCAATCATCGGGCAACACGCTCTTGGCTTCAAGATCGAAAGCCTGCTTGCGTCCGGTTTCCGCTCGCGCTTTGGCGGCCGCTATTTTCTCAAGGAAGAGAGGCTTCGCTTTGACGGCCAGATCGGCAAAGGCTTTGGCGGCGGCTTCGTAGGAAGCGCGGGAAGCTTCGTTGTCGACGTTGTAGGCCTTATCGCCCGCGGCGAAGGAGGCTTCCGCGGCCTTCCAGTCTTCGGGGAATGCGGCTTCGGCATCGAAGAGAGCAGCCTCCGCACGCGCTTTTTCAGCCGCGGCTTTCGCGTCGTCGGGAGCGGGCACGACCGGTTTCTCGGGAGCCGGCGGCGTCTCGGGAGCCGCGACCGGCGGCTTCTCCGGCTCGGGGGTGGGTTCCGGAGGCGTGCTTGCGCAAGAAAAGGCGAGCAGAATAAGCGGCAAGGCGAAAACCGCCCGTACCGTCGATCTTGGATTCATACGCGTCTCCTGTCACATTTACTTAAGAACTCGAATTGGTATCCTTATAATTGTACCCCGTAGGACCAAGAGGAACAAGGAAAAGTTTCAAAATTGCTTGCTGGCGCAACAGATCGTTCGTAAAATCGAGAAACGGAGGTATTCCGATGTCCGAGATTCAATTCGAGATCACCAAAAGCTTCGGCGCGATTTCCGAAGAAAAGAGCGGATGGCGAAAAGAGCTCAATCTCGTCGCATGGAACGGCCGCGACCCCAAATTCGACCTGAGGGACTGGTCGCCCGACCATCAGAAGATGGGGAAAGGCGTCACGTTCACCCGCGAGGAAGCCGAAAAACTGGCGGAGATGCTAGCGATCGCCCTCGAACGATAGACAGGTCCGATACTTCGATCAATTCTTGATCGAAGCGATCGCTTCCTGCGTCAGGGCATCGCAGCGTTCGTTGTATTCGTTCCCCGCATGACCCTTCACCCAACGCCAGGAAACGGACAGGCGGGAGGCGAGCGAATCGAGCGATTGCCACAGTTCCTTGTTCTTGACCGGGTCCTTCGAGGCGGTGCGCCAGCCGTTCCGCTTCCAGGAAGCGATCCACTGACTGATGCCCTTCTGAACGTATTGGGAATCCGTGTAGACGGTCAAGGGACGGGAAGCCATCGCGGAATCGGCAAGGATCGTTTCCAGCGCGGCGATGACCGCCGAAAGCTCCATCCGGTTGTTGGTGGTGACCTTTTCGGCGCCCCAGCGTTCGCTTACCTTGCCGTCGGCAAGGATAACGTACCCCCAGCCGCCGGGCCCCGGATTGCCGGAACAGCCTCCATCGGTGAAAACGACTATCTCATCCATTGCGCGCTCTCCTGATCGTCGGATCGGTGCGCTCCCAGGCCTCGGCGAGCAGCGCTTCGGTCTCCGCCCATCCGACGCAGGCGTCGGTGACGGAAACGCCGTACCGCAGGCCTTCGCCGGACGGCATCGGAGACTGGCTTCCTTCCTCGATATTGCTTTCGAGCATGAAGCCGGCGACCGTCGAGTCCTTTTCGGCGCGCTGAGCGAGCACGTCGCGAAGCACGAGCCCTTGCCGCTCGAACTTCTTTTCGGAGTTGCCGTGGCTGCAGTCGATAACGATGGCCTGGCCGAGCTTGGCTTTCGCCATAGCCCGCGAGGCCGCGTCGACGTGGAGCCGATCGAAATTCGGACCGGCTTTCCCGCCGCGGAGGATCAGGTGTCCGTCGGGATTGCCCGCGGTGCGCATGACGATGGTGTTTCCGTTCGAATCGATGCCGACGAACGAATGCGGGCTCGCGGCGGAAAGGATGGCGTTGATAGCGATCTGGAAGTCGCCGTCGGTCGCGTTCTTGAAGCCAATCGGCATCGAAAGGCCCGAAGCCATCTCCCTATGCGTCTGCGATTCGGTCGTCCGCGCACCGATGGAGGCCCACGAGATGAGCTCCGAAGTGTATTGCGGGACGATCGGATCGAGCATTTCGGACCCGGCGGGAAGCCCCATCTCGTTGATTTGAACAAGCAGGGAGCGGGCCACGCGCAGACCCCGGGCGATATCGTAGGTATCGTCCATACCCGGATCAACGACGAGACCGCGCCAGCCGAGCGCGGTGCGGGGCTTCTCGAAATAGACGCGCATGACGATCTGGAGCCGATCGGCGTACTTTTCGGCGAGCGCGGAGAGGCGCCGCGCGTAGTCGAGCGCGGCTTCCGGATCATGGATCGAGCAGGGCCCGACGACGGCGAGAAGACGGCCGTCGCGACCGTTGAGTATATCGGACACAGCCCCGCGGGACCGTGCGACGGTTCTCGCGGCCTCATCCGATAGCGGAATCTCGCGGGCGAGCTCCGCCGGGGAGACCAGGGGCAATTCCGCGGTGATGCGGAGGTTGTTGGTTCGTATCATGATGCTTGCCCCAGCATACCCGGAAACGGACCGCTAGGACAAGCGAACGGAACGGAGCTAATACCGGGCGACCGGCTCCCAGGAACCAGACTTCGCCGACGCGGAGAGCGCGTCGAGCACCGCCATATTCGCGACGGCATCTTCGACGGGGGTCGGCACCGGAGTGCCGTCTATCACCGCCTGCGCGAAAGCGTCGAACTCAAGCTGATACTGGTCGACGATCTCGGTCTCGACGGTCCGCCGCCCGACGCCGTTGGCGACGTGCAGCCGCCCGGGCACATCGCCGAACATATTGAAAGGGACCTCCACCGAAAGGCTGCCGTCGGTTCCGTACGCATCGACGCGCTGCACCGAATAGAGCTGGGTGCCGACCGTTAAGGTCGAACGGCGACCATTGCCGTAGTCGAGGATCGCCGAACTGAGGATATCCGTTCCGAACGAAGGATCGGTCTCGGCCTGGCAGACGACCCGCTCGGGCTCGGCGCCCATGAGGAGGCGGGAAGACGACACCGCGTAGCAGCCGATATCGAAGAGCGCTCCGCCGCCGAATGCGGCGATGTTGCGGATATTCTTCGGGTCCTTGTTGTTGTAAGTGAAAATGCAGTGGGTGGCCCGTACCGTTCCGATGTCGAAACAATCGACCAGCGCGCGGGCCCGGCGCCATTGCGGATGGAAGCGGTACATGAAGGCTTCCATTAAAAGAACGCCTTTCTTTTCGCAGTAGTCCGCGGCGGAGCGGGCATCGGCGGCATTCAGGCACAGCGGCTTCTCGCAGAGGATATGCTTGCCGGAGTCGGCGGCCTTCATGATGTACTCGAGATGCATATGGTTGGGCAGCGGGATATAGACGATATCGACTTTCGGATCGGCGAGCAGCGCCTCGTACGAAGCGTACGAAGCGGAAAAGCCCCACTGCCCCGCCGCCGCCGCGGCCTTCGCCCCGTCCCGCGAAGCGATCGCATACGGTTCGACCAGAAGCGATTCCCGCAGCGGCACCGCGACGCGCTTGAAATAATGGAAGGAACAGCCGAGAACTCCCAAACGAAGCTTTTCCATACGGAACCTCCTAAGTCAATGGGACATTTTAGACTTGACGGCGAGGCCGGTCGGCGTCGCCGCCAAGCCGCCTTCCGCGTTTTCCTTGAGGGAGGGAGGCAGGGAATCGCCGATCGACTTCATAGCCGACACGACCTCATCGAAGGGGACCGCGCTCCCTATGCCGGCGAGCACGAGTTCGACCGCCGCCAGCGAAGCCGCGGCGAGAAAGGCGTTCCGCTTCACGCAGGGCACCTCCACGAGCCCGGCGATCGGGTCGCAGGCGAGGCCGAGGGAGTTCTTGAGCGCCAAGGAGGCCGCCTGGAATTGTTCGGCGAGCGGCAAGCCTTCTAGATAGGCGAGCGCTGCGGCCGCCATAGCCCCGGCTGCGCCGCATTCGGCCTGGCAGCCGCCTTCGGCGCCGGCCAGGGTCGCGCCTTGCGCGATGAGTACCCCGACCAGGCTCGCGATGAGGAAGGCGCCCCGCATGCGCTCGTCGAAGGGAGCCTCTTTCGTTCCCGGCCCCCGCGTATCCCACCAGGCCCAGATGGCGCCGGGGACGATGCCGGAAGAGCCTGCGGTGGGGAACGCCACAACCTTGCCGCCGCAGGCGTTCACCTCGTTGACGGCGAGCGCGTAGCCGATCGCCCGGGAATAGAGATCGTCCCGAACGAGGGAACGGCCGCGGGAGGCGAACTTGACCGCCGCTCCGTCGGTAAGGCCGGACGGAGAACGCTGCGGCTCGGTCCGGCCCCGGTCAAGCGCAGCCCGCGTCACCGCAATGCGCCGATCGAGCTCTTCGACGATCGCCGCTTCGCTCTTATCGGAAATGAAGGCTTCACGCTTCACCGCGTAGCTTTCGGCGGAGATTTTCTCAGAGGCGAGCAGTTCGGCCAGCTCGGAAAAAGAAGAAAAACGATACTTCATAACGAGGGCACCTTCAGCGCCATGAGAACCGGAGGCAGGCGCTCTATCTGCTCGATGATGCGGGGTGGGATTTCGTGGTCGGTCTCGACGACGAGCATCGCCTCATCGCCCTTTTCCTTGCGGTGGCTCGACGTGCAGGCAATATTGATCCGGTTGGCCGCGAGAATATGCGAGATAATGGCGATCACGCCGATTTCGTCCCGGTGCAGCACCAGCAGCGCGTCGAGTTCTCCCGAGAGGCGGACGGAATACCCGTTGATCTCTTCGATACGGATGGCGCCGCCGCCGACGCTCGCCGCGCGGATGCGCAGCTTGCCGGTTCCTTGGAAGAGATCGATAGCCACGGTATTCGGGTGCCACGGAGCGGGCTCGGTAGGTTCGGCGGTGATATCGATCGGAAAGCCGTCCCCGTTCGCGCGGGCCTCTTCGGCAAGCTCGAGGCCGCGTGCCAGCCGCTCGTCCTCGGGGGGCACGCCGAGCAGCCCCGCGGCGACGGCCTTGTCCGAGCCGTGCCCGCGGTACGTCGCGGCGAGCGACCCATAGAAGCGCACGACGGCGCGGTCGGGCTTCCGGCCGAACATCTTCCGAGCGAGGAAAGCGATCCGCGCGACACCCGCTGTGTGGGAGCTGGAGGGGCCGACCATCACCGGCCCGAGAATATCGAAGATCGCCACGTTGTCTTTCGGCATAGTTGCTCCGCAATCCAGTCTAACCGAGTCGCTCGCGAATTCCTATTGCCGCGCGGGCGCATCTATGAGTATCTTAGCGAAAAGCCTTTGGCGAAACCCTATACCACAAGGCCGAAGACCGTCCGGTCCAGCATCGGCCAGAACAAGAGAGGAGAAAGAGAGCTATGGCGAAACAGTTGATGTTCAACGAGGATGCCCGGCGCAAACTGCTATCCGGCGTGGAGCAGATTTCCAAAGCGGTAAAAGTCACCCTCGGCCCGAAAGGCCGCAACGTCCTCCTGG
>QKCO01000168.1 GCA_003245635.1 Treponema sp.
CCCAGGTCAATTCCCAGAATGGTCGCCATCGCCTCTATCCACCTTGCCGTTGAGCGCTATCGCCAGATCAACTTCGCCGACCGTTTTTCCTAAGCGCGCCGCGATGATTTCCGCTGAGAAACCGGCTCTGCTGAGTTCGGCCACCCGTTCCGCGAACGGCGGTTCCTTGGGCGCTATCTGCATCTGGGCTCGGATGAAGCGGGCCTCCTTCGATTCGCCATCCTCCGGCGCCGTCCGAAACTCGCGGCCGGCGGTTGATTTCGCAGTCGGAGACAGCGCCGGTTCTTGCAGGGACGCCGGCTCACGAGGCTCCGGACGCGCCGCCGGAGGCGGGGCGGGAGCCTCATCGGAGGGAAAAAGCGACAAAGGTCGCGCTCGTTTTCCCAATTCTGCATAGGCGCGTTCTTCGGAGGAACGCCGCTCGACTTCGCGGCGCATGGTGCCGACGCGCTTCTCGGCTTCATCGAGCAGCGCGCGCAGCGCCTTCATCCGATCCTCTACCAGCTGGACGTCGCGGTCGGTAGCCGCGTCGATCTCGGCGACGAGCTTGTCGACCTCGTCCCTGAACTCGGAGAGCACGCGTTGGGCGCTCGTCCGTCGGGATAGATAAGATCTGAAGTATAAAAAGGAAACCGCCCACAGAATCAGAGAAACGGCGCCCGCCGACAGAAAAGCTTCCATCGCTAACCGCTCAAATCGATGTTGCGGCCGAGATTGGGATCCTTGACCACTTCGGCTTCTTCCGCCGGCTCCTCCGACGCTTCTCCGCCGCGGTCCTTCGGCTTCTGGCCTCCGGCCGGCGGTCGATCGCCCCGCCTCTGCTGCTCGTCCTTGATTTTCTCGGGACCTTCCCCGGTATCCTGGGTCTCGTTCACGGAACGTATGCGCTCATCTACTTTGCGTTGATTGACGGCACCCTGCAGAGACTGCTGGATGGCCGCGCCTTCCTTCTGGTCGGCTTGCGATTTTCCGACTTTGTCCATCTGGGAAAACAGCGTCTGCAGGTCAATCGGCTGTATAGCCATCGGGACCTCGCTTCACGTCCTCGTCCGGTTCTTCGTACTTCGTGACGCGGATCAGATTGTTCTCGAGCACGAACGTGACTGCCCTGTATTCGTTCTTGACGTCGTCCTTGATATCCCTGATGAGGATCTTCACGCCGGGGTACACCTTCGCGGACGCAGACACCTTGCCGCGCGTCTTGAGTCCGTTGAGGTAATTCTGGACGGCCTCGATTTCCTTGTTTGTCTTGGCGAGCTCGACCGCGGTGAATTGCCGGCGCTCAACGAAATCCCGCAGCGCCGCTTCCTTGTCTTCCGGGAGGGATTTCCGCTGCTTCTTGATGTTGACCAGAGTCTGCAGGTTGAGCTCGATTTCCTCAAGCTGCTTCTCCGTCGCCGTCTTCCGTTCGGAAAGCGAATCCAGCTTTTCCTTGCTTTTGGGATCGAAGCCGACTTCGCAGATCGTCTCCGTGCCGCTGACGGGGCTGCCGAGTATCTTCGCGTTGATTTCTTCGGACGCCCGCAGGTGACCGCCGACGATATGGGCGCGCTTTCCCTGACAGATGATCTTCTTGTTCGCGTCGACCTGCGAATTGATGATGCCGTCCGAAACGACGACCAGCGCACCGGCTTCGACATGAGCATTTTCGATGAAGCGCGCCCAGATGGACCGGCCGGCGCGCACGGAACCCGCGCTCTTTCCCGCGATGCCCTGGTGCACGATTACGTCGCCTTCTGCGTCGAGATCCGCCTTCCCGACCGTTCCGTGGACTTCGATATTTCCGGCGGCTTTCACCGAGAAGCCGTCCTCCACGTTACCGGTGATGAGGACGGTGCCGAGGAAGATGATGTTGCCCGTCCGCAAGTTGACGTCGCCCTGAACCGTATACACGGGCTCCACGTTCACTTTTCCGCCGACGATGACCACCTGGCCGTTCATGTCCGCGACGATGGTCACCTGATCGTCGAGCACGTGCACGTTCTTGCCGAGCGGAAGCGGGATATCGCGTCCGTTCTTTGCCGGCAGGACCTTGCCGGTGACGGTCTTTCCGGTTTGGCCCCGCTCCGCGGGAACCTTCCGGGCGAGCGGCTGGGATTCGACGACGTTCTGGATGATGTTGAGATCCTTGAAATCGACCTTCCCGTTCGAACTTTCCTTGAGCCGTACACGGCTCTGGTCGACCTCGAAATTGTACTGCATATACGCGTCGCGGCCGTTGATAGGCCGAGTGCCTTCGGCGACGGGCGTCATTTCGTTGTAGACCGGCCTATCGGCAAAGACGCGGACCTTTTCCTCGTCGACGCCGAATACGACGCGGTTGTTCCGCAGGAAGCTGAGGATGGTCTCGGCCGAAAGGTCGCATCCGCCGGGGCCGGGCGGCTGCGCGTAGAGGTACGCCTTCATCTCCTGGTCGGCGATATCGACGGTGATCACCGCGTCGTTCGCGGGATTGGCGATGATCGAACCGACCCGGACGTATTCGCCTTCCGCGCTCTTGACTGCCCGGGAAACAATATCTTCGTCGATTTCGCGCACGGCCCGCGCGTTGAGCGCTTCCAGGGCCTGCCGGTCGGTCGCGCGGCGGCCCTTGCCCAACGGGGGCACGACCTTGACGAACGCGCCTTCGGGACTTATATGCACGAAGACGTCGCCGTCCTTGTCGACCAGGATCGGAGCGGCGACCTCGAAGCTGCCGAGATCCATTTCCGGCATTTCGGCGACCGCCCGCTCCTCGACCTTCGGATAGGCGCGGATGCGCCATTCCTTCTTGCCTGTTCCGAGGAAACCCTTCGCGCCGCGCTCGATGATTTCGTATTCGATATGCCGGATGGTGACGTTGAGCAGCGACGCCGCCGACGCGACGGCTTCGTCCAGATCGGCCCCGACGGCTTCGACGGATGAAATCGACCGATCGGATTCGAGCCGGTCCTTCATGAGCTGCTGCAGGCGGACGAAATCGACCATGCCGTCCCCCGGCCTACATTATGCCTTTGCGGATATTCGTCAGCTTCGCCCGCAGGCGGAGTATGGCTTTCGTATGCAGCTGAGAAACGCGGGATTCGGTCACTTCGAGCACCTGGCCGATTTCCTTCAGCGTCAGGTCCTCGTAATAGTACAGCACGAGCACCTTCTTTTCCTTTTCCGGCAGCTCGTTGATGGCCTCGATGATGACCCGCCTGATTTCGTCCTTCTCGACGATGACGTCCGGATTGAGGCTCGTCGGGGATTCGATGCTCTCGCCTATGGAGATCCGGTCGTTCTCGTCCCCGGCGTACCAGACGTCGTTGAGGGATAGCACGGACGTGCCGGAAATTTTGAGCATCGTCTTGAGGAATTCTTCCTCGTCCATGCCGAGCGCGGAGGCGATCTCCTGGTCGGTCACCGTCCGCCCCAGCTGAGCCTCGAGGGAACCGATGGTTTCCTCGATTTCGCGCGTCTTCTGGCGAACGGAACGCGGAACCCAGTCGATCGAGCGCAGCTCGTCGAAAATGGCGCCGCGGATACGAGTGACCGCGTAGGTCTTGAACTTGACGTTCTTGTTCGGATCGTATTTGTCGATCGCGTCCAGCAAACCGAACACGCCGAAGCCGACCAGATCGTCGAACTCGACGCTGTGCGGCATGCCGACGGCAACTTTTCCGGCGACGTACTTCACCAGGGGCGCGTATTGTTTGATGAAAGCTTCGCGGATCGAGGGATCCCGACCGCGCCTGTACAGATCCCAAAGTTCCTCTTCGGTCTTCTGCTCCAGGACTACGTTCCCCATACTTTATCCTTTCTCATCACGTTTTAGTATCGTCTGGATGGCCATCGCCATCTCCTTGGCGTCGAAACGTCCGTCCCCGCCCGCCGAACCCGAGCTTCCCGAAGATGCCGCCGACGGCCCCGCATCGCTGCCCGCCCCTGCGCCCTCGACATCGATGGGCGTCACGAACGAATCGGAAAGGCCCTCGAGATCCGGCAGCGCATCGACATCCCCGACCAGTTCGGGAGGCCGGGCGGCAGCCGGAGCAGCCGCAGGATGCTCCTCTTTAGTATATCCGGCTTCCCGCCCCTGGTCCAGGGCTGAGGGCTCGAGATTTCCATCGCCGCCCTCCTCGCCCTGCGCCGCGTACGGGGCAAGCTCTTCATCCTCGTCCCCGACGGAAACGTCCACGGCGACGCCCGTTCGTTCGCCGCCGCCTTCGGGGACGGCCGCGGACGATTCGTCCGTGCCTGCGGCGGAATCCGACGCAAGCTCCGGGAGGAAGCGATCGACGAGAAAAGAAGCGCCGGCCGCGAAGCCGAAGGCGAGTGCGGCGAAGAAGAGCGCGCGCAAGGCGATCGTTATGATATCGGCACCGCCGATGAGCCCGAGCACCGCGGAGACAGCGAAGGCGGCGCCTGAGACGATCGCGCACAATTTTAGGTTGAGCAAGCCGTTACCTCTCCTCAATCCAGCCTAGGGCATCGTTCCTTTCCCGTCAAGGAAAGGTATGATCCTCGCCGCCCAGCAGCCGGCGGATCAATCCGCTGAACCCGCCGCCCGGCTTGACGTCGCTCTTTTCCATCCTGCCGACGATGTGCTGCACGCAGATCGCCGCCTTCGATTTCGAGTCCGCGACCATGAACGGCTTCTGACGAAGCACGGCGTGCTGTACCGCGGGATCGTCGTAGATGAAGCCGAGGTAATCCACCTTCAGATTGAGGAACTGGCCGGCGATGTTCGTCATGCGGTCTGAGACCTTCTTCGCCTCGGCGACGCTGTGCACGCGATTGACGACGAGCTTGAGACCCATATTGAGGTTGTCTATCTCCGTCGCGATGATTTTGATGATGCCGTACGCGTCGGTGATCGCCGTGGGCTCCGGCGTCGTGACGATGACCGCGTCGTCCGCGGCCGCGACGAACGACAGCACGTTGCTTGAGACGCCCGCGCTCGTATCGATGATGATGATGTCGGCCGAGGAAAGCGTATCGAGCTCGTCTATGAAATTCTGCCGCTCGTCTTCGGACAGGTTTGCGATCTTGGAGAAGCCGGACGCGCCGGCGACGATCTGGATCCCGTACTCGGTGTCGAGGATGATGTCCCTCATCGTCTTCTGCTTGCGGATGACGTGGTACAGGTTGAATTTGGGGATCATGTTGAGCATGACGTTCACGTTCGCCAGGCCGAGGTCGGCGTCCATGACGATAACCTTCTTGCCGATCCGCGCGTAGGCGATGGCCATGTTCACCGAAACATTGGTCTTTCCGACGCCTCCCTTCCCGCTCGCGACCGTTATGATGCGCGGCTTCTTCGCGCCCGATCCGAGTCCCGGGAAAGCGGCGCCGCCCGCCGGAACGGATTTTCCCTTCATGAGCTCGCGAAGCTGTTCGGCTTGATCTTCCATTCTTATCTCCACTGGATTTTGCCGGATGTTTCTTGGGGGAAGCGCTCGTCGACGCGGCGCCTGTCGATGCGGAAGCCTTCGAGATTGAGAAGGAAGCGAACGACCGACGCGCGCGAAATGTCCTGGGGCACGCGCTGTCCGTCGGTCACGTAGGAGACGGACTTGCCCTTCTCCACTAGCGCGCTGACCACGTTGCCGATGCGCACCGTCTCGTCGAGCTTCGTGACGACGACCGATCGGTAGTTGAACGGCTCGAACTGCTGCAGAGCTTCCCGCATGTCGCTCGACTTGGTGGTAGCCGAAACGGCCAGGTGGACGTCGGCGCCGTTGCCGCAGGCGGACAGCAGCTCCTTCATCTCCGCGAGCTTCATATAGTCCCGCGGGCTCTTGCCGATCGTGTCCACCAGGATGAGGTCGACGTCCTGCGAATAGAGCGCGATCGTCTTGCGCAGGTCCTCGAAATTCTCGACGCAGGAAACGGGAATGCCCATGATGTGGCCGTAGATCTCGATCTGCTGCTTGGCGGCGATGCGGTAGTTGTCGATGGTGATCATCCGCACGTTGAGCGGCCGGCTTCCCGCGCCGCCGATGCCGTACGCGGCCGCGAGCTTGGCTATGGTCGTCGTCTTCCCCACGCCGGTCGGGCCGACGAGCACCATGACGCGCGGCCGCGCCTGGAAACCTTCATCCTTATAGACGCGGATGCTCTCGCCGATCCAGTCGATGACCGTATCCTGCACGGCGTCGAAATCGTTCAGCTGCTCCAGGGAGAATTCCTTCTTCATCCGCTCTTCGACCGACCGGATGTAGGCTGCCGAGAAATCGTTCAGGTTCAGCAGTTCCCGCACCCGGGAAATCGTGCCATGGTCCTCGCCGCGCGGCGCGGCGGCCGCTCCGGCGCTGATGGATTCCTTGAGGCCGCGGACTTCGTTCACCAGGAGCTGCAGAGTGGGATCGGCTTTCAAGCCGGAGATGAACTTCTTCTTCTCCTCCTCAAGATCGGTCGGCTTTTTTGCTGCGGCGTTCCGGGTCGCATCGGCGCCGACGACGCCCGAAAGCTCGACGGCCTCCTTCGTAAAAAAGCCGAAAACCCCGCCGACTCGGACCGATCGCTGCATCAGCACGCGGGCGCCGTCACCGTATTTCATGCGGATCTTCCTGAGGCATTCGGAGTGGGTCTGCGCCTGCTCGGTAAAATATTCCATCTATGCTCCCTCTAATTCTCCAACCTGATTTCGCCCACCGCCTCGACCGTCGCGTCGGAAACGATCTCCGGAACCGAAAGAACGACCAGTTCCGGCAATTCGCGCTCGGTGCTCGATTTGACCAAGGGCCTGGCGGCCTCCGAGCACAGCACGACCGGCACGAGCCCCTGTTCCTGCGCGGCGGCGACGGACCGGGAAAGCGCCTTGATCCAGGACCGCTGCAGGGCCGGCTCCAGGGCCGCGAGCGAGCCGCCGGCGGTTTCCACCCTGCTGTCCACTATCTTCTGTTCGAGAGCCTGATCGATCGTCAGCACTCGCAGGACTTTCTCCTCGTCGGCGTACTGGAGGCAGATCTGCCTGCCGAGCGCCTGCCGTGCCTTCTCGGCGAGAAACGCGGTGTCCTTGGTGATCGGCGAATAGTCGGCCAGCGCCTCGAGGATGGCGACCATGTTCCGGATCGAGACCTGCTCGCGCAGAAGCGCCTGAAGGGTCTTCTGTATCTCGCCGACCGAAAGGGTCTTCTGGACCTCCTCGACGACGGTCGGGTATTCCTTCTTGAGCGTCTCGAGGATTGCCTGCGTCTCCTGGCGGCCGAGAATCTCCGGCGCGTGCCGCTTGATTATTTCCGTCAGGTGGGTCGCGATGATCGAGGGAGGATCCACGACGGTATAGCCGGCGCGCTCCGCGGCCTCGCGCTTGTCCTCGCTTATCCAAAGCGCGGGCAGGCCGAAGGCGGGATCGCGCGTCTTCTCGCCGGGAATGTCCTCCTTTACGCCGCCGGGATTGATGCATAGGAAGTAGCCCATGCGGATCTTTCCGCGGCCGACGTCGACGCCCTTGATCTTGAAGCAGTACTCGGAGGGCTCGAGCCGCATGTTGTCGATGATGCGGATGCGCGGAACGACGAGACCGAGGTCCAAGGCCGATTCCCGCCGGATGCGCGTGACCCGCTCGAGGAGCTCGGCGCCCTTGTCGCGGTCCACCAGCGGGATGAGGCCGTAGCCGAGCTCGAGGGACAGGGGATCGAGCGGAACGACCGGAGACATCTCGGAAGGCTCTTCCTTGGCCTTCTTCGCCTGCGCGTCCTTACGCTTGACGTCTTCGACCGCCTTGACCTGCTTCTGCCCGAGCCTATACGCCAGGGTGCCGAGAAGCAGCGCCAAGGGAATGAGCACGTACCAGGGGAACCCGGGCAGGATCGCGAAGACGCCGAGCACGACGGCGCCTATCCAATAGATGCGCGCATCGCGGGAGAATTGGCCGGTCACGTCGCTACCGAAGGTGCCGTCGGAGATCGACCTCGTAACGATGATGCCCGTCGCCGTCGATACGAGCAGCGAGGGAAACTGAGACAGGAGGCCGTCGCCGATGGTGAGCGCGGTATAGGTGCCGACCGCCGAAGCCAGCGCCTCGCCGTGGATCGACATGCCGATCACGATGCCGCCGAGCATATTGATGACCGTAATGAAGATGCCGACCTTCACGTTTCCAGAGACGAATTTGCTCGAACCGTCCATGGCGCCGTAGAAGTCGACTTCCTTCTGCAGATCGTTCTTCCGCTTGAGGGCTTCCTCTTCCGTAATGGCGCCCGAGTTGTACTCCGCCTCGATCGCCATCTGCTTTCCCGGCAGGGCGTCCAGGGTGAAGCGGGCCGCGACCTCGGCGACGCGGGTGGCGCCCTTGGTGATGACTATCGCCTGCACGGCGATGATGACTACGAAGATGACGAAGCCGATGACCAAGCCTTCCGAGCCGCCCGACCCGACGACGAAAGTGGAGAAGGCGCGGATCATCCTGCCGTCGAATTTGGTTCCTTTCGAGAGGATGAGGCGGGTCGAGGATACGTTGAGAGACAGGCCGAAAACGGTAGATACGAGCAAAATGGTCGGGAAGACGCTGAACTCCGTCGGTCTTTTCGTGTAGAGGACGATCAGCAGAATGAGCAGGGCGAGCACGAGATTGAGCGCCATCAGCGCATCGAGCATGACCGTCGGGATGGGGACGATGAGCATGATGACCACGCCCACCACGCCGACGGCGACGAACAGGTCGCTGCGATCCTTGAGGAAACTATCGGATAAGACCCGCCGAACGTCCGACATCTACCGGTACCGCCTTACGCGCCCGCCGCGAATCCGCGGCCGCGCGCTTCGTTGAGCTTGTTCACGCGGGCGAGCACGACCGCGATCAATTGATAGAACTGCTCGGGGATGATGTCCCCGATATCGGTTTCCGCGTACAGGGCGCGCGCGAGCGGCTTGTTCTCCACGACCGGCACGCCGTTCTCCTCCGCGATCCGCCTGATCCTGAGTGCCACCTCGTCCGCTCCCTTGGCCGTCACCATCGGCGCGGGCATCGTCGACCGGTTCCACTCGAGGGCCACCGCGAAGTGGGTCGGGTTGGCGATGACGACGTCCGCCTTTGGGACGTTGGCGGCCATGTTCCGCGACAGCAGTTCCCGCATCCGCTGTTTGAGGCGCCCTTTGATCAGGGGATCGCCTTCATACATCTTACGCTCTTCCTTGACTTCCTGCTTGGTCATTTTCAAGGATTCCCGATACTGCCTGCGCTGGAACAGGAGGTCCGGAACCGAAAGGGCCAACATGAGCAGGGCGGCGATGATTATCAGCCGCATGACCAGGCTCGCGATCAGCGTGACGCCGGTCCAAAGGGAGGCGGACTGGAGAGTCGTGAGCCGGGGAAGCTCGGAGCGAACGACCAGGAACGCGACTACGCCGATGATCGTGATCTTGATGATGGATTTGGCGAAGTTGAACGCGGCCTCGGCCGAAAAAAGCGTGCGTTTGAAGTACTGGCCGAAGCGCGGCAGTATCTTCGAAAAATTGGGAACCAGGGGTTTGGTCGTGAAGAGGAACCCGGTCTGCACCACATTGGCGAACACGGCCGCGAGGACGGCGACGACGCCGATCGGCAGCGCGAGCCGCGCGAAATAGTAGAAGAAAGCGCGCGCGATAGCGGCGTCCTTGGCCGGATCGAGCTCGGTCGAGCGCGAGAGAAAGAACCGGGTCATCTCCACCATCGTCTTGAGCATCGACGGAGCGAGGAAGAGGATCGCGAGCGCCGGCAGCAGAAGAACGAGGGCGCCGACGAGCTCCTGGCTCTTGGCGACGCGGCCTTCCTCGCGCGCCTTGCGGATCTTGTACTCGGTCGGTTCCTCGGTGCGGCCTTCATCTTCGGCAGCGAACCACTGCAGATCGATCGCGAGCGCCGCGGCGAGATTCCGTTCGTCTTCGGTCAGGAAGCTCATATGCCGCCCCCCGCTTTCGCGAGGAAGCCTTCCATCGCGAGGAAACCGCCGTCTATGACGCGCGCGAACGCTTCGATGAGGAACGGCATCGTAACCAGGATGAGCGCGAAGGCGACCGTGATGGAGATGGGGAAGCCCTCCGTCAGGAGGTTCATCTGCGGCGCCGCCTTCGAAAGGAGCCCCATGCTGACGGACACGATGAACAGGGTGCCGAGGATGGGCATCGAAATGATCATCGAATCGACGAAAAGACGGGAAAGCCCCGACAGCAGGAGGTTCAGGAAGCCCTCCCGGGAGCCGGCGAGCGAGACCGCGCTGATCGACTGGAGCGAGCGCATGAAGCCGCCCAGGAAAAGTTTCCGGAAGCCGTCGACGGTCAGGAACACGAGCAGAGCGATCAGGTTGAGGTACTGGCCCATGAGCGGATTTTCGATCTGGGCCAAGGGGTCGTAGACTTCGGAGGCTCCGAAGCCCATCTGGAGCGAAAAAAGCTGACCGGCGGTGCTGAAGGCCGAGAAAACGATGGTCAGGAAGAAGCCGAGCGTGATGCCGATCAGCACCTCGCCCGCCACCAAGAGCGCGAAGCCTAGGCTGAAGGGAGCGGCGTTCCACGCGCCGAACGGAGCGGACGGATAGGCGAGGAACGCGACGAAAGCGGCGAGAGCGACCTTGGCCGGCTGCGGCACCGCGTCGGTCGAAAGGAGCGGAGCGGTCTCTATGAGCGCGAGCGCGCGGGCGGCGACGAGCAGGTACCAGGGCGCGTTCGCGACGATCTCGTCAAGCATCGCCCGCTACCCCGCCATATCCGGAATGAGGCTGAACAGCTGCAGCGTATAATCGCGCATGGACGCGAACATCCAGCCGCCCAGCAGCGCGAGCACGAGGAGTATGGCGATGATCTTGGGCACGAAGGTGAGCGTCTGCTCCTGGATCGAGGTCGTAGCCTGGATTATGGAGACGATCAGACCGACCACGAGGGCGGTCAGCAGGAGGGGAGCCGCGAGGAACAGAGTCTGGAAAATGCCGCCCCGCATGAGGCTGACGACGTCGCCGATGCTCATCGATCACTCCTCCTACATCGCGAACGATTTGATCAGCTGCTGCGTCATGAGTCCCCAGCCGTCGACGAGTATGAACAATATCAGCTTGAACGGCATGGAGATCATGACGGGAGGAAGCATGATCATGCCCATCGACATGAGGGCGCTCGCCACGACCATGTCGATCACGATGAACGGAATATATAAAAGGATGCCGATCTTGAACGCGACCGTCAGCTCGTTGAGGATGAACGCGGGTATCAGCACGTAAGTCGGGACGTCCGCGAGCGTTTCCGGCTTGGGGAGACCGCGCATCGACATGAACAGCCGGATGTTGTCTGGGCTCTTGCGCATCTGGTTGAACATGAAAATCCGCATGGGCCGCTCGGCCTCGCGGTATGCCTGGTCCAGCCCGATCTGCCCGTCGGCCAAGGGCCTGAAGGATTTGTTGTAGATCTCGTCGAAGGTCGGCCACATGATGAATAAGGTAAGAAACAATGAAATGCCGAGAATGACCTGATTCGGAGGCACCTGCTGCAGCGAAAGCGCGCGCTTGACGAAATCGAGCACTATGGAGATGCGCAGGAAGCTCGTCATGATGATGAAGATGCTCGGCGCGAGCGAAAGCACCGTGAGCAGCAGCAGGAGCTGCAGCGAGAAGGCGACTTCGCGGCCGCTCCGCGGCTCGCGGATCGATAAATCGACGAAGGGGACGACCGGATTGGCCGGCGGCGTCGGCACCCTGACCGTCCCCTGCGTGGCGCGGCCGGGAAACGACTGCGCCTGGGCGGCGAGCGGAAGCGGGAAGAGCGACGCGAACAGGAGCGCGAACAGCGCGGCGGTCAGGAACCTACGCATGGCCGCCGATCCTACAGCCCGCGCAAACGCTCGCGGCGTTTGCGGATCGAGTCGGCCCCGGGACCGGTCCCCGGCTTGGAGGAGGAACCGAATTTACGCAGCAGCGACTTGAAGTCGAAGCCGATCGCGGGCGCTCGCTCGGCCTGCCGGCGGGAATCCTCGAGCAGCAGGGTGTCGCGCATTTCCGGATCGTCCACTTCGGCGATGAGCTCGACGCCTCCGTCCGAGGCGCCCAGGAGCCAGGCCTTCTGCCCCAGGGACACGACGTGGACGAAGCGGTTGGATCCGAGATGCGCCGAAGCGAGTACGCGAAGATGCGGATCCCTGACATCGTTCTGGCGGGTGACGCGCTTGAGAAGATAGACGACGCCGTACACGGCCGCGGCCGTTACGGCGAGGGCGAGCACGGTTCTGAGTATCGCGCCTACGGATGATGGGCCCGACGGTTCCGCGTTGGCGACGACGGCGTCGTCAAGGCCGATCCGGGTTTCGTCGACGGCCGCCGGGGCCGCCGGCTGGTTCGTACGCGCCGACCCGGCGGCTCCGCCGCCCGTCGAACGCGCATCCTGCGCGGACGAAGTAAGGGCCGCCGCCGCGATTAAAGCGACGGCGACGAAATATTTGAATTTCAGAGGTCCCCTCCCGAGAGATCCGGGAGTAGTTTACCCCATATCCGACATTCTTTCCATAGGGGAAACGATTTCGGTGACGCGCACGCCGAAGTTTTCGTCGATGACCACGACTTCGCCTTTGGCGATCAGCTTATGGTTGACCAGGATATCCACCGGCTCGCCGGCGAGCTTGTCGAGCTCGATGATCGTGCCTTCGCCCATGCCGAGGATCTCCTTGATGAGTTTCCTCGTCCGGCCGAGCTCGACGGTCATCTCCATGTAGACGTCCATGATGAGACCGATGTTGCCCTGCTCGGAATGAGCGCCCTGCGGCATGAGGCTCGGGAACTGTATCGACTGCACGTTGGTCGGGGATCCGCCCATCATAGCGCCGCCGCCCATGCCGAAACCGCCCATAGGGGCTCCTCCGCCGGCAGGCATTCCCATGCCCATGCCGCCGCCCATCGCGGGCGCACCCATTCCCATGCCGCCGCCCATGGACGCTCCGAACGAAGAAGCGCCGCCGCCCATGCCCATATTAAGCCCCATATCCATGCCGGAAGCGTCGCCGCCGCCGAGCGCCTTCGCGATGTCCTTCGCAGCCGCAGCGGAGAAAATCTCCCACAGGCTCGCCGCTTCTCCGCCGCCCAGATCGATCTGGTAGGTAGCCCGGGCGAAATCGCCCGCCGGCAGCGCGACCAGCGCCTTCGGCTGAAACACGGCCTCGGGAGGCTCGGCGGAAATACCCTTGTTGCCGGTCTTGTCGCTGAGCGCGGTTATCTGGGAGCCGCTCAGCTGGGAAACGACTTCCCCAATGACCGACATGGCCATGTCGTCGAGCTCGATGTTCTCTTCCTTATTCATCAAGCTCGCGATCCGCTCGGCCGTCTCCTTGGCCATGACGTACAGGTGTTCGCCGTTCACGCCGGAAACGAAATTGGCTTTCGTCGCCACGACCATGTCCGGCAGCTTCTGAAGGAACGCGTCGCGGCCGACGCCCTCGACTTGCGGCGGCTGCACCGTCACGGAGGCGCCGGTCATCATCGACAAGTTGGAGGATTGCGCCCCGACCGTCGAGGCCAGGAATTCCTGCAGGGCCTTCCGTTCGCCGTCGGGGAAGGACGACGGAGCGGCGGCGGGAGCTCCCATGCCGGCAGAATCGACTCCGGCCAACAGTGCGTCTATCTCGTCCTGCGAAAGAGCGCCGTCGCTCATAAGCTTTCCTCTCCTTCCGACGCGAGCTCTTCGAATTCATCCTGCTCGAGCTCGGCCATCTTCTTTACGATCTGCACCGCCATTTTCTTTCCGATCACGCCGGGACGGCACATGAACTTCTTCTTGTTTCCGATATTGAGCGTCATGGGGTCGCCGACGCGCACGTTGTACAGCCTCACCACGTCCCCGGCGCGGAGCGAGAGCACGTCCCTGACCGGCAGCTGGATCTTGCCGATCTCGGCCACCACGTTCATTTCAACGTTGGAGAGCTTTTCCTTGAGTATGTTGAGGTTCTCGGTGGTCGTGCCGCGCCTGACCGACGAATACCAATATTGGGCGGACAGCTTGCCGATGATCGGCTCGATGGTCAGGTAGGGGATGCAGAAATTCATCATGCCCTCGACCTCGCCGACCTTCGTCTCGAGCGTCACGAGCACGACCATTTCTGTCGGCGGCACGATCTGCGCGAACTGCGGGTTCGTATCGATCTGCCCGAGCCGGGGCCGGAGATCGATGACCTGCGCCCACGCTTCGCGCATGTTTCCGAGTATGCGGACGATGATGCCTTCCATGACCGACTGCTCGATGTCCGTCAGTTCGTGCTGGGCCTTCGTGCCCTCGCCCGAACCGCCGAACAGTCGGTCGATGATGGAGAACGTGACCGCCGGATCGATCTCCAAAATGGCGTTGCCCTTGAGGGGATCCATGTTGATGATCGCGAGCGTCGTCGGCGTCGGGATCGACCTGATGAATTCCTCGTAGGTCAGCTGGTCGACCGAAGCGACGTGGACGTGGACCATGCTCCGCAGGTTCGCGGACAGGGAGGTGGTCGTCAGGCGGGCGAAGGTTTCGTGCATGATCGAAACCGTTCGGATCTGTTCCTTGGAGAACTTGTCCGGCCGCTTGAAGTCGTAGATCTTGATCTTGCGGGTATCCGCCGCCGGCCTGAAATCCTCCGGCTCGGTCTCTCCCGCGTTGATCGCGGTGAGGAGCTGATCTATTTCTTCCTGCGAAAGTACTTCGGTCATGGCCCCTTCTCGTCCGCCGCCTACATCTCCACGACATCCAGCTGCTGGAAGAGGATTTCCTGCACCTTGAAGTCGTAGAAGAGCCCGGTGTTCATCTGCTCCTTGATTTCCTGCTTGAGCCGAGCTTCGTTCTCCGCCTTGAGGTCGGAAGCGTACTTGAGGCTGAAGAAGTTGCGGATGAAATCCTTCAGCTCGTACAGGCGATTGGTCAGCTCGTTCTGGGCGAGCTTGTTGTCTTTGTCGTAGCCGATGATGACGTTAACCACCACCGAGTAGGGGGTGGGATCCTTCGTCCGTGTGCGGATGACGCCAATGGTGGAAAACCACGAATACTGCGGCTTCTTCGGCTGATAGGTCTCGGTCGAGGAAACGACCGTCTGGCTCGCGCCGCCGCCGCTCATGATGCGGTAGGTGATGATGGAGACCGTCACGATGAAGATGAGCGCGCCGATGCCGATCGCGGCGAACTTGAGGATGGTCGGGAGCAAGGCGCCCAGGCCGGACGCTTTCTTGGGGGACGCGTCTCCTATCGGTTCCGAGCCTTCGAGATCGAGCTCGTCTCGATTGTCAGCCATGCCGTTTTACCTCCGAACTCCGCTATAGTACACGAAAAGGCCCGTCAATGCAAACGCGGAAATCCTTGCCGAGCCGAAATGAACGATGACGGGAAACGGCTAGAGGTGCCCTTCGTCGAGGATGATGACGTCCACCCGCCGATTGTAGGCACGCCCCTCGGCGGTATCGTTGGACGCGATCGGAACGGTATCCGCGAACCCGGCCACCTGGAAACGTTTCTCGTCTACTCCAATATCGGCCAGATAATGCAGAACATTTATCGCGCGGGCGCTGGAAAGTTCCCAATTCGATTGCCAGGGACCGGTTGGATCGACGGCGACGGCGTCTGTATGGCCTTCGATCCGAAATTTCCTCCCGGCGACCTCGTCGGACGATAAGAGCCCGCCGAGCCGAAGCAGTATATCCCGCGTCTCCTCGATATTGATCTGGGCGCTTGCGGGGCCGAAAAACGCATCCGACGCGAGGCTGATCACGAGGCCCCGTTCGTCCGAGCTGACCCGGACCTTGTTCGATTTCACCTCGGGAGCGAAAAGGCTCGTCGCCTTCTTCTTCGCGGTGGACATCGACCGCCCCTTCTCCATCGACGGCAGGGACATGATCGTATTGCCGAGATCGGCGTTGCGCCCCGCCGTTAGGGTGGCGCCGCCTTCGTTGGCGCCCATGCCGATATTGTTGAGGGACGAGATCATCTGCTGAAGCTGGACTTCGTCGACTTCGGAGACATTGAAAAGGGCGGCGAAGAAGCACAGGAGCAGGGTCACCATATCGGAATAGGTGACCATCCATTCCGGCGCGCCGGCCGGACATTCGCACTTCTTCGCCTTCTCCTTCGCCATGGCGTCAGTCCTTGAGGATTTCGGCTTCCACCGATTTCCGGTCGACGGGGTTGAGGAAGGACAGCAGCTTCAGCGCCAGGATGCGCGGATTGTCGCCGGCCTGGATGGAGAGGACGCCCTCGATGATCATTTCCTTGACCTTCGTTTCCGAGGCGTCATGGTCCTTGAGCTTGCCGACCATGGGGATCAGCACGACGTTCGCCATGATCGCGCCGTAGAAGGTGGTGATGAGCGCGACGGCCATGTTCGGACCGATCTGGCTTTTATCCTCAAGGTTCTTCATCATCGCTATGAGGCCGGTTACGGTGCCGAGCATTCCCATGCCGGGCGCGATCTTCGACCACGCGTCGACGATGCTGATCTTGGAGGCGTGCCGGGCCTGCATCTGCGACAGCTCGACGTCCAGGAGGGTGCGGATGACTTCCGCGTCGGTGCCGTCGACGACAAGGCGAAGCCCCTTCTTCATGAATTCGTCGTCGAGATCCTCGAGCTCTTCCTCGAGCGCCAAGAGGCCCTCGCGGCGGGCTTTGTCCGAGAAGGACATCAGCTTGGTGATGATCGTCTTCTCGCCGAAGTTGGGGACGTTCATCGTCCTGGCCATGATGCCGAAGACGCCGAGAGCGTCGGACATGCCGACGTTAACGAAAAGAACCAGGTACGAGCCGACCACGGTCATGAAGAACGAGGGAACGTCCAGATAGGTGAATATCGAACCGCCGGAGGTCAAGATCGCCATGACGATCATGCCGAAGCCGCCGACCAGTCCTATTAGGGTTGCTATATCCATCGACCCTACTCCTCGTTCTTGAACGCGCCGATCCGGCGCCGGTACTCGACTATCCTATCGACGATCGCCGTCGGCTTCTCCAGCACTACCACCCGCTTCCCCGAAAGCATGACCAGCGTCGTATCCGGGTGCGTCTCGATGGATTCGATCTGATGAGGATTTATCAAGTATTCGGTCCCGTCAAGTCGCGTAACGACAATCATGCCTGCCTCCGAGATTCGAGCTGCCATCACGATGAAGGCCGCCCGAATCTCAATTTTTTATCATACTATCGCTTGAGCGTTAAGAGTTCCTGCAGCATCTGGTCGGAGGTCTGGATCGTCTTCGAGTTGGCCTGGAAGCCGCGCTGGGTGACGATCATGTCGGTGAACTGCTCGGCCAGGTCCACGTTCGACATTTCGAGCGCGCCGGCGATGAGCTTGCCCTTGCCGGCTATGCCGGAGGGACTGACATTCGCTATGCCCGAGTTGTTGGACACGACGTAGGTGTTCTCGCCGGCCTTTTCGAGGCCGCCGGGATTGGTGAAGCTCGCCATCGCGACCTGGCCGACGAGGCGGTTGGTGCCGTTCGAGTACACGCCGGTGATGACGCCCGACTGATCGATCTTGAAGTTCTCGAGATAGCCCATCGGATAGCCGTCCTGCATGAACGCCTTGGTGGAGCTCTTCTCCGCGAACTGCGTCACCGTATTGACGACGCTGCCGATGCGTCCGAGGTTGATGGCGAATTCCTGCCGGGTGGGCGCTCCGGCGGCGCCGGCGGTCGCGCCGAGCACGTCGAAGGCGACGCGCACGTTGAGGTCGCCTTCGGCCGGGCCGGCGTTGCCGGCGGCGTCCGCGACGCCCGCGAGCGTGCCGAGGTTCGAGAAGTTGACGGTGAACGAATTCGCGCCGCCGGCTGCCGCCGTCCCGACGCCGACGGCCGTATTGGTCGCGGTCGGGCTGTCCGGATCGACTGTCACGTTCGCACGCCAGCTGTTTGACTGGCCGGGAACGCGGCTGAAATCGACGCGCAGGGTATGCACGTCGCCGAAGCTGTCATAGACCTTGAAGTCGGTTCCCCAGGTCCCGTCGAGCCGGGCTTGGGGGCCGGCGCCGTCGGGGATCTCGGGCGTTCGCTTGTCCAGGTTGCACGCGAAGTCGACCGAGGTCGTCGCCTTGGCCGGATCCTTGGAGCCGACCGGAATGATCAGGTCCTCGACATCGCGGGCGGTGTCGATGCGGGGAGCGCCTTCGACGGCGCGCGCCATCCAGCCCTGCACGCGCAGGCCGTTGGCGGGATTGACCAGCGTGCCCTGGTTGTCGAGCCCGAACGCTCCGGCGCGGGTATAGAACGATTTCTCGCCGTTCTTGAGTACGAAAAAGCCGGTGCCCTGGATCGCCAGATCCGTGCCGACGCCCGTCGTCTGCAGGGAGCCTTGGGTGTGGATCGTATCGATCGACGCTATCGACATGCCCAGGCCTATTTCCTTGGGATTGACGCCGCCGACTTCCTCGGTCGGGCGGGCGGCGCCGGACATCTGCTGGTACAGCAGGTCCTGGAAGTTGACCCTTCCCTTCTTGAAGCCGGTCGTGTTCACGTTGGCGATGTTGTTGCCGACGACATCCATGCGGATCTGATGATTCTGGAGTCCGGACACGCCGGAAAACAATGATCGCATCATATCGGTTGACTCCTTTTTATTCCTCGAAAACCTTCGCCACTTGATCCCAGCCGTAATACTGTCCGTCGACGAGCACCTGCGGCGACGCGCCGCGGGTCACTGCCTTGACGACGCCGGACACGGTCCGATCGCCCTCGACCAGCTCGACGTGCTTGCCGAGCGCCCCGGCGGCTTCTCCGCTCGCCAGAAGTCCGGAAAGGCGGGAAAAATCCTGCGCCATGTTGGTCATCTGCTCAAGGGAGGAGAACTGCGCCATCTGCGCGATGAATTCCTTATCCTCCATCGGTGCGGTCGGATCCTGGTGCGTCAGCTGCGTGATGAGGATCTTGATGAAATCGTCCTTTCCCAAATTCTGGGTAGGCGCCTTGCCGGCTGAAACCGACTTGTTGAAGGTATCGACCTGCATGCGCACCATCGATTGTTCTTGCGAATTCATGACCGCGCTCAATTCCATATCGAAATCCTCCTAAGCCAGCATATCAATCAAAGCGTCCGGACGAGCGCCCCGGAAACGGGCACCCGCGCCATCGGCGGCGGGTACCGCCGAATCGTATTCCGAAGCTATCAGGCGTTCGGAGAAGAAGGGCTTCGGCGTTTCAGCGTTGTCCCGGTTTCCCGCGCCTCCGCCCGTGTCGCCGGAAGAAAGGGCCAATTCGATCGAGGCGCCGTCAAAGCCGCCGTCCACGAACGCCTGCTCGAGCGACCGGAGCTCCTTCCCGAAAGCCTTCAGGGCCTCGTCCGTCTCGACGAGTATGCGCCCCGCTATTTTGTTGTCGGTCAACTCGAGCTTTATCTTTACCGATCCGAGCGATTCCGGGCGCAAAGAGAGCCGGAGCAACCCGTCGCCGCCGTCCTTTAGCACGACCGAGGCCTGCTTCACGATATCGCCGTTGTAGGTTTCCCGCAGCTCGCGCGCGAGCGCGTCGGCGAAAGCGCCCTTTTGAGCGGTTCCGGACTGTCCGCTCTTCTCGGAGGAAGCATCGGACGCGCCGTCCTTCAGATGGAGAACGAGGTCGGCGCCCGAAGAATCGGAAGACTTTTCCTCTCCCGAGGCGAGCTTCTGCTGTTCCGTCTGCGGCCCGCCGAAAACCTGGCCGCTGCGCTGGTCGATCACCGAAATCTCGAGCCGGTCCTTTTTCGACTTGGCATCCCGCTTCTTCTCGTCGACGCCCTCGAGTTTCTTTTCCGCGTCCGGAACGGCTGCGTCCTTCCGGGGTCCGTTCCGCAGAACGGAAAGAGAAGCGCCGGCGCCGACGGATGCGTTCAGAAGCTCAGCCTCCGATGCGCCGCTGTCGCGCCCCGCGATCTTCTTCGGCGCAGCCGGAGACCGATCGCCGACCTTTTTCAGCTCCGCAGCCTTTTCGGCGAGGCGCTCGTCCGCGACGGACGCGGGCTTGGAAGCGGCCGGATTCTGTCCGAGCCGAACGGGTACGACGGGGAGCCCTTGCCCCGATTCCGCACCGGGCTGCTTGCCCGCGGCGGCGTATTTGGACGAGGGCATGGAATCGGCTGTCCACGCGCTTTTCCCGCGAAGGGCGAGCATGGACTTCGCGCTCCGCTCTTCCCCTCGCCTTGCCGCCGGAGAATCGGCAACGGCAGGCCCCTTTTCAGCCGCGGCATCCGCGCCGGACAAAGCGGACTTGGGCGTACGGGCCTTGTCCACCAGGGAGGCGAACAGATTTGCTAAAGACGAAGAACTCTTCGCCTTCGATGAGCGGGACTTGCTGATGGGATCGGGAGAATTGGACTCTATCTGCGGAACGCCGTTCGATGCAGCTATCACCGCGGGAACCTCCTCGGGCCGGACGAACGCGCGCCGCCCCGGAGTTCCCGTGAACCGTCAGTTGGGAGATCGCGGCTTGCCCGCCATCTTCCTCTGCAGTTCGGCCGCGCGAGCGGCGGGAAGCAGCGACATCCAATAGGAGACGACCGAAGCCTTCCCCTCCTTCTGCGCTATTTCCTCGGTCATCCGGAATACGTCTATCGCGTCCTGATCGTCCATAGCGGCGATGATGCCGACCGCTTTCTCGGGCGGCATGCCGTTCAGGTAGCGCGCGTTCTGTTCGACGTTTACCCTTCTATTCTCGAACTGTTCGACCTTGACGTTGAACGATTTCTCTCTTTCGTCGAGCGCCTTTTGCCTTTCTTCGAGCTCCTGGGCCATCTGCTTTATCTCGCCCTCGCGGCGGACGATGTCCTCGTCGCGCTTGTCGAGTTCGAGGGAACGCAGGTCGAGAGCCTCCAGCCGCGTCGCGAGCCTCTCCCCATCCAAGGACAACGACTCTCCGGCGGCGAGCGGCGGCTGAGCGCGGGGCGACAGCTTAAGGACGCGGTACACGGGCGCGAGGTAGGCCTTCGCGTCGACGACACCGAGGTAATCGAACCACAGGACGCCGCCCGCGAGAAGGGCGAGGATGAGAAGCGAAAGGACTATTATTCTTCCGACTGTATTCTGCTTACCGTATCCGGCCACCGCTTACGCCCCTTGAAGCCCAGTATGTTCCGCGCCCGCTCGCTCCGTCAAGAACGGCCGGATACCTTGAAGCGGCCGACGAGCTTCTCGAGTTCGGCGACATTCTCGCGGTTCTGGTTGCCCGCCGCGCTGATCGTTGCCGAAGCTTGGTTTATCTCCGAAATGCCGATGGTGATCTCTTCCATGCCTATCTTGGTGTCCTTGGACACCGTCGACAGGGCTTCCATCGAGTCGCCGATGCTGGCCATCCGCTCGTTCATCTCGGTCGATGAGCTCTTGACCTCTTCGGTCGTTTCGACCAGGGAAGTGAGCGCCTCGAGTATCTGGTCCGATCCGATGGAAAGCTCGTCGGTCGCGTTCTTCATTTCCGACATGCTCTGGGCGACGTCCTTGACCGCCTTGACGATGGCGGTGAACACCTCGCCCGTGCGGTCGGTGGCATTCTCGGCCGTCTCGATGTATTGCGAAACCTCACCGAGCGACTGGGTGATCTGCCGCGCGCTTTCGGCGCTCGATTCGGCCAGCTTGCGGATCTCGTCGGCGACGACCGCGAAGCCCTTGCCGAACTCGCCCGCGTGGGCCGCCTCGATGGCGGCGTTCATGGCCAGCAGGTTCGTCCTGCTCGCGATATCCTGGATGATCTCTATCATCTCCATGATCACGGAAGCAGATTCGGAGACCTTCTTCATCATCCGGACGCTTTCCTCCATCTCCGATTCGCCCTGGGACGCGGTGGTCTCGAGCGATTCGGCGATCTTGAGCTTCTCCTCGGTCGCCTTGGCGATATTGTTGATCGAAGCGGTCATCTCTTCGATAGAGGCCGATGACTCGTTGATGGCGGCTGCCTGGGACTGTATGAGCTCAGACACGCGGGAGATGAAGATGCGCACCTCTTTGGCCGATGCGGTGGACCGCGAGACGGCATCGTCGAGGTGGACGATCTTGTTCTTGACACCCTCGGTGTTCGCGTGGATCTCGTTCAGGGAAGCGAGCGTCTCCTCGCTCGTGGCCGCCAAATCGTCCGAGACGCTCCGGGATGTATCGGTGAGTGCTCCTATCCGGCCGACCATACCCTCGAGGCCCGAGATGAACTCGTTGAAGTAGCCGGACAGGCGGCCGATCTCGTCCCCCGACTTCGCCTCGGAACGGACGGTCAGGTTGCCGGTCGCGGCGGCGTCGAAAGCCAGAACGTAGCCGCCCAGCGGTTTGAGCACGCCGCCGACGACCAGGAACAGCAATCCTCCCGAGATGAGCATGACCAGGACGGCCACGCCGGCGATCGTCGCGGTAGCCCGCGCCGCGGTGCGCTTCGCGTCCGCGAGGCTCGACACGATGACGAACGCGCCGTGGACCTCGCCCGCCTTCCACCCTTCCCGTATGCCGCCGATGGGATCTTGGCTTCCGGCCGGATCGCCGTGGCAGAGCAAGCAATCCTCGGTCAGCCGTATCGGCCTGAAATAGCGGATCGTATCGGCGTCCGCCACGACCTTTTCCTTCAACGTGCCGCTCTCGAACTCCGTCAGCACGCTCCGCTCCAGCGGTGTCGGCTCGTTGTTGGGGTTGCGCGGGCTTATTTTCGGCACGCGGAATTCGTAGTTGCCCGCCTCCGCGTTCTTGGAGGCGACATCCAAGGCGGTAAGGATGGGGACCGCCGCCAGCAGCTTCTCCCGGTCTCCGGCCGCGGCGAGCTCGGACAAATCGCGCACGACGCCCGAGGCGAGCTTCTTCCCCATCTCTTCGCGCACCGCCTCGGCGGCGAAAACGACGGCGCGGCTCTTTTCGAGTATCGCGCGCTGGGCCTGGACGGTGACGTCGTGCACGTATATCACTGCTATGGAAAAAGCGGTGAGCGCGATCGCGAAGAACGCGACGGTCATCACTTTCATCTTCACGCTCAAGTCACGGAATCGCATAAGGCCCCCTCGTAGAAACTCACGTTACAGTCTAGGCCTGCGGAACATCCTCCGCAAGACGTCTTTTAAGCCAACAGATCGATGCGGGCGCGCACGTATTCGAGCCGGTCGGAGTTCAGGACGACGCGACGCCGATCGGTCCCCTCGAGGGCGTCGACCGCATAGCCGCCGCGGCGCACGTATTTCTTTTCCTGCCCTTCGGTGAACCAGTACACCAGGGAAATCGTATCCTTGTCTATTTCCAATCCGGTCACGCCCTTCTTTCCTATGGCGCAGCCTGAGTTGAAGATGCACGGAACGAGGAGCTCGTCGCCGTAAATGCTGTTGAGCAGGCTCTTTTTCCGATCCTTCTTTCCGAGCTTCTTGAGTTCCTTGCGCAGATGCGCGACCCGGTCGGCGATCTCTTCGCGCCCCGAGCCCGCCTCGGCGGCGGCGTATTCCCTGCAGAGCCGCTCCAGCTCGAAGCGTATGAAATCGAATTTGGACAGCGATTCGAAAAGCGGCCGGTGCGTGTGCCCGAGAATCGAAACCAAGCGGTTGCGCCGCGCGAAATCGTACACGCGGCGCTCGACGAAGAAGCGCTTGCGGCGGTCCTTCGAGACGGACACGTTCTTGATGCCCAAGGGAGTCAGCAGGTAGCGGAGCGCCGCACGCACGAAATGGTTGTACTTGACGAATATTTCCGAAACCTGGTGCCCGTGGTAGACGAACAGGGGAATGCATGACGTCTCGAGGCGGAGCGCGTCGAGCACCGGGTATGGATAAGGATCGAGGGATCTGAGCTCCTCGTCGTGGTTGCCGATTATCTTGTAGAAGCGGCCCGCTTCCTTAAAGCGGTCGAACAAGCCGAACAGCCCCCCCCATCGGGCCCGGATATCCGCGAACTTGAAGCGCTGCAGCTCCTCGATGTCTCCGTTGAGCACGAGCGTCCAGCCGTCCTTCAGGTAGCGGCGCTCGAGCAGATCGGCGAGCAGCCCCTCGTTGTGGACCAGGTCGTCGCGGCGGCTTCCGTTGCCGATATGGAAGTCGCTGACGATGAAAACCTTCCGCCCTTCGGCGAGCGACAAACGCGGCGCCGCGTCGAGCTGTTCGAGCAGCGCCCGCTCGAACAGGGGCTCCCTCATCGCTCCACCGGTCCGCGGGCGGCGGACGGCGCGCAGTACTCGACGGCCAGGAGGGCGGCTAGGCGCGCGTTGTTGAGGACGAGCCGGACGTTCGATTCGAGGCTGTCGCCGCCGGTGAGCTCTACGATGCGGGCGAGCAGGAACGGGGTGGTCTCCTTTCCGGACACGCCGAGCGCTTCAGCCTCCGCGAGCGCCGCCTCGATGGCGGCGTCGATCTTCGCCTTGGGCATGGCGTCGGCGATCGGGATCGGGTTGGCCACCACTATTCCGCCCCTGAGCCCGAGTTCCCATTTGGCCCTCAGGGCCGCCGCGAGCTCTGCCACATCGTCCACCCGCCAATCAACCTTGAACCCGCTCTCACGCGTGTAGAAGGCCGGCAGCTCGTCCGTCCCGAAACCGACCACCGCCACTCCGCGGGTCTCCAAGTATTCGAGCGTCAATCCGATGTCCAGGATGCTTTTCGCGCCGGCGCAGACGACCGCGACGTCCGTCCGCGCGAGCTCTTCAAGGTCGGCGGATACGTCGAAGCTTCGGCTCGCGCCGCGGTGGACACCGCCGATGCCGCCGGTCGCGAATATGCGGATGCCGGCCAGGCCGGCGACGATCATGGTCGCGGCGACCGTCGTAGCCCCATCCACGCCCCGCGAAAGCACGAAGGGGATATCGCGCCTGCTCGTTTTGACTGCGTTTTTTCCCGCCCGCGCAAGGCGTTCGATCTCGTCGGAGGACAAGCCGGCCTTCGCTCTGCCGCCTATGAGGGCGATCGTCGCCGGGACCGCTCCGGCTTCCCGGACGGCGGCCTCCACCGCGAACGCGGTCTCGGCGTTCCGCGGATACGGCATGCCGTGGCTTATGATGGTCGATTCGAGCGCGACGACGGGACGCCCCGCGGCGATCGCCTCGGCAGCTTCGTCGGAAATCTCCAAGTATCCGGCCGTCGTGTTATCGTTCATCGATGACATCTCCTTCCCGCATTTCGTCGGCGAGGGACTCCACGGCAAGCCCCGAAAGGCCTTCCGGACACGCGTCGGCAGAACCGAGCGCTATCGCGGCCGCAGCCGCGGCCCGCACGGCCTCGCCGCGCCCCGCGCGGCCCGATACGGCGGAGCGCACGAGCGAAGCCAGAAACGCATCCCCCGCTCCGGTCGTCGAAACGATCGGCACGGACGGAGCCCGCAAACACCCATCGGAGGAACCGTCTGCCCACGCGACGCCGTCGCCCCCGAGACTTACATATATAGTGCCGGCGCCGCGCAGGCGCAAGGCCGCGGCGGCGGCGGCGCCGCGCTCCGCCGGCGAATTCCCTGACGCCCGGAATCCGAGCAGCGCTTCGGCTTCCTCCAGGTTGGGCTTCATGCCCGCGAAACGACCGATCAGGGCGCCGTTCCGGTACGCGCCGATCCGGGCGGCCTTCGGCGCGGATACCGGATCGAGCCATGCGGGAATCCGCGCGTAACGGTCGAGCAGCGCTTCGATGGCGTCCGGCCGCAGATTGCCGTCGACGACCAAAGCGGAGAACGGCGGACATTCGGCAGTCCCCTCCGGCTGGGGCGCTGAACGGGCTCGCGCGCTTTCCTCGGCGCGGACTGCGCCGGCGAGCGCTTCCTCCGGACCGAAACCGTCGAACAACGCCATTCCGGAAAGCGCGAGCGAGACCTCCCCGTCCGAATCCAGGATGGAAAGGTATGAGGAGGTGGCCGCCCCCGGCACCGTCGCCACGCCGGCCGTCCCGACGCCCGCCCGCGCGCAGGAGGATCGGATCTCGACGCCGGCGGCGTCATCTCCGACCGCGGAAACGAATTCCACAGCCAGCGATAGAGCGGAAAGGTCTTCTGCCACGTTCCGCGCGGTGCCGCCGGCGAAGAAGCGAACGGCTCCCGGATTGGAATCCCCGCGGATCAGCGGTGCGAAGGGACGGCCCTCCGCATCCCAATTGGCGCCGCCGGCGACCAGCACCGGCAGAGGCCGCCTGAAAAGAGCAAGGCGCCCCCGCTCGAAAGAGAGCGGCGAAAGGGAATTGACGGCGGCGAGACGCCTAAGAGCGGTTTCAGAATAGAAGGAGACGTGGGTGATGTCTTCCTTATACCACCATGAGCGGAAGTCCTCGTCGTATTCCGGCGCGAAATGAGTATGCAGGGAGAGGACGCCGCCGGGTTTCAGGCGCGCGGCGAGGGATGCGAAATCGGCGACCGGATCGAAGAAATGCTCGGCCACCTCGATGCAGACGGCCAAGTCGTACGATTCGGCCGGCGGCGCGGCCTCGCCGGCGAAATAGGGATCCCACGAATCGACATCCAGGCCGCGTTCCCGCATGAGCGCCGAGCCGACCGCGACCGGACCGGATCCCCAATCCACCGCGCGCCGGGTCAGGGGCCCCGAGACCTCGAGCGCTCGGTCGAGAATCGACGACAGGAATGAAACGTAGCCGGGATCGTCCGCGGAGTTTCGATGGAGTCCGTATCGTTCCTTCGCCGCGCTTGCGTTCGGGCGCAAGTCCGGAGAGCGGAAAACGAAAAGGCAGCGCGGGCAGCGGAAGAACGCGGAGCGCTTCGTCTCGAGCTTCCTCGTCTCCGGGCAGCGGCATACCGGGCATTCCATGGACTTGATTGTAACATGCGGCCGATTTTGCGTCAGCGGCCCGGGGGGATTAGACTAAAGGGAGAGGAGAGGAAACGCCATGGAACCGATCGCCGACCTTTCCTGGATGGCTCAATCGGCCGCGGGAGAAACGCTCGAGCGCTTCGACCTCTGCGGATTATCCGCAACGGCGGTTCTCGTCGCCCCGCGCGAAGACGAGCGGGGCGGCACCTATCGATATCGGCTGCTGTTCGCCGAAGCCGGCGAACGGCACCCCGTCTACGCCGTCAATCTCGAGTCGTCCATACTGGGGGAATGGCTGGTCACCGAGCAGCTCGGATCCGAGCACCGTATCGTGCATAGGCTTCCCGGACTCGTCGGATACGAACGATTCAGAGTCCTCGCTCTCGACCGGGCCGTAGCGATTCTCGAAAAAAACAGTAAAGTTCCGGCGTCGCCGCACCGAAAATAATAAGTGACTTGCCGTCGTCCCGGTTCCCCGAGAGGGAACCGGACTCGGCGCCCTAATCGTACTATCGGCGCGGCGCGCGCGCGGCTTGAGCGCGAACCTCCACACCGGCAACGTTTTCGGGATCAAGGGGCATGGATGCCCCTCGACATAGTCTCATCAAGGAGGATGACATGATCATCAACCACAATCTGAGCGCGATGTACGCCGATCGCTCCCTCAGGGTCACCCAGAGCTCCCTCGACAAGTCGATGGAGAAACTCTCTTCCGGCCAGCGGATCAACCGCGCCGGCGACGACGCATCCGGACTCGCGGTCTCCGAGAAGATGCGCAGCCAGATCCGAGGCCTCAACCAAGCCTCGACCAATGCGTCCAACGGCATTTCCTTCATCCAGACCACGGAAGGCTACCTCCAGGAATCGCAGGATATCCTGCAGCGCCTGAGGGAATTGGCCGTCCAGTCCTCCAACGGCATCTACACCGACGAGGACCGCATGCAGATCCAGGTCGAAGTGTCCCAGCTCGTCGACGAGATCGACCGCATCGCCAGCCACGCGCAGTTCAACGGCATGAACCTGCTGACCGGACGCTTCGCCCGCGAGGGAGGCGAGAACCTGGTCACCGCCTCCATGTGGTTCCACATCGGAAGCAACATGGACCAGCGCGAGCGCGTCTTCATCGGCACGATGACCGCTGCCGGCCTGGGCGTCCGCAACCCGGGCGACGGAGAAATCATCACCCTCGCCGCCCCCGATTCCGCGAACCGCACCATCGGGTCCTTGGACGAAGCGCTCAAGAAGGTCAACAAGCAGCGCGCCGACCTCGGCGCCTACCAGAACCGCCTCGAGCACGCGATCCGCGGAATCGACATCGGCGCGGAGAACCTGCAGGCCGCAGAATCGCGCATCCGCGACACCGACATGGCCAGCGAAATGGTCAAGTTCATGCGCGACCAGATCCTGTCGCAGTCGGGAACCGCCATGCTCGCCCAGGCGAACCAGCGGACGACTTCCGTCTTGCAACTTCTCCAGTAGCGTTGTAGACTGACGGAGAAGGCGGTTTTCCGCCTTCTCCGTTCACGGAATCCGTCTCCCGAAAGACGATTCCCGCTTGGTCTTTGACAGATACCCTCGCGTTGGGCGCGAGGCGGAACGGAACGCATATCGGAGCGGCGCTCGCGCCCCAGCCGATATGCGCTCCGTACCGCTCATCGGACCAGGAGGAACGGTCGGCGCGATCGTCCGCCCCTCCCCCGTTCGCGCGGACGACCATCGGCTATGGACGGCCGGTAGGTACCATCGCAAGGAGGGTCATATGATCATCAATCACAACATGAGCGCCAGCTACGCGAATCGCCAATTGGGCATCACCCAAGGCGACGTGGCGAAGAACATCGAGCGCCTGAGTTCCGGCCAGCGGATCAACCGCGCCGGCGACGACGCGTCCGGCCTCGCGGTTTCCGAAAAGCTGCGCAGCCAGATCCGCGGACTCAACCAGGCCGAGCGGAACGTACAGAACGGCGTATCCTTCATCCAGACGACGGAGGGCTACCTCCAGGAGTCGCAGGATATCCTGCACCGCCTCCGCGAGCTGTCCGTACAGTCCGCGAACGGTATCTACACGGATGAGGACCGGATGCAGATCCAGGTCGAAGTGTCCCAGCTCGTGGACGAAATAAACCGGATCGCCAGCCATGCGCAGTTCAACGGCATGAATATCCTCACCGGCGCGTTCGCCAAGAACTCGACCGTGAACCGGACCATGCAGTTCCAGATCGGCGCGAACATGGACCAGAGCGAAACGGTGTTCATCGGCACGATGACCGCGCAGGCCCTCGGTCTGCAGAGCGCTCAGGGCGATACCGGAATGATTTCCATCGCCACGCCGGAAAACGCCAACCAGGCCATCGGCAACTTGGATTCCGCCCTCAAGCAGATTTCCAAGCAGCGCGCCGATCTCGGTGCCTACCAGAACCGCTTCGAAATGGCGGCTAAGGGCATCGCGGTCGCTTCCGAGAACCTGCAGGCTTCCGAGTCCCGGATCAGGGATGCGGACATGGCGTCCGAAATGGTTTCCTTCACCAAGAACCAGATTCTGTCGCAGGCGGGCAACGCGATGTTGGCTCAGGCCAATACCCGCAGCCAGTCGGTGATGCAGCTGCTCGGTTAAGGAACGCTTTCATACACTTGAGAGAGACTTCTGGACGTCGTCTTTCGAAAGTCGGGACGGGAGAAGATCGCGGCCTTCTCCCGTCCTTTTTTTCAACGACAGGGGGTAGACCATGAGTATAGCCATCAGCGGCGTCGGCTCCGGTTATACGCCGCCGGAACATATCGTCGACCAGAACGCGCTTCGCGCAGGAGGGGCATCTCAGCCCCAAGACGCGCAGAGCGCTCCGATCCTCCGAAAGCCCGAAATAGAGTCGGTGGTCAAGGATCTCGAACGGGTGTCGATCGCCTTCAACAAGAAGCTGCGTTTCTCCATCGACAGCCAGACCGACGAGATCGTCGTCAAGGTCGTAGATCCGGAAACCGATAAAGTGATCAAGGAACTTCCGCCCGAAGAGCTGCAGCGGCTGCATAGGCAGCTCAGGGATATGATCGGTCTCCTGTTCGACGAGACCGTGTAGGCGAGCGCGGAAGACGCGGAGTCGATGTCCGATATCTATATTCCCGGCGTAAAAAGCAAATACGACTCCGATAAATTGATCGAAGGACTCATGAAGCTTGAGCGCGTTCCCAGGGACCGCGCCGAGAAGGAAGTGAAGACCCTCGAAGACCAGAAATCGGTCTGGCAGGATGTCGGCCGGAAGATTTCCGCTCTTCGGGAAAGCGCCCGTACGCTGTTTTCCTTCCAGAATCCCTTCAACGAACGAATCGCGCGCTCTTCGAACGAAGCGGTCATCAGCGGCACCGCTACCCGCGAAGCCTCGGAACAGAAGCGGAGCTTCACCGTGGAGAAGATCGCAAGCGCGGATCGCTTCCTTTCGAAGCCGCTTCCGGAGGACTTCAAGATTCCCGCCGGCGAGTACCAGTTTTCGGTCGGCGAAACGGAAATCTCGGTTCCGTTCCGCGGCGGATCGATCCGCGATTTCTCGGACGCGGTCGAGCGGCGCGGCAAAGGCAAGCTTTCGGTATCGTCCATCGTGGCCGAACCCAAGACGCGCTCGATCATCGTCGAATCCAAGGAAACGGGCTCCGCGAACAGGCTGTCCTTCAAGGCGGACGCCGAAAGGCTCGCTCTGGACGTAGGATTCGTCGAACGCGTCGACAGTCAGGAACGCAAGCCGCCGCTGACGCAGAAAACAGTCAAATCGACAAACGGCCGATCCGTCTCTGTGGCGGATGGAACGGTGTCCGCCGCCGCCGGCGTTGAAGCGCGGATACAGATCGCCCCAGGAATCCGCGTCCGCGGAGAATTGGCGCTCGAATACGAATCCGAAGCGCGCACCGAGCCGGCCGAAGCGGCCGCGGACGACGGTCCGCCGCCGGGACCCTCCATACCTTCGACAGGCTCCATCAGCTATGGGGGAGTCGTCGTCGAGAGCGATCCGTCCGCGGTGCCTCTTCCCCGCTGGGAAAAGCCCGAACCGCCGCCGCGCGTAGATGATCCGCTTGTCTTCAAGCTCGTATTCTCCGACGGCACGAGCGTTCTTCTCCCGCCGGTCGAAGACGACGCAGGCTTCAAGCGCACCAGCGTCAGGCTCGGAGACTACGCGAAGGGATCGGGCAAGGACCTGACGGCGATCGATATCGTCAACAGGAACACGCATCGGGACGTTTCGCTCAGGGCCGTCCGCATATTCGATCCGGAGGCAAACGGCGGCTTCAAGGCCCTGCATCCGATATCGACCGCGGGCGACGCGCAGCTCGCGATGGACGGCATCGCCGTGCGCCGCGGGAAAAACCGCATCGACGATCTTATTCCCGGCGTAACCCTCGAGCTCAACGGGGAATCCAGCGAACCGGTCGACGT